>JBDTVJ010000028.1:0-29622 GCA_040007275.1 Terracoccus sp.
CTGACTTCTCCGCATCGGCTGCGCCGGCGGGGAACCTTTAGCCCGAAAGCCGGATGCCGCTGGGCCCGATCGGTCACCCGATGGGCCCAGCGGCATCCGGCTGCGGTGAGCCGCGGCGACTCAGCTCTCGAGCGAGGCCTTGCGCGAGGAGAGCACCTCGTCGATGAGGCCGTACTCCATCGCCTCCGCGGACGAGAGGATCTTGTCTCGCTCGATGTCGCTCTGCACCTGCTCCGAGGAGCGTCCGGTGTGGTGGGCCAGGGTGTCCTCGAGCCAGGTCCGCATGCGCAGCACCTCGTTGGCCTGGATCTCGATGTCGGACGCCTGACCGTACTCGCCGCCCGAGAGGGCCGGCTGGTGGATCAGGATGCGCGCGTTCGGCAGGGCGAAACGCTTACCCGGCGCACCAGCACCGAGGAGCACCGCGGCGGCCGAGGCGGCCTGCCCGATGACGAAGGTCTGGATGTCGGGCCGGACGAACTGCATCGTGTCGTAGATGGCCGTCATCGCCGTGAACGAGCCCCCGGGGCTGTTGATGTACATCAGGATGTCGCGGTCGGGGTCGAGCGACTCGAGCACCAGCAGCTGGGCGATGATGTCGTCTGCGGAGGCATCGTCGACCTGCACGCCGAGGAAGATGATGCGGTCCTCGAAGAGCTTGTTGTACGGGTCGGAACGCTTCATGCCGTAAGCAGTGCGCTCCTCGAACTGCGGCAGGATGTAGCGGCTTGACGGCTGGGCGACGGCGCCGAGGCGCGCGGTGGGGTTGATCATCATGTCTGTCTCCAAAATCCTTGGGATGCCGTCGTGCTCAGGCGTTGTCGTCGGAGTTGCCCGCATTACCAGCACTGCCAGCGTCGCCGGGGCCGTCGATCTTGACGCCCGGTCCGTCAGGCTTGGCGTCGGCCTGACCCACGCTGGAACCTTCGACGGCCTGGCCCGCGCTGGTGAACACGTGGTCGACGAAGCCGTACTCCTTGGCCTCCTCCGCGCTGAACCACCGGTCGCGGTCGGAGTCGCGAGTGATCTGCTCTTCGGTCTGGCCGGTGTGCTCGGCGATGAGCATGGCCATCTGCTGCTTGACGTAGAGCATCTGCTCGGCCTGGATCTTGATGTCGGTGGCCGTGCCGCCGATGCCGCCGGAGGGTTGGTGCATCATGACGCGGGCGTGTGGGGTGGCGTAGCGCTTGCCCTTCGTTCCAGCCGAGAGGAGGAATTGGCCCATCGAGGCGGCCATGCCCATGGCCACGGTCGCCACGTCGTTGGGGATCCAGTTCATCGTGTCGAAGATCGCCATGCCGGCCGAGATCGACCCGCCGGGGCTGTTGATGTAGAGCCAGATGTCGGCCTCGGGGTCTTCGGCCGACAGCAACAGCAGCTGGGCCGCGATCGCGTTCGCGTTGTCGTCGCGCACGTCTGAGCCCAGGAAGATGATGCGTTCCTTGAGCAGGCGGTTGTAGATGTGGTCGTCCAGACCACTCGGCATGCCGTTGCCGTTGGCGGAGGTCTGCGAAGTCACCCAAGTCTCCATCGTCGAAGTGTGTCCAGTCGGCCGCACCGCGGTCCGCAGGTGCCGGCTGGCTCGTCACTGACCCTAACGCGCGAGGTACGAGGGAGATTTCCCATTGACGCGCTGTTCGCCCTGAGCAGACAAACCGCGGACGCCGGTCAGCTCATCGACCCGCCGTCCTGACCCGACTCCCCCGCGTCAGACGCCATCCGCGCTTCGTCACTGTCGTCGGTGACATCGTCGGAGGCGTCGTCGAAGGAGCCGTTGCCCTTCGCCTGCTCGAGGGAGTGCTCTCGCGGTCCGTTGCTGGCATTGCTCCCATCGAGGTTGCCACGCTCGGCGTCGGACTGCTCGACACTGGTCGGGGTGCTTTCGCTGGTGTCGTCGGTGCTGCGGTTCATCACTGGGTCCTCACTGGGTCCTGACCGTGGTGGGTGGTCGATCGGGGCCGTCAGCTCGGCCACTGGGGACCTACCCGTTGCGTCCCCCCTGCCGACCGGGACACGTGAGGCCGACCCCCAACCCGGGGTCGGCCTCACGGTAGCCGTGCTGGTCTGTCGCGCTCAGGCGTTGCTGGTGACCGTCTCGTCGGTGTCTTCCTCGACGACACCTTCCACAGCCTCGTCAGTCTGCTCGTCGGCGTTCTCGGTCACCACGGCGGTAGCGGAGACCGCATCATCCTCGTCGTCCTCGGTGCCGGGGACGGCCTCGTTGAGGTCGATGACGTTACCGGCGGTGTCCTTGACCGACACCTTCTCGAGCACGCTGGCGAGCGCCTTGCGGCGGGCGACCTCGGCCACCATGGCCGGGATCTGGCCGTCCTGGTCGAGCTGCTGGGCGAACTGGTTCGGGTCCATGCCGTACTGCTGCGAGCTCATCACGAGGAACTCGATGAGCTCCTGCTGGGCGACCTGCACCTCTGCGGCCTCGGCGATCGCGTCGAGCAACAGCTGGGTCTTCAGGCCCTTGCGGGTGCTCTCGTCGACCTCGGCGCGGTGCTCGTCGTCGTCGAGCCGGTTCTCACCCTCGAGGTGGCTGGTGACCTCGGCGGTGACGACGCCCTCGGGGATCGGCACGTCGACCTTCTCGAGGATGGCCTCGAGCAGCTGGTCGCGGGCCGACACACCCTGCGCGAACTTGGCGTCGACCTCGACCTTGCCCTGGAGATCGGCCGTCAGCTCCTCGATCGTGTCGAACTCGGAGGCCAGCTGGGCGAAGTCGTCGTCGAGCTCGGGCAGCTCGCGCTCCTTGACCGCGGTCACCGTGACGGTGCACTCGGCGGCGGTGCCCTCACGGTCGCCACCCGCGAGCGGGGCGGTGAAGGTCTTGGTCTCATCGGCCGACATACCGATGAGCGCCTCGTCGAGGCCCTCCAGCATGTTCTTGCTGCCGACCTCGTAGGAGACGCCGGTGACGGAGTCGATCTCGTCGTCGTCGATGGTGGCCGAGAGGTCGAGCGAGACGAAGTCGCCCTCGGCGGCGGCGCGGTCGACCCCGACGAGGGTGCCGAACCGGGCGCGAAGGGCGTCGAGACGCTCCTGCACGGCTGCCGGCTCGACGATGACCTCCTCGACGATGAGCTCGATGTCGTCGAAGTCGGGCAGCACGATGTCGGGCCGGCGGTCGACCTCGGCGACGAAGGTCAGGCCCTCGCCGTCGGTGGCGGGCACCTGCAGGTCGGTGATCTCGGGCTGGCCCATGGGGCGAACCTCGTTCTCCGCCAGGGCCTGGCCGTAGAACTCGGGCAGCGCACTGTTCACGGCCTCCTCGAGCACGGCCGCCCGACCGACGCGCTGCTCGATGATGCGAGCCGGCACCTTACCCTTGCGGAACCCGGGCACCTGGATGTGCTCACCGATGTTCTTGATGGCCGCATCGAGGCTCGGCTTCAGCTCTTCGAACGGGACCTCGATGGTCATCTTGACCCGGGTCGGGCTGAGGGTCTCGAGCGCACTCTTCACTGCGGGTACTCCAAGGTATCGGCGGGATGGGTCGGCGGAAACACCAACCGACAGGCCATGTTAACGGGCCTGGGCCAGATGGCTAAATGCGCCATCTATGCTCGGTCATCATGACCCCGGCTGCCGCGACTCTGCGACCCATCCAGCTGGTCTGCACGGCGGTGGGAATGGGCGCCCTCATGATCAGCATCGTGCGCATCTTCGTCGATCCGGCCGCGCCCGTCCCGTCGGTGGCCGCCATCGCCATCGTGCTCGTGGCGCTGCTGGGGGCGGCCTTGCTCATCACCTACGCGGGCTACAGCGTTCCGGCGCTGCCGCTCGGCCTGCCGCGCGAGAACGCGGAGGGCACCTCGGTGCGCTTCTTCGCCTCGACCACGGTGCTTCGCACGGCCCTCGCCGAGGCGCCGGTGCTCGTCGCCTTCGCCGTCTCGTTCGCGTTCACCCCGCACTCGTGGCTGCCGCTCGCCATCGCCCTGCCCGGGGCCCTGGCGCTGTTCTGGCTGCACGCCTGGCCCTCACCTCGCACTGCCGCGGCGACCGAGCGGGGCCTGGAGGCTGACGGCGCGAAGAGCTACCTGAGCGAGGCACTGGGCTTTCGGTCCGGGTAGACGGCATACCGGATGCCGCTGGGCCGATCAGCCGTTCGCGGCGTCACCGCCCGTGCTGCCGCCGGCGCGCCAGTACCACCCGTCGGCCCGGTCGAGGAAGCCCTCCTCCACCAGGTAGCGCCGCAGGGCGGCGACATCGAGATGATAGGCCCGCAGCCGGTTGTTGACCTCGGTCTCGGGGTACCTCGCACCGAGCTCGAACTCCTGGCACAACAGGTCGAGCACGACCAGCCGCTTGCGGATCTTCGTCGGGATGGACTTCAGGGAACCATCGGGCGCGACGAAGGCACGCAGTACCGCGTCGCGGTCATGCAGGGCGTCCTGCAGGTCTGGCCGGTTCATGGTCCAACGTTACGACGCGCGGGTGGTCACGTCCTGGCCATTTCAGCCGCACCCGTGGATCGGCGACTCGGCGACTCCGGCGGCGAAACTTTCGTGGAGCGGGCGACGAGAATCGAACTCGCGTGATCAGTTTGGAAGACTGAGGCTCTACCATTGAGCTACGCCCGCAGGAACCGGGTCATCGACCCGGGGTTCGGTGGCACAGACTACTGCCCGCTCACCGGCATCTCGAAATCGGGTGGCGACGGGCACCGGCTACGGTGTGGTGTGTACGGGGCATGGCGCAGCTTGGTAGCGCGTCCGCTTTGGGAGCGGAAGGCCGCAGGTTCGAATCCTGTTGCCCCGACTGGTTCTGGGATGGCTCGGCTGGTCTCACGTGAGCGGTGGGTCGATGCCGTGGGCATCGGGCTCGCCAGACCAGTGCAGCAGCAGCACCAGGCCGCCGACGTAGCCGAGGACGACCAGGCACCCCGCCAGCAGGAACGACACCGCCGCGTTGTCGATCCAGGCGGTGGTCAAGTGGGCCATGGGCACGGCCGCGAGCGGAACGAGGTTGAAGACTCCTCGCCGAGTCGGCGGCCGGGGCGAGACACCGGGTCGGCGGTAGACCCGCAGCAGGTAGAGCAGCAGGCCGTAGGTCAGGCTCGCGCCGCAGAGAAACAGCCACACCGGGAACCACCCGTGCGAACCGTAACGATCGACGTGCATGGCCAGGGTGCCGGCGATGCACAGCGTGAAGCCCTGGGGTAGCACCAGGGAATGGGCGATGTCACCGGCCAGCTCGGTCAGGTTCATCCGCATGTGACCTCCTGGCGCTCAGCCTCGCAGATCCAGGCGTAGCTCGGTGATGGGCCGCCCCGCGGCGCGACCCTTGGCCTCGAAGCCCACCGTCGGCCGCCACGGCGGCCGGGCGCAGCGGCAGGCCTGGAACCGAGCGTGAGCCGCGACCTGCTCGAGCACGTGTCGGGCGTAGAAGTCCTGGTCGGTGGCGACCAGCACGTGCCCCCCGGGTTTCAGCACCTCGGCGAGGAGGTCGAGATTGGCCGGGCTGACGAAGCGGCGCTTGGTGTGCTTCTGCTTGCGCCACGGGTCGGGGAAGAACAGGTGCACAGCGTCGAAGGTGCGCGGGGCCACCCGGGCCTCGAGAAAGACGACGGCATCCCCGATCTCGATCCGAAGGTTCGGCAGCCCGCGGTCGGCGGCCTCGGCCAGCATCCGGGCCAGGCCGGGAGTGTGCACGTCCATGGCCACGAGGTCGTGGCCAGGATGCTGCTCGGCGTAGGCGAGCGCGGCGGCGCCGTGGCCACACCCGATCTCGAGCACGAGCGGGGCCTCGCGCCCGAAAGCCGTTCGGGGCTCGAAGGCGCCCTCGGGCAGGGCTCGCCCGGGTGCCAGCTGCTCAAGGCGGCTCCGGGTGAGGTCGGAGAAACGCCCCCGGCGCACGAAGCTACGCACCCGCGAGGGAACGACGCCCTCCGGCAGGTCTGGCACGCCCCAGTGTTGGCTCACGGCCCGAATGCTAGCCAGCCGCGGATGCTGACGGTCAGCGGGCGTGCAGGCCGTCAGCCTCAGCCGGCGGCTACCGTTGCCGCCACGGGGTTCGTCCGAGGCCCCCGACGACGAAAGGAAGCCCCGATGGGCGTCTTCGACAACATCAAGGACAAGGTCACCGAGCTCGTCGACCAGCACGGCGACAAGGCCGGGGAAGGCATCGACAAGGCCGGTGACCTCGCCGACGAGAAGACCGGCGGCAAGTACGCCGACAAGGTCGACCTGGGCCAGCAGAAGGCCAAAGACGGCCTCGACGGCCTCGACGGCAAGGACGACGACATCGCCTGACCCACCGGGCAGTGGTTGCTCTGCGGGGTGGCGACCGGCCAGGTCGCCACCCCCGAACGGCAGGTGGGCTCAGCGGCGCCAGATGGTGATGACGGCCCGGTCGTCGCCGTGCCCGGCCATGGCCTGGTCGCACAACCGGCGGGCGAGCCCGTCGAAGCCCTTGGTCACGAACGACTCCGCGCTACCCAGCATCCGGTCGATGCCGTCGATGAGGGACTTGTCGCGGGACTCGATGACACCGTCGCTGTAGAGCACGAGGGCATCGCCACGGCGCAGGGTTCCCGACTCACGGGGGTAGTCGGCGTGCTCGATGACCCCGAGCAAGGGCCCCCGGCCCCCGGCGAGCATGCGCCATCGTCCGGAGCCGGCCGAGAACTGGGCAGCCGCCGGATGCCCGGCGTAGCCGATGGTGAAGTCCCCGGTGTCCAGGTGGATCGCGACGTGCACCGCGGTGGCGAAGCCCTCCGGCCAGCGCAGCCGCAGGAGGTGATTGTTGGCCGAGCGCAGGAAGCCTTTCTCGCTCATCTCGCCGAGGAGGCCGCCCAGGGCTCCCGAGAGCAGCAGCGAGCGGGTGCCCGCCTGCCTGCCCTTGCCCGAGACGTCGACGAGCGCGATCTCGAGCATCGAGCCGTCGGTCGAGCGGCTGGCCACGATGAAGTCGCCGGCGAACCCGTCGCCGTAGGCCGACTCGAGCGCGACCTCAGCGGCCCACGACGGGGGCAGCTCGGGCAGCTCACCCTGCGCGCGCAGGCGGTCGCGCATGTCGACCAGCATCGACTCCCCGCTGACCCCGACCACCCCGAGCTGGGCTCGAGCGTGCGCCAGCCACAGCATCAGCCCCATGGTGGCGGCGATCGCCACCTCACCGCCGATGACGATCGGGCGCACCGGGCCGAGCCGCACGCCCACCGCGGCGATCACGGTGGCGACACCGAGGTAGACGACCATCAGCAGGCGTGGCTCGAGGAAGAGGCCCGCGGCCACGACGATGAACCCGAACACCGACCACGGGATGTCAGACGGCCACACGAAGATGGCCCAACCGGTGAGCACGCCCACGGCCAGGAAGCAGACAACCAGCAACCACGGCGACCGCTCGACCACCGGGGTGCGCAGGCGGAGTCGGCGAAGCGGCTGCGTCGCGGCGTGGGCTCTGGCTCTTACGGTCGCCTGGGCGGCCACATACGTCCTTCCCGGGATCGCTCGCGCCGGGACGTACGGCCGGGATCCACGGTGCTCAGGGGGCGGTGCTCGCCGGGGGGGACGGGAGCTGTCGGGATGCCTCGTAGGCGGTCACCATACCGAGGCGGCGGGCATGGCGGGGCTCATCGGAGAAATCGGTGGCGACGAAGACGTCGACGATCTCCAGGGCGAGGGGGATCGCGGTGAACCGCGCGCCGAGAGAGACGATCTGGGCGTCGTTGTGCTGGCGGGCGAGGCGCGCCAGCTCGGCATCGTAAGCCAGCGCAGCCCGGATGCCGGTCACCTTGTTCGCCGCCATCTGCTCGCCGTTGCCCGACCCGCCGAGCACGACGCCGAGCGAGCCCGGGTCGGCGGCCACGGCCTCGGCCGCACGCAGCACGAAGACCGGGTAGTCGTCCTGGTCGTCGTACTCGAACGGCCCGTGGTCAACGACGTCGTGACCGCCCTGCTGCAGGTGCTCGACGAGCGCATGGTGCAGGTCGAAGGCCGCGTGGTCACCGCCGATATGGATGCGCATACCGGTCCTCTCTGTCGATTCAGGGGTTCGTCGATGGTTTGTCGATGGTTTGTCGATGGTTTGTCGAGGGGCTGTCGGGGGGTCAGGAGAAGTCGGGTCCCTGGGTGCGGGTGCGCTTCAGCTCGTAGAATCCGGGCGTGCCCGCGACGAGCACGCAGCCGTCGAAGAGGTCGAGGGCGGCCTGGCCCTTCGGCGCGGGGGTCACGACCGGCCCGAAGAAGGCCACCCCGTCGACCGAGATCACCGGTGTTCCCACCTCGTCACCCACGAGGCTGATGCCGCGCTCGTGGCTGGCGCGCAGCAACGCGTCGTAGGTTTCGACGTGGGCGGCCCCGGCCAGCTCGGCCGGAAGGCCGAGCTCATCGAGCCCCTCCTTGATGACAACGTCCACGTCATGGTTCTCGCCGAGGTGGATCCGGGTGCCGAACGCGTCGTAGAGCTTCTTGACGACCTCGTCGCCGTGCTGTTCCCGGGCCGCGATGATGACCCGCACAGGGCCCCAGGCGCGATCCATCAGGTCGCGGTAGTCGGCGTCGAGCTCGCGACCCTCGTTGAGCACCGCCAGGCTCATCACCGACCACGTCACGGCGATGTCGCGCTGACGTTCGACCTCCATGAGCCAGCGCGAGGTCATCCACGCCCACGGGCACAACGGGTCGAACCACAGCTCTACGGACATCTGCTCATCAGCCATGTCGTCATCATGACACTGCGATCGCGTGGGTGCTGACGACGGTGCCCCAGGAGCGGGTCAGCAATGCGGTCCGGCACGGGGTCCGTGCGAGGATGTTGAGCGCGATGGCGCCGACCCAACTCGGTCGAGCCGCTGCCGACCACCACGACCGCCATCGAGAGGACCCGCCGTGCCCGGCAAGAACCTGACCCGTGACGAGGCCGCCGCCCGCGCCCACATCCTGCGCGTCGACGACTACGACGTGCGCCTCGACCTCACAACGGGTCCGACGACGTTCGAGACCGTCACCACGGTGCGGTTCGCCTGCTCCGAGCCCGGCGCCGACAGCTTCATCGACCTCATCGCCACATCGGTCGAGGCGGTCACCCTCAACGGCAGGGCGATCGACCCGGCCGTCGCCTTCGCCGACTCGCGCATCGCCCTGGTCGGGCTGGCCGCCGAGAACGAGCTGAGGGTGCAGGCCACCGGCGCCTACACGAACACCGGTGAGGGGTTGCACCGCTTCGTCGACCCGGTCGACAACGAGGTCTACCTCTACACCCAGTTCGAGGTGCCTGACTCCCGGCGCGTCTACAGCGTCTTCGAGCAGCCCGACCTCAAGGCCAGCTTCCGGTTCACGGTGACGGCTCCCGCGCACTGGAAGGTGATCTCGAACTCCCCCACGCCCGAGCCGGCGCCGGCCGGGGTCGCCGAGGGGGTCGAGCGCGCGACGTGGGCGTTCTCGCCGACGAAGCGCATCTCCTCCTACATCACCGCGCTCATCGCGGGGCCCTACGACGAGGTGCGCGATGAGGTGGCGACTCGGGCCGGCACTGTGCCGCTCGGTGTGTTCTGCCGCCGGTCGCTCACCCAGTACCTCGATGCCGACAACATCTTCGACGCCACCAAGAAGGGCTTCGCGTTCTTCGAGCGGGAGTTCGACCAGCCCTACCCGTTCGAGAAGTACGACCAGATCTTCACGCCCGAGTACAACATGGGGGCGATGGAGAACGCCGGGGCGGTGACCCTCGTGGAGGTCTACGTCTTCCGTTCGAAGGTCTCTGACGCCAAGATCGAACGACGTGCCCTGACTATCCTGCACGAGCTCGCGCACATGTGGTTCGGCAACCTCGTGACGATGAAGTGGTGGGACGACCTCTGGCTCAACGAGTCGTTCGCCGAGTGGGCCTCGACGACCTGCCAGGCCGAGGCGACGCAGTGGTCGAGCGCCTGGACCACGTTCGGCACGTCCGAGAAGGCCTGGGCCTACGCGCAGGACCAGCTCAGCTCCACCCACCCGATCGCGGCCGACATGCGACACCTCGAGGACGTCGAGGTGAACTTCGACGGCATCACCTACGCCAAGGGCGCGTCGGTGCTCAAGCAGCTCGTCGCCTACGTCGGTCGGGAGCCCTTCGTGGCCGCCCTTCGCGAGTACTTCCGCAAGCACGCCTGGGAGAACACGACGCTCGCCGACCTGCTCGGCGAGCTCGAGACGGCATCCGGCCGCGAGCTGGGCGAGTGGAGCCGGCTCTGGCTCGAGACCGCCGGCGTCAACACGCTGCGGCCGGTCTTCGAGGTCGACGCCGACGGCCGCTACACCTCGTTCGCGATCAGCCAGACGGCGAGCGCCGAGTACCCGACGCTGCGCCCGCACCGCTTGGGCATCGGCCGGTATGCCGCTCGGCCCAGCGAGCACGGCGAGGTGCTCGAGCGGGTGGCCTACGACGAGGTCGACATCGCCGGCGAGCGCACCGAGATCGCGGCGCTCGTCGGGGTGGCCCAGCCCGACCTGCTGCTCATCAACGACGACGACCTCGCGTACGCCAAGATCCGCCTCGACGAGCGGTCGCTCGCGACCGCGCTGCGCCTGCCACGGGGCTTCACCGACTCCCTCCCCCGCTCCCTCGTGCTCGGGGCCACCTGGGACATGACCCGTGACGCCGAGATGGCGGCTCGTGACTTCGTGCGCTTCGTGCTCGAGACCCTGCCCGGAGAGAACGACTCGACGCTGCTACGGGTGCTCATCGGGCAGCTGTCGACGGCGGCCCGCCTCTACACGGCACCGGCTCACCGCGAAGAGACCGCAGCGCTGCTGACCACCTCGCTCCGTGAGCTGGCGCTGGCCGCCGAACCCGGCAGCGACGCGCAGTTCCAGCTGGTCGAGGCATGGGCCGACGGCGCCTCCGACCGCAGCGCCGAGCCGCGCCTTCGGGCCCTGCTCTCGGGTGACGAGGCGCTGCCCGGACTCGAGATCGACACCGAGCTGCGGTGGACCCTGATCAAGGCGCTGGCGGCCATCGGCTCGGCCGACGCGGCGCAGATCGAGGCCGAGCTGGGTCGTGACCGCACCTCGACCGGCAAGGAGCGCGCCCACGAGGCTCTGGCCGCTCGCCCGACAGCCGAGGCCAAGGCCCAGGCCTGGGCGGAGGCTGTGGAGGCTAACGTGCTCTCGAACCAGATGGTCGAGGCCGTCAGCGCCGGGTTCCGACGTAGTGCCGACCTGGCGCTGCTCGAGCCGTACGTCGAGAAGTACCACGCCGCGGCGGAGGAAGCCTGGGCGACGCGGAGCGCCGCGATCGGTGAGCGCGTCGTCGGGGGCTTCTACCCCTTCTCGTTGGCCAGTGCTTCGCTGAAGGAAGCCTCCGACTCCTGGCTGGCCGCCCACCCTGACGCCGCTCCAGGCCTCGTACGAACCGTGGCCGAGAACCGCGACACGATCTCACGCGCCTTGCAGGCCCAGGCCCGCGACGCCCAGGGCTGAGGGGAGGATGCCGGAGGTGCTGCCGGCGCTGAGCATGGACGGTTTCGTCACCTGGCTGGTCGGCGCCCCGGTCTCGATTCTCATCGTTCTCGTCGTCTCGGTGATCGCCCGGTGGGCGCTGCACCGGGCGATCAGACGGGTCGTGCTGGCCACCACGAGCCGGCACGCCACGCGGCTGGCGGGGCTACCCGGTGCCGGACGCGCCCTGGCGGCGGCGGGGATGGCGAGCGAACGGCACACCCAGCGCACCCAGACGATGGGTGCCCTGCTGCGCAGCATCACCACGTTCGTCGTCTTCGGCGTGGCGGGCCTGACGATCCTGTCGATCGTCGGCATCCCCCTCGGGCCGATGCTCGCCTCCGCAGGAGTCGGTGGCGTGGCCCTGGCCTTCGGGGCCCAGAGCCTCGTCAAGGACTTCCTGTCCGGGGTCTTCATGATCGTGGAGGACCAGTACGGCGTGGGCGATGTCATCGACACCGGTGAGGTGGTCGGCACCGTCGAGAACGTCTCGTTGCGCGTGACGCAGCTGCGCGACGCCCAGGGCATCACCTGGTACGTGCGCAACGGTGAGATCGTTCGCATCGGCAACAAGTCACAGGGCTGGTCGACCGCCCTGCTCGACGTGGCCATCGCCTACGACGAGAACGTCGACTCCGCCATGGACATCATCCGGGACGTGGTCACCGCGATGGACGCCGATGAGCCGTGGTCCGAGCGGCTGCTCGAGGTGCCAGAGGTGGTCGGGGTCGAGTCGGTCGCCAACGGCGCGACGACCATCCGGGTCGTGGCGAAGACCGTGGCGCAGCAGCACTTCGGCGTGCAACGCGAGATGCGCGAGCGCATCAAGCTCGCCCTCGACGCGGCCGGGGTACGCATGCCTCCGGTGATCCCGCCCTACCCGCCCGGCCCGGCGAAGTGAGGCCGGACCGCTCTGGGAGACTGGCCCGGTGACCTTCTACGACGACTTCGGTGGCCACGCAGCCTTCAGCAAGCTCGTCCACGAGTTCTACCGCGGGGTGGCCGACGACGAGGTGCTCCGGGCTCTCTACCCCGAGGCCGACCTCGGCCCTGCCGAGGAGCGTCTCCGGATGTTCCTCGAGCAGTACTGGGGTGGCCCGACAACCTACTCCGAACAGCGCGGCCACCCCCGTCTGCGCATGCGGCACGTGCCGTATGCCGTCACGCCCGACATGCGCGACCGCTGGCTGCTGCACATGTTGAACGCCGTCGACACCCTGGCCCTCCCGCCCGACGACGACGACCGGCTTCGCGACTACCTCACTCGAGCGGCCTACTCGCTCGTGAACACGCCCGGGCCCGACGGCTCCGTCTGAGCTCGCGCCGTCCCAGGTTCACAGCAACCCAGGGGGTGCCCCTGCAGTTGCGGACAGGCGCGGTGGGCATGGTCGAGAGTGTCAGGACTCGAGCCCAGCAGGGGCCGGGCCGTAGCTGTTGGGAAACCACCATGTCGATATCTCCGAAGAAGAAGGCCATGAGCGTGGCGGCCGCGGCCGCCGTCGCCGCCGCGATCGGGTTCGGTGTCTCGGGCGCCGCCCAGGCCGACACGACCACCCCCACCCCGAACCCGACGTCCAGCTCGACGCAGGGCTCCGGGGATGCCGCCGGGTCTGCACCTCGCGCCGACCACGGCCCGGGCGGTCGACACGGTGGCGGCGCGGGTCGCGGGGTCGACCTGTCGTCGCTCGCGACCAGGCTCGGTGTCGACCAGTCCAGACTCGAGACGGCGCTGACCGCGGTGCGCAAGCAGATGAGGCCGGCTGACGGCGCCAAGCCGGACGGGGCCAGCAAGCCCGACCCGAGCGTGCGCGACAACGAGCTCGCTCCCAAGCTGGCGAGCAAGCTGGGCATCGACGCTGCCAAGGTGAGGACGGCGTTCACCGAGCTGCGAGCAGCAGCCAAAGCCGATCGCACCAAGGCCTTCGACGACCGCCTCGCTCAGGCCGTGAAGGACAGCAAGCTCACCCAAGCAGAGGCGGACGCCGTCAAGAAGGCGGCCGCGGCCGGCGTCATCGGAATGGGTGGCGAACGAGGACCGCGCTGACAACGGCCCCCCTCTCGACGGGCCCGCCCACGCCATCACGACGTGGGCGGGCCGGCCTCCACCCGGCGGCGTACCTCGGCGAGGCCGTCGGGGCCCTGGGGCACGTCCCACCAGCTCTCTACCCACCAGGTGGCGCCCGCCTGCGACCACGCGTCCTGCCCCACCGGCTCGAGGGAGGTGAACCCTCCGTAGGAGTCGGCCTCGATGACGACGTCATAGCCCGCCCAGGCAAGGCCGAGGTCGGCGCGCAGAACCCGTACCCGTTCGACGACCGCCGCAAAGGCCCCCACCGTCTTGGGCTCGCCTGGCGCCCCCTCCGCGGAAGGATGGATGGCCGGGATGACGCCCTGCCAGCGGGCTGCGCGTTCGAGCGAGCGCTGCCGACCTCCGCCCGGGGTCGGCGCAGCGACGACCCAGACCGGCGGGTGCGGTCGCTGCGGCGGGTCGGGTGGGAGCAGGAAGTCGTTGGGGCCGGCGCTGTAGTGCTCACCGTCATACGTGAAGCCACCGGCCCCGCCCAAGAGGCCGGCGAAGACGGCCAGAGACTCATCGAGCTTCTTCGCGCGCACCGCCCGCCCCTCGTCGGCCTCGAACGCGGTCCATCCCGGGTGCACAGCGCCGAGACCGACCGATATGGTCACCCGGCCGCCACTGATGCGGTCGACGGAGCCGACCGCCGACGCAAGGTCCCACGGGCGATGGCGGGAGGCCGGGGTGAGCAGGGTGGCGAGGCGGATCGTCTCGGTGACCATGGCTGCCGCACCGAGCTGCACCCAGGCATCCACGCCGTAGACCGCCTCCCAGCCGAAGACGGCATCCCAGCCGCGCTGTTCGCCCAGCCGGGCCAGTTCGGCAAACTCCCGCTCGGTGGCGTACGGAACAACGAACCCGGTCTTCATCGTCCCGTTCTACCAACCACCGCCGACAGCGCCCAGCCTGCAGGGAGCCGCGTTGCAAGTTCTTGCAGTTTCGCTTTGGATTATTGCGGTCGATGCGGAACGATGGTGTCTCGTGACGCAATCTGCCATGGCCCTGACTCCACCGTCGAACGACCCGCTCACCGAGCCGGTGGTCGACGCCACCGTGCGCGTGTCGGCCGTGCCGACCCACCTCGGGCAGGGGCATGAGGCGGCGTGGTGGCGTCAGGCCGTGATCTATCAGATCTACCCGCGCTCGTGGGCCGACAGCAACGGCGATGGCATCGGGGACCTGCCCGGCGTCACGGCGCGCCTGGGCCACCTGAGCCGGCTGGGGGTCGACGCGATCTGGCTCTCGCCCTTCTACACCTCCCCCCAGGCGGATGCCGGCTACGACGTCGCCGACTACCGCGACGTCGACCCGCTCTTCGGCACCCTGGGCGACGCCGACGCCCTCATCGCGCGAGCCCGCGAGCTCGGCCTGCGGGTCATCGTCGACCTCGTACCGAACCACAGCTCCGATGAGCACGCGTGGTTCCGCACCGCCCTCGCTGCGGCTCCCGGCAGCCCAGCACGCGACCTCTACATGTTCCGCGACGGCGCGGGCGAGACGGGCGAGCTGCCGCCGAACAACTGGCAGTCGGTGTTCGGCGGCCCCGCCTGGAGCCGTGTCACCGAGGCCGACGGGCAACACCGGCAAGGACAGTGGTATCTGCACCTGTTCGACCCCAAGCAGCCGGACTTCAACTGGGAGCACCCCGCGGTGCGAGCCGAGTTCGAGTCGGTACTGCGATTCTGGCTCGACCGTGGGGTCGACGGCTTTCGGGTCGACGTCGCGCACGGGCTCATCAAGGCCGCGGGACTGCCCGACGCGCAGGAACGCACGACCATGCTCGGCGACACGGTGAGCGCCGACAACACCGATGACACCGAGGACCACCGGGTCGACACCCCCTACTGGGACCAGGACGGCGTGCACGAGGTCTACCGCGCCTGGCGCCGGGTGCTCGACGGCTACGGCGCACCCGACCGCATCCTGTGCGCCGAGGCGTGGGTCGAGCCGCAGTCGCGGGCGGTGCTCTACGTGCGGCCCGACGAGATGCACCAGGCCTTCAACTTCGACTTCCTGCAGACTCCGTGGCGGGCGCCTGACCTCACCTCGGTCATCGAGAGCTCACTCCGGGCGGCCGACTCCGTAGGGGCCCCGTCGACCTGGGTGCTGTCGAACCACGATGTGGTGCGACACGCCACGCGGCTCGGCTACGCCCCTGGGCACCGGGTGCCCAACGGCATCTCGGCCGATGACCCCCAGCCCGACGAGGCGCTGGGTCTGCACCGGGCTCGCGCGGCGACCGCGCTCATGCTCGCGCTGCCCGGCAGCGCCTACCTCTACCAAGGGGAGGAGCTCGGACTGCCCGACTCGACCGACCTTCCGCACCACGTCCGCCAGGACCCCACCTTCGGGCGAACCGACGGGGATGAGATCGGACGAGACGGATGCCGGGTGCCGCTGCCGTGGGTCGCCGGTGCCCCTAGCCTGGGCTTCGGCCCCGGCAACGCCAGCTGGCTGCCGCAGCCGGAAAGCTACGACGGCTACGCGGTCGACCGTCAGGAGGGGGTGGCCGGATCCACCCTCGAGCTGTACCGCTCGCTGTTGGCCGCCCGACGCGACCTCTCGCTCGGCACGGGCTCGCTGAGCTTCGTCGGGGGCTACGGCGACGAGGTCGTCGCCTTCGTCAACGATGCCGAGGCCCGTGGTCGAGTGCTCGTGGTCGCGAACCTTGGGGGGACCCCCGTCGCGCTGCCGCCAGGCAGTGAGGTCATCGTCGCCTCGGGCCCGTTGCACGAGACCGGTGTGCCGACCGACACGACGGTCTGGGCTCGCTGGGTCTGACGAGTCCCGCTGACGGGTCGGGGCATTCACCATCGTGGAACGCCCTGGCCCAGAAGCCTCCGGCCCTGTGGACGACGCCGGAGCCGTCTCGGTGAGATCTCGTACGGTCGGTCCATGGCTCGTTACCGCATCGATGACGTCGGTGTGTCGCAGGTGCGCCGCTCCTTCGCGACCGACCGTGAGAGGTTCCGCGGCTGCGCAACCCAGCTGTCGGTGACGGTGTCATCGGCGAAGGGAGCCGTCGATGCCGACGACGACCAGCTCCTGCGGGCTCTCGACCGTTTCCGGCTCGTGCACGTCGGCTCGTTGCACGCGGTGGCCGACGCAGCGACGGCCCTGGCCGGTGACCTCGATCTGGTGGTCGACAGCGAGCGTGAGACGCAGTTCGGGATGGCGATGGCCTTCTCGGCCATGATCGGCCTCGAGGCCGCCGGGTGAGCCGCCCGTCGTCGCCCTCCGGGATAGCCGTGGCGGGCAGCACAGCCCTGCGCATGCCGTCGGGTGACCCTGCCCTGCTCCGCGCCCGGGCGTCCGGTCTGCGGCGCATCGAGGCGGAGGCGCGAGGCACCCTGCTCCTGCGCGGTGCGATGGCGCAGCAGCTGCCTGAGGTCTGGACCGGCGTGGCGGCCGATGCCGCGGTCGCCGAGTCGATGGTGCTGGCGAGCCGGGCCGCGCGGGTGCTCGAGGCGTTGCCGGCCGCCTCCGTCGCCCTGGTCCGTTACGCCGCCACTCTCGAGCAGGTCCGCACGGGCGTGGCACGGCTGCAACGGCAGTGGAACGACGAGACGGCCGCACACGCCCAGGCCGTGGCGACCACCCGTTCCCAGGCGGTCATCGACGTGGCGTCAGCGCACGCCGTCACCCTGCTGACCGCGGAACACGAGGCCGTGAAGTCGCAGTTGTCGAGCCAGCACGCCCAACAGCTGGCCGAGCTGCGGGCGGCGGCCGCAGTGGCGGCGCAGGCGGTCGAGATGGCGAGCAACCGCACCTTCTCGAGCCGTGCCGAGCCGACCGGGGGCGCCCTGCGCGACCGCCTCTTCGCCGGAATGGTGTTCGCCGAGGGCGCTGCGGGGGTCGCCCGCTCGCGACAGCTCGCCATGGGCGACGCTGCCGCGCTCAGACGGGTGCTCGGGCCGGGTGCCTCGAGCGAGTCGGGCGGGTCAACAGCCCAGAACCTGGCCGACCTGCTCGCATCCATGCGCGGTCGGGCTGACGACCCGGTGTACGCGCAGGCCGTGGTCGACGAGCTCGGGGTGAACGGCATCCAGGGCCTGCTGGCCGAGCTGACCCGACGCGACTCCACCGTCAGTGCTGACGACCTCCGCGGTGTTGCCGGGCTGTTGGGCCGGTTGCTGATGACGGCCACCAACCCTGCCACCGCCGACCTCGACCCACGCACCGAGCGGCTCGTCGACTCGAACTCTGCCCTGCTGCGCGACACCGTGGTTACCTCCCTCGGTGGAGAAGTGGCCGACTCCGCCGGTGGCGACCGTTACGCCGGCTACTGGCTGATGGGGCAGCTGGTGACCGGCGCTCGCCGCTCGGGGTGGACCGCCATCATCGCCCCCGGCTTCCTGCAGCGGCTCGTGACCGGCACCGCTCGGGCCGAGGTGGCCGAGACCCGCGACGACGACGGGTGGCGTCAGCACGGCACGACCGTCGCCCCCCACGGCGGTGACCAGTTCACCTCGTTCTTCGACGACGCGAGCCGCTCCGGCGACGCCCTGCACGTGTTGCTCGCCGAGGTGGGTAGCGACCCGGTCGAAGCGCTCGAGCTGCTGGCTGGCACGTTCGACGGCGGCATCCTGACCGACAGCCGGGGCGGCCCGATCTCGGTGGCCGCGTACCTGGCCCGGCGGTTCGTCACCTACAACGCCAACGGGCCGGCCACCCGAAACGACCTGCACCTGGCCACCAGCGACGACCTGGCGCGGCTGATGCGGGAGTCGTCCACCGACGGTGGCCGACTGGCAGCCACGCTGCGGGGCAAGGCGATGGCCGAGATAGGTCGCGTGAGCGGCTATGCGCAACATGGCGTCTCGACCACGCGACAGTACGAGCGCCACACTGCGGCCGTCGAGAACCAGGCCGTCGACTGGGCGCTGGCGATGCACACCAACGTGACGAGGGCGTTGAACACCCCGGGTCTCGGCGTCGACAGTGACGAGTACGCCAGCCCGGCCGGTGGCGGATTTCAACCGGTGCTCAGTGTCGGCGAGCTGAACAACCTAGTGGGCGCGTTCACCCTGTCGACCGACTTCTCCGCCGGGCCGAAGGAGCCAGCGGTGAACTACCAGCGCCTGATGACCGGCTCGGTCGCCGACGCCCGAGCCGACGCGGTCAGTGGGCTCTCGGTCGACGACGACATCCAGCGGATGGCGTTCTTCGACACGGCCGCCTCGTGGGCGCTCATCGGGCTGGCGCGAAAGCAGGACACGTTCAACGCCTCGATGTGGACCAACCTCGCCGAGGCCACCAACTTCGTGATGGCCCTGCGGAAGGGGACGAAGGAGCTGCGGAACCACGTCAAGAGCTTGATCGTCGACGGAACCACGCTCACCCCCTACGAGAACCTGGCCATCTCGGTGGTGCGTTCCGACGTCGAGCTCAGACAGTCGATGGCCAACGAGGCGCGAACCGCCGCGATGACCACCCTGCTGAACGGCATCCGCACCACGACGATCGAGGGGCCTGACTCGGTCAGGGTGCTCCTGAAGAGCGGCTCGAACCGCCTCACCCCGTTGCCGACCGCTGATCGGCTAGGGCTCATGAGGGCGGTCGAGATCGACGCCGCCCTGCGCGCCGTTGCGGGTCGACCCGACCCGACACCGCTCCATCTCGCCCGGCCCCAGCCCGCGCTGGCCCCCGGTGCCCAGTTCGTCTACGACCCTTTCACCGGTGGCAGCATCAGACTCCCGGCCGATGGCAAGCCCCAGCCTCACGAGATCCGCACCGCCGAAAGGCTGATGTCCATGGGTCACCGAGTGCAGTTCTTGTCAGCGACTCACGTAGGCCGAACTCCCGACGCGCTGCTCGATGGAGTGCAATGGGAGTTCAAGGCTCCGTCCGGCTTTGGCAAGAACAACGTCGTCCAGACAATCCAAGACGCCCGGGGACAGTCCGGTCGAATTCTCATTGATCTGGCCAGAAGCCCGCTACCACTGTGGAGCGTCCTTGACCAGGTGGACCAGTCCATCCAACGTTACGGTGGCATCGACGTCGTTCGAATGCTACTGCCCAATGGCGAAACCATTGAGAGGAGGCCGTGAGTGTCCGTTTCAATGATCAATATCGACGTGTTGGTTGATGACACCATTGCCGTGTTGCGAACAATGCCAGACGTTGGGTTCCACGATATCCCAGGCCGGATATCCGTGGCCCGTACGAGGGTAGCGTCGCCTACGTGGTTGACGCTTCCCCGACACGGGTACTGATATCAACGTGAAGGACCGTAGCGACGCGATCGGTTGGCTCATCTACAGGCACCTGGTTGAGAACACCCCAGACGACGTCGTCGTGTGGATGATGGATGATGGCGCGGCTTTCGTGGCTGGGCGGGGGATCACGGCCGAGCAGCTGAAGATCTAGGCCATCACCCAGGTGTTCAGGACGGGCTCGTAAAGCCCACGTTCTGCAGGTTGAGCTCCAGCACGGGTGTCACGGTGCTCCCGGTCACGTTCTTCTGCATCAGATAGTTGATGGTCTCGTAATGGACGAAGATGATGGGAGCGTCGGTACGAACGGTGTCACGGATCTGTTGGTAGAGCTTCTTGCGCTTGGCTTCGTCGGTTCCTTGGGCAGCCTGCTCGATAAGGCCATCTACGCCTTTGTTGGAGTAGAAGGAGGTGTTGACGCTGCCGCCTGACTTGATGACGAGGGAGTAGAAGTTGTCGGGGTCGATCGTTCGTTCTTGGTAGGCGCTGGTGATCTGGTAGTTGCCCTTTGAGAACGCGTCGAACCAGACGGAGACCTCGACCTGTTTGATGTTCATGGTGATGCCGATGGCCTTGAGCTGGTCTCTGACGACTTCCCCGGTCTTGAGGAGTTCGGGGTACTGGGGAAGACCCAGGTACTCGATCGTGAGCCCGTTCGCGTATCCCGCGGTGGCGAGCAGGGCTTTGGCTTTGGCGAGGTCGGGACCGGCGGCGTAGGGGTCAGATGGGTCGAACCATGGGGAGCCGCTGGGGACTTCTTGGTTACCGACCTCCCCGCTGCCTTGGTAGGCCAGGTCCCGGATCGCCTTGCGGTCCAGAGCCCAGGCGATGGCCTGGCGGACCTCGACCTTGTCGAAGGGTGCCTTTTTGGTGTTCATCGAGAGGAAGTCCGGGATCCCGGCCGTTGCGCTTGTCACGTAGTTGAATCGGGGGTCGGTCTTGAGGGTAGCCAGCTGTTGAAGGGGTACGGCGTCGACCCAGTTGACCTCGCCCGCAGAGAGGGCGTCGATGCGGCCCTGGTCGACGAGGAGGAATTTGAAGTCGACCTGCTCAAGCAGGGGCTTGCCGCTCTCGAAGTACTTGTCGAACTTCTTGAGGGTGATGTGATCGCCCTGGGTCCACTCGACGAACGTGAATGGGCCGGTCCCGACGGGCTGACGGGTGGCGTTCCCGCTCTCGATGGCCTTGCGGTTGACGATCTCACCGTTGTTGGCGAGGTTGGTCAGGAACGGGCCATAGGGGGTCTTGAGCTTGAAGACCGCCTGGGTGGGGGTCGGTGTCTGAACTGAGTCGATGACTGCGAACAGGCTCACGTAGGCGCTCGCGGTTTTGGGGTTGAGGATCCGTTCGAAGGTGTACTTGACGTCGGCGCTGGTGAACGGTTCGCCGTTGTGGAACGAGGCGTTGGCCACGAGATCGAAGGTCCACGTCGTGTCGTTCGTGGCAGTCCATTTCGTGGCCAGCCGTCCAACGAACGTGCCGTCGGGTCCGATCGTGAGCAGCTTGCTGAAAATGTTGTCGTAGACCTGGGCGCCGGTGTACACGGATGAGACTGCAGGGTCGAGACTGTCCGGTTCTCCGGTGAGCGCGGCCTTGAGGGTGCCGCCGGCTTTCGGTACTGCCGTGTTGGTGGCGGTGGCGGGCTTGTTGGGGGCGCCGGAGCTGCATGCGGCGATGGCTGACTGGCCGGCGATCGCTGCCCCCAAGAGGCCGGCGCGGGTAATGAGTTGGCGCCGCGTGAGGTGGTGAGACTGAATGTCCATCGTGCGTCCCTCCTAGTTGCTGTGTGCGCGAGTGAAGGTGATGATTGCGTCGTTGAACGGATCGGGGCTCTCCCAGAGGCAGGCGTGCCCGCCGGGGACCGTGGTCCAGTCCGAACCGGGGACCAGGTCGTGGAGCTCGTGTGAGAGTCGGGTTGGGATGAGGATGTCCTCTTGACCGGCCAGGACCATCGTGGGCACGGTCAGCTGGGCGATCCGGTCGGTGGTGTCGTGCTTCTGGATGACGTTCAGCTGGGAAAGGTACGCCTCGACGGACATGTCGAGGCCTGCCATTTCAGCCTCGAACTCGGCTGCCATCTCAGGCTGTTCGGAGAAGAACGGAACGGTGAACGCCCACAGGGTGACGTCGCGCATCACGAACGGCACGCTCACCTGCTGGGCCATCTCTTCCCACATGGAGAACATTCGGGAACAGAAGGGGCCAGGTGCGGCATAGGTGCAGGCGAGGGTGACTGACTTGAGGTCCTGCGGGTAGTTGAGGGCGTATTCCTGAGCGACCATTCCGCCCATCGACACGCCGATCAGGTGAAAGCTGGTGATGTCGAGTTCGTTGACGAGTGCCTTGGCGTCATCGGCGAGCATTCGTGAGGTGTAGGGCATGGTGGGCGCGTCGGTGCCGCCGATGCCGCGGTTGTCGAAACGCAGCACGCGAAAGCCGGCCTGCAGCAGCGCCGGCACCTGGAAGTCCCAGGACTCGAGGGCGTCGGCGAGTCCGTTGACCAGCACGATGGTCTCGGGGCCCTCGCCTTCGAGCTGGTAGTTGATGTCAATGTCCTTGAGGTGAACCGTTGGCATGACTGTCTCCTGTTACTGGTGGTGGGTGGTGCTGCGCAGATCCGTTGTGGGTGCTTCATCTGGGCGTGGGGTGGTGACCCAGCAGGCGGTTTCGTGGGTGGGGGTCGTGGGCAAGAGGGTGGGTAGGTCGGTGACGCATCGCGGCGTGACGAGCGGGCATCGGGTGTGGAAGGCGCAGCCGGTGGGCGGGTCGAGGGGGCTGGGGATTTCCCCACCGAGGGGGGTGTGGTCCAAGGGGCGGGTGGGGTCCGGTTGGGGGCTGGCCTGCAGCAGGGCGCGGGTGTAGGGGTGACGGGCTTGGGTGAACAGATCGTGCACGTCGGCGGTTTCTACCACCCGGCCGAGGTAGAGCACCGCCACCCGCTGACTGATGTGTTTGACGACCGACAGGTCGTGGGCCACGAACAGCACCGCCACCCCGAGGTCGGATTGCAGGTCGGCGAAGAGGTTCAGGATCTGGGCCTGGACGCTGACGTCGAGGGCGGAGACCGGCTCGTCGGCCACGATGACATCCGGTTCGGTGGCGAGCGCGGCGGCGATGCCGACGCGTTGTCGTTGTCCTCCGGAGAGTTGTCGGGGCCGGCGGTGTGCGAACTCTGGGCGGAGGCCGACGCGTTCGAGGAGTTCGCTGACGCGGCGGTCTCGGTCACCGGGTTTGCCGATGCGATAGGCGTCGAGGGCTTCGCGAACGGTTCGTCCGACGCTCCAGCGGGGGTCGATGCTGCCGAAGGGGTCTTGGAAGACGGGTTGGACGCGGCGTCGGAACTCAGTTCTGGTCTTGCCTTTGGCGTGGGTGATATCGGTTCCGTCGAAAGTGATCCGACCGCTGTCGATGGGGGTGAGCCCGAGGAGGCATCGGGCGAGGGTGGTTTTCCCGCTGCCTGATTCTCCGACCAGCCCGAGGACCTCGCCGTGGTTGAGGGTGAGGTCCACGTGGGCGACTGCGGCCACGGGTTGGCGGGTGAACATTCCCGAGGAGACGGTGAAGGTTTTCGTGAGGCCTTCGGCCCGCAGTAGTGCGCTCATGAGTGGTCCGGCGATGGTTCGACGGCCCAACACGCTACGCGGGTGGGGCCAACGGTAACGGGTGACGGACGGTTCTGGCAGGGTTCGAACGCGAGGGGGCACCGGTTGAGGAACCGGCATCCGGGCAGCTGCGATGCGAGGTCGGGCACGCTGCCGGGAATGACCGAGAGCCGTTCTCCCTCAGCGACATTGCTGGGTAGCGCGGCGAGCAAGGCCTTGGTGTAAGGGTGTTGGGGGGTCGCGAAAAGGGCGGCGACGGGGGCTTCCTCGACGAGCTGGCCGGCGTACATGACCCCGACTCGTTGGCACACTTGGGCAACGACTCCCAGATCGTGGGTGATGAGGAGCACCCCGGTGTGGTGTTCTTTCGCGAGAGAGGCCATCAGCCTGAGGATTTGGGCCTGGATGGTCACGTCGAGCGCGGTGGTGGGTTCGTCGGCGATGAGCAGGCGCGGGTTGTTGGCCAGTGCGGCGGCGATCACGACGCGTTGTTTCATTCCGCCGGAGAAGCGGTGGGGTGGGGTGTTGTAGCGACGGGCGGCGTCGGGGATGCCGACCTGCTGGAGCAACCTGATGGCTTGTGCACGCGCCTGGGCGGCGGGAATGTGCTGGTGCGCCTTGATCGCGTCGGCGACTTGGGAGCCGATGGAGAAGGTGGGGTCCAGGCTGGTGGAGGGGTCCTGGAAGATCATCGCCATCCGGGCTCCGCGCAGAGAGCGCAGGTGGCCTGCACTGGCGCCGATGATCTCTTCCCCTTCGAGCACGACCGAGCCGGAAACCCGGGCCTGGGGTGGCAGGAGGCCCATGACGGCGCTGGCGAGGGTGGATTTGCCGCAGCCGCTTTCCCCGACCAGGCCGACAAGTTCGCCGGGGGCAACGGTGAGCGAGACACGGTCGACGGCGGAGATGGTGGCGTCGGGTGTGGGGAAGTCGACGCTGAGGTCGGTCAGCGACAGCACGGGGCCGTTCATGAGCTGACCCGGTCGGGGTCGAGCCGGGCCCGGAGCCCGTCACCGATAAGGATGAAGCTGAGCACGGCGATGGCCAGGGTGAGCCCGGGGAAGACTTCTACCCAGGGGGCTTGGCCGAGAATGTCGCGACCGTCGGAAAGCATGAGGCCCAGTGATGGTGTCGGTGGTTGGGTGCCGAGCCCCAGGAAGCTGAGAGCAGCCTCGATTTGCAGTGCGAACCCAGCCAGGATCGAGAGTTGGACCACCACGGGTCCTACCGCGTTGGGCACGACGTGGCCAGTGAGGGTGCGCAGGTGCCCGGCGCCTCGGGCCCGCGCGCCTTCGACGTAACCGAGGCCGGCCACACTCAGGGTGCTGGCGCGCATGACCCGGGCCAGGATCGGGAGGTAGATCAGGGCGATGGCCAACGCGGCGACGGTCGCGCCGGGTCCGACGATGGCGATGAGGCTGATGGCGAGCAGCAGCGCCGGGAGCACGAGCAGCATCTCCAGAGGGCGGGAGATAAGGATGTCGACCCATCCACCGAAGTAGCCCGCGAGGGCGCCTAACGGGATTGCGACGACCGCGGCCAGGGTCACCGAACCGACGGACACCAGCAGGCTCACTCGTAACGCGAACATGGTGCGGCTGAGAACGTCACGGCCCAGGGAGTCGGTTCCGAGAAGGTGTAGCGGGCTGGGGGCCTGCATGATCCGGGTCGCGTCGACGCTTTCCGGGTCGTGCGGGGCCAACCAGGGTGCCAGCAGCGCTATCAGGACCAGCACGGCCAGAATCACCGCCCCGATCGTGGTGGGCCCGGTGGCGATCCGCCTGGGGCGGCGGACTTTTGCAGTGGTGGTGGTCATGAGTTCTGCCCGTCAGCGATCCGCGGATCAAACCAGCCCAGAAGGAGGTCGGTGAGCAGTGAGACGAAGATGAACAGGGCGGCCACCACGAGCACGCCGGCCTGTACGACGGGGTAGTTGCGTTGGCTGATCGCGGTGACGAGCAGGCGCCCGACGCCCGGCAAGGCGAAGAGGGTCTCGATGACGATGGCCCCTCCCAGCAACACCCCGAACTGGATCCCGACGACGGTCACAATGGGGGCTGCCGCGTTGCGTAACCCGTGCCGGTTCACGATGCGCCGCTCGGTGACGCCCTTGGCGCGCAGGAACCCCACGAAGGGTTGCCCCAGCACCGATTCCAGAGCGCCGCGGGTGGTCCGCAGAATGTAGGCACCCTCCCCCACCGCCAGCGTCACAACCGGCAGGACCAGGTAGCGCAGGTTCGCGAGCGGGTCACTGGTGAAGGGGGAGTACCCGGAGGGTGGGAGAACACCGAGGGTCGCTGAGAAGACGAAGACCAGCATGATGCCCAACCAGAAGTCAGGGATGCTCACGCCCGCGACCACGTACCCGTCGGTGAACCGCCGCGTCCACTTCGAACCGGTGGCGGCTGCCACCCCCAGCGGGATACCGATGAGCAGAGCCAACCCCATGGCCAGGATAGTCAACTCCAAGGTCACTGGCAGCCGCTCCGACAACAGCTGCGTGATGGGGGCCTTACTGATGAAATCCGTGCCGAGGTCCCCGTGGAACACGTTTCCAACCCAGCTCACGTACTGCGCTACCAGCGGGCGGTCGAGACCGAGCTGACCGCGAATCTGCGCCACGTTGGCGTCAGTGGCCCGAAACCCCAGCATGGTCCGCACCGGATCGCCCGGGACCAACCGGATCAGCAAGAAGACGAACACGCTCATGGCAAAGATCACCGGGATGGTCAGGATCAGCCGGCGGATGGTGAACCGTAGCAGCGGCGTCACGATGGACCCGTCTCGTCGCGCACCCGCTGCGCCAAATCCCGAATGAGGTCCTCGGTCAGACCAAAGTGGGCATGCGCCAACACCGCCGCCTGCTCACCTTGACGGGCCTCGATGGCATCGACCAGCTCTCGATGCTGGCGCGCCGCAGTGCGCCGCACCGAAAGGGTGTAGGGCTCGGCGCCCAGGTTCAGCGACACCCCGGAACGAAACTGAGACGACAGGTTCACCAGCACCGGGTTCTGGGTGGCACCAGCAATGCGCCGATGGAGCAGCTCGTCGGCCCGCCGGGAGGCTTCCCGGTCCTCCGCCTCCGCGTACTGCTCCAACGCCTCGCGCATCGCCACCAGGTCAGCCTCGGTACGACGCTCCGCAGCCGCCCGGGCGATCACCGGCTCGATCAGTCTCCGCGCGTCCAGGAGCGCCTCGAAGCGGTCCCAGTTGGGCAGCAGATAATGGGCGATCATGTCGGCCGACGAAGGGCCCCAGTCGGAGCTGACGAACGACCCGCCGTGTCGACCACGACGCACCTCCACGTAGCCCGCCTCAGCCAGACGATGCAGGGCGGTGCGGACCCCGGTGCGTGAGACCTCCAACATCTGCGACAGCTCACGTTCAGACGGCAACCGTTGACCGGGCACGTACACCCCCAGCGCCACCGCTGTGACCAGCCGATCAACGATCTCATCAGCGACATTGCGCGTCACCAATGGCCGGCTCAACGGCTCAGCAATGTTGTGGTCCAGGTGCGCCCACGGGTCTATACCGGCAACGACGGCCAGGTCGACCGGGCCTCGCTCCTTCGTCACGACTCCGACCGATCGCTGAACCAGGCGTTCAGGAACCGCGCCAGCGTCCGTGCCCCTCGCGTGATGCTGTCGAGCTCCACGGACTCATCCAGGCCGTGGATGTTCCGCACCGTCGGCCCGAAGCAGATGGCTGGGGTGTGGAAGTCGTTGACGTAGAACCGGGCGTCCGTCGTGCTACCCAAGCTGTACGCGCGAGGCTCGACCCCGTGCGCGTCCACGTGCGCCGCGCTCAACGCCACCGCCAGCGGGTGTTTCGGGCTCAACCAGTATCCTTTCGCGCGAAACCCACTCAAGACCACACCGGGATCACGCGGCAAGCCAAGGGCGCTGGCGGTGCTGGCGAGTAGGCCCCGCACCTCTGACTCGGCCCGGACCGGTGTCCACTCCCTCGGGTAGCCAACGCGCACGCGCATGGTCGCTGAGGCTGGGCCACTGGAGGGCCAGTCCCCGCCACTGATCTGGCCCACGTTGATGTTGTAGGGGGAGTCGACACCTTCGAGGACGGGGTCGGGGAACTCAGCGTTGAGCCGCCCGCCCCATTCGTGCAGGGCGTCGGCCAGACGTTGGAGCATCGTGAAAGCGTTAGCCGATTCGTGGGCGGTGTGAGCGTGGGTGGGATGGCCTTCCACGGTGACGTCGCACCAGAGGATACCGATTCCTCCGACCATGAGATCTAGTCCGGTGGGCTCCAGGGCGATCACCGCGTCTGCGAGCACGCCCTGACGGCAAGCGGACAGGGTGCCGTTGCCGGTGCACTCCTCCTCGACCGCAGCCAGGAACGACAGCTGTCCGTTCGGAAAGTCCGGGTCGACCTCGTGCAGGGCCATCAAGGCCAGCGCGCCCATAGCGAAACCGCACTTCATGTCACCCGCGCCGCGCCCGTAGAGCCAACCGTCTCGGCGGCTCGGTTCGAACGGTGGCGATGCCCACAGGTGGGGCCATTCTGCGGGAACCACGTCGATGTGGCCATGCAGAAGAAGGGAGGGAGAACGATTGGTTCCTTTGCGCGCCAGCGTGTTACGTCGCGGTCCGCTCACGACCTGTACCGCCCCAGCGATGGGGTCATCCGCCAGACCCGGGTGGAACGGCAGATCCGTGGTGGCGAACCCCAGCTCCGTCATCTGCTCGGCGAAGGTGTCGAGCGCTGCCCCCTCGTTCCCGACTGTGCTTGAGGCGGCTACCAGCCGCTCCAAGAACGCGAAGGAGCGTTCCTGGTTGGCCAGGATCGCCTCGTCCAACTGTGCGAAACTGCGCACCGCAACCACCTTCGCAATGGTCAATGGGCTAGTCCATTGACCATAAGACCTTTCGCAGGGTGACACAACCATTCCGGAGGCGCCTCTACCCGGCCGAGGCCTGCTGGGTCGTCACCTCACCGAGGTCGTGGTCGTGGTCGTGGTCCGCATAGGGTGCGGCAGGTGAGCAGAGCTCGGCCCTACCTCGCCCGCACGCCCGTCGCGCTCGCGCACCGGGGTGGCTCGTTGTACCCGCCGAACGTGGGCCTGGAGAACACGATGACCGCCTTCAGCAACGCCGTCGGCCTCGGCTACACCCATCTCGAGACCGACGTGCACGTGACTCGCGATGGGAAGGTCGTAGCCTTCCACGACGTTCGCCTCGACCGCGTGACCGACCGGAAGGGCCTGATCCGAAACCTCCCCTGGAGCGAGGTGAGCACAGCACGGCTCGGCACTGAGGCAAGCGAAGGGGTGCCGTTGCTCACCGACGTCATCGAGGCCCTGCCGGGCACCTTCCTCAACGTCGACCTCAAGGCACCCGGCACGGCGGGCCCGCTGTGGCAGCTGATCGAGCGGTACGCCCTGCACGACCTGCTCTGCGTCGGTTCCTTCCAGCAGCGCCACCTGTCGCAGTTCCGCCGACTGGCCAAGGGGTCGGTGGCCACAGCGGCCGGGGTGGCCGGCACTGCCCTCATGCGGTTCTCACCGGCATCCCTGAGCCGGCTGCTGCACACCCCCGCCGACGTGTTGCAGGTTCCGGCGACGGTCCCCGTCGCCGGTCGGCGGCTCGACCTCGTGACCGACTCGTTCGTCCGGGCGGCTCACCGGTCCGGCCGGCAGGTGCACGTATGGACCATCGACGACCCCGCCGAGATGAACCGTCTGCTCGACCTCGGCGTCGACGGTCTCGTCAGCGACCGCATCGACGTGCTCAAGGACGTCCTGACCCGGCGTGGCGCCTGGACCGGAACCCGTTGAGCGCGGCCGTCGATCTGCGGCCCAGCCCTCAACGAACGAGGACGTGCCCCCGCGACGTGCTGAGACGCGTCCACCGCCCGTTCGCCGAGACGGATGCCGCAGCCCCCGGCACCGTGAAGCCAAGCACGTGCGCGCCCAGCGCGAGGCCGCCGACGATCGGGGGGCGCGTGTCGCTCATCGCCCCCCACACCCGCCGACGCAGTGCCTCGACGGCCGGGCGTCCCGCCGTCGCGGGGCTACCTTCGGCGACGGCCGAGATGCCTTGCCTCGCAATGGTTTCCACCTCAGAGCAGGGCAGCGAACCCACCGGTTCCCAACCTCCGCGCGGCGGCGCCAACCCGGCCCACGGCACGCTGACCGTGACGGGGGGAACGGGCAGTTTGGCCGAGCCTCCGCGCGCCAGGCGGTCGCCGATCGACGCGAATGAAACGGTGGCGTCCAGGTCGTCGGTCGCAGCAACCGGCACCACGCGCAGGCCGAGCACGGCCCCCTCCCCCATCAG
>JBDTVJ010000029.1:0-29248 GCA_040007275.1 Terracoccus sp.
GCATGCCCTTCGATCGGTTCGGTGGCCATCGGCACGCGTTGGGCGAGTACTTCGTCCACACCCAGGATGTCGTTCGCGCGAACGGTCTCCGTCAGGAAGGGCCTGGCGACGAGCTGGAAGATGCGCTGTGGTTGCGGGTTCAGGCTGCCGCCCGGGAGCTACATCGCCGGGGTTCGCCGGGCCTGGTCCTGAAATCCAAGGATGGCCGGTCTGCCCTCGTCGCGAGGCGCCCACCGATGACAGTGGTCACCGGGCTGCCGTCCGAGCTCATGTGCTGGGTGTACGGGCGTCAAGCAGTCGCTGACGTAACCATCCGGCACTGAGTCGAGCTGTCCTCCACCCGGCGGATGGGGCTGCGACCTGGTCTGAGCTGCTCTTGTGTGCAGGCCTCTACGACGGCCCGTGACATCGGCGGGGCCACGTCATGCCACGTTCGCGGTAGGCGACGCGGGGGGCAGTTGTTTGCGCCTCAGTTGATGTCGAACTCGTTTCCTTCGGGATCGAGCAACGCCACCGCGTAGTGGTCCAGACCCTCGTCATCGATCGTAGGCAGCCGTCTGGCACCGAGGGACACGAGCCGCGCCACCTCAGCCTCGACCTTCTCGCGCCGGGTCTCGATAGGCCAACCGCGCCCACCGCCCGCGTTGACGTCGATGTGGATGCGGTTCTTGATCGTCTTCTTCTCGGAGACGACCTGGAACCAGATACGAGGACCCTCCCCGTTGGGATCCTCGATGCGGTCAGCGCCCGTGCCGAGCTCGTCCTCGGGCACCCCGACCGACCTGTACCAGTCGTCCCACGAGCTGAAGCCGGGCGGCGGAGGTGCGATGACGTAGTGCAGCGCTTCGGCCCAGAACCGGGCGAGAGGCTCGGGCGACGTGCAGTCGATCACGAGCTGGTACGACGCGGGCATGTGACACCTCCAGGATTCTGCGGTAGATGTCCAGACTGCCACGCCCCGCTGACGCCAGCCGTGCCCGATCAGCTCGCTCACCTTAAGGTCCGGGCCCATCCTCCGCACGGTACGCGTCTGCTCGACGACTGTCGGCAGGACCGGTCTCTGGCCGGACTCGGTATAGGTGCCCGTCGGTCAGCGCGCCAGGCGGTTGCCAATCACGGGGCCAGCACCGGGAGCTCAGCTGCCGCGGCGCGTCCTCAGTCGCAGTTCGGGCACGCGCCCGACACCGGCGTCTCCATGAAGCAGGTCGGACAGACCGCCCCACGCCGTGCCTCGACAGCCGCGGTGCGCGGGGTTCGGGCCCGCACTTCACGTGTCCGGGTGGTCAGCGTCGGTTGGGCTGCGGCAGGAACGTCCGTACCCCAGTGCCGGTAGCACTCCAGCCGGGCGGCAGCCGCGTGCATCTCGCGCTCCAGAGGGTCGGCGATCGCAGGGTGACCTGAGGCGCGGAGCACCTCGTCATACCCGGCCCCGACCTGGCCGTCGTCCTTGCGAACGACGAGGGCGGTCAGTGCGGGTTCGCCGCGTGCGTGATTGACCTTCACGAGGTCAGCGAGCAGCGCCCCGATCCAGTTACGCATCTGCGAGCTGGTGAAGAGCGACGACCGTCGCTGCACCTCCTCCGCGAGCTCCGAGTAGGTGATGACGGCGTTGTAGCGTCCGGCCGTCTCGACGAGGATCTCGTACGCGTGCTTCACCCAGTACGGCTGCGCGACCTTCGGGGTCACGTACTTCTCGCTGTCAGACAAGGTCGGAGGTCCCATCCGGTGATGGTGCGGTCGGTAGAGCACCAGTCTCCACCCTGGAAGCCGTGCCACTGGCCCGGGTGTCCAGCGGCGTTCCGGCGACCCGCTACGCCCGGCGCCATCCGAACCTGGCCGGATGCCGGGTTGCCTCGCCGACGTCAGCACCTCGAGCCGCGAGTCTCGAGCCGCAGACCCGGCTCTGCCGCCGAAGGCGGAAATGGGTGGGCGTGAGCGCGCCCACAGGTCTAGCGTGCGGAAGTGGACGGTTCGCGCTCAGTGAGCCGTGACACTCGGGAGTAGCTCATGCGCCGAACCTCAGCCCTCCTTTCCCTCGTCGCCACCGCTGCGGTGGCCGCTGTGATGGCGGCCCCGCTCGCCTCGGCCTCCGTGCCGAGCGGGTCCCCGCCGACGGGACGAGCCGACGCGCAGAAACCCCCCGTCTTCACGCCGGGTGACGACGATGCGAACGACCCCTATGTCGGCAACCTCGGCAACGGCGGCTACGACGTGAGCCACTACGACCTCACCGTGCGCTACAACCCCGCGAACGACCGGTTGTGGGGCACGACGACGATCACCGCACGAGCCACCCAGAACCTCTCCCGTTTCGACCTCGACCTGCGCGGACTCACGGTGCGCGCGGTGATCGTCGACGGTAGGCCGGTGAAGTGGGACCGCAAGGCCGACGAGCTGCGAGTGACACCCAAGGCCGGTCTGCGCAAAGGGAAGACGTTCATCACTGTGGTCGTCTACGACGGCGTTCCTGTCACCCTGCCCGACGGCTCGGGCTTCGTGCACACCCACGACGGCGCCATGATCATCGGCGAGCCCGAGGTGGCCGCCACCTGGTTCCCCGTCAACGACCACCCTAGCGACAAGGCGTCCTACCGCTTCGACGTGACGGTGCCCAAGGGCCTCACGGTCGTCGCCAACGGCGTGCTGCTGGGGTCGAAGACGAAGCGCGGTTGGACCACTTTCTCGTGGAACGCCCGCGAACCGATGGCCTCCTACCTCGCCACCGCCACACTCGGTAAGTTCAACCTGAAGTCATACACGCACAAGGGAATCCGGTACTGGGAGGCCGTCGACCCGGCCCTCTACGAGCCCACGGCGACGCCTCGCACCGGTACCCAGTACGCCATCTCCGAGCAGGCCAACAACAGCTACAAGCGGCTGACCCGCACGATCTCGGTGCCCGCCGGAGGCGCGAGTGCCTCGTTCTGGGTCACTCGTGCCAGCGAACCCGGCTGGGACTACTTCTTCGTCGAGGCCCGCACCGCCGGCGGCTCCGACTGGACGACCCTGCCCGACGTCAACGGTCACTCCAGCGCCGACACTGGCAGGTCGTGTCCGAACTGGCTCCAGATCCATCCCTTTCTGAGCCACTACCAGAGCGCCACCACCGACGGATGCGCCCCGACCGGCACGACCGGCGCCTGGAACGCCGCCTCAGGAGGGAGCGACGGGTACGAGCAGTGGGCCGTCGACCTCTCCCGGTACGCGGGCAAGGCCGTCGAGCTCTCGTTGACCTACGTCAGTGACGACGCGGTGCAGAACCCCGGCGTGTTCATCGACGACGTCTCCGTCTCGACCGGCGAGGGCAGCACCTCGTTCGAGGCCGACGGCAACCCGCTCGACGGGTGGGCTGTGGGCGGCGCGCCCGCGAGCAGCCCTGGCAACACGAACGACTGGCTGGTCGGTGGCACCGTCGACGGACCATCGTCGGTCGGCGACAGCGTTGACGCCTCGTTCGCCCAGAACGGCGCGGTGGTCGACTTCCTCAGCTCGCAGTTCGGCCCCTACCCCTTCAGCGCCTCCGGCGGGATCGTCGACAACGACCCCGATCTCGGCTTCGCCCTCGAGAACCAGACCCGCCCGATCTACTCCAAGGCCTTCTTCGACGGCCCGGCCGGCAACTCAAGCGTCGTCGCCCACGAGCTGGCCCACCAGTGGTTCGGCGACAGCCTCGCCGTGGACAAGTGGCGGCACATCTGGCTGAACGAGGGCTTCGCGACCTACGCCGAGTGGCTCTGGAGCGAGCACGAGGGGGAGGGCACTCCCCAGCAGATCTTCAATGCCACGTACGCCGCCATCCCCAACAACGACGACTTCTGGAAGGTCACGATCGGCGCTCCGGGCGCTGACCGGATGTTCGGCGGCGCCGTCTATGTGCGTGGGGCGATGACCTTGCACCAGCTGCGTCTTGAGGTCGGCGACCGCGACTTCTTCGCGATTCTCAAGGGCTGGGCGAAGGCCAACAAGAACGGCAACGTCACCACCTCGCAGTTCATCGCCTACGCGGAGAAGGTCTCCGGGCAGCAGCTCGACGGGCTTTTCAAGACTTGGCTGTTCACGCCTCGTAAGCCCGTGCTCGGCGACCCCGGCGCCCGCGTGCCTCTGACCGCCTCGCCGACCGGGCTCGACTGGCGCCTCCAGGCTCTGCCCGGCGCCGACACCGCGGTGCGTTTGTGGAAGGCGTCGAAGGCCGCCCGCTGACCCGGGCTCCCTCCATCTGATGCCTCGGGGTCATTCTGCGTTGCGGTCAGCTGACCTTGGTTGCGGTTACGACACCTGGGCAAGCGCCTGGGCGCAGACCCGCAGCTCGTAACGGCCGGTCCAATCGAACAAGCGACGCACCAGACGCAGCCGCGACGTCGACCTCGACGCGGTCAACGTGAGCCGGGCGCCACCGTCCACGGGGGTCACCTCGATGCTCTGCCGCTCGAGGTAGGGCCGCTGGCCCGGCCGGCGTGGGTAGCTCAGCTCCCACTCCAGGAACCTGCCCGGAGTGTGCTCGACAATGCGGTAGGTCACCACCTTGTCGGCCATCCACCCGGCACGCCCGCTCTGGGTGGACTCCACCACCAACCTGGGAGTCACGACGAAGGTGCGTTCGTCGATGACATCGACGGCGCCGGCGTCCTGGTCCCACTCCGGGCGTCGGGTCGGGTCTGCGACGGTGCGCCACAGGGCTGCGGCCGCGACCGTGACGCTCAGCTCGACCTGCGTCGCGCGGGACCACGACCGCCGTCCTGCGGGTCGGGGTGCAGACTCCACCACGGCTGCTCCGTCGACCCCGAGGCGTCGCAGCAGCCGGGCTGTCTGGCCCTGCGGCTCTTCGACAAGGCGCTGTAGGAGCCACAGGTCTGACTCGCGCCACCGTCGGTATTCCCGTCCCACGGCCTGGGCGGCGGGGGACCACGGCAGGAGCTGTGCTTCGTAGTGGGTCGGCACCGGTGGCACCCAAGGGTCTCTGGCCACGCCGTCGCCGAGGCCCAGCGCGCGCAGGTCGTCACGTTCTTGCGCAGCGAGGGCCTCCCGAGCCGGGCCCAGGCCCACCCCAGCGCCGGTCAGCGCGGCGGCCGCGTCACCGTCCATCACGAGCAGAGCCAGCAGCAGGTGGTCCACGTCCACCTGTCCGTGCCCGGCGCGAAGGGCCTCGCTGTTGGCTGCCATCCACACCAGCATCGTGTGGTGCATCGCCTCGGTTCGCATCCCCATCACGGGCTCCTTCGTCGGTCGGCTCTGACTCGTCGGTGGTACTTCTTGTGGACCGCCTGGCGGGTGACGCCCAACGCGGTGGCAATCTCCGGCCAACCATGACCGGCATCCAGTGCGGCCTGGACCTGGTCCAGTTCCAGCCGGTCGGCCAGTCGCCGCAGGGAAACGACCGCGCGCAGCGCGTCGAGTGGCGAAGTGGTGTCGGCTGCGTGCCGCTCGAGGTCGCTGAGCATGCCCGTCAACCTAGGTTGCTACTCAGTGCGTTGTCAACCGAGGTTGCTGGACGCTTGCGATGCAAGCCGCGTACGACCTCGCCACCGACCGAGCTGCTGGCACTCCGATGGTCCGCCGCCGGCGCCCAGTCGCCTGGCGACCGCAACCCCAGATCAGCACGCCGTCACCCTGATCGACTCGCGGCGCAAGGACTGTGACCCTGCCGGTGGGGCCAAGCGCCCCCCTACGGCATCCGCAACCGAGCCAACGACCGCCCCCATCTGCGGCAGTGGGGGCCTGTGACCAGAGTTCGTCTCGGCGTGGGGGGTCTCCCATTCGCCAACCTCAAGGCCGGACGAGTCATCAAGAACGACCGCGCCCAAGATCGGTCGGCCGGAAAAGGGTTGGCGGCCGGGGGGCGGGCGGGCCTACGGTGATCGCGTTCGGTAGGCCCGAGAACTGATCTCAGGAGGAGGCAGACAGATGCGAGGTTCGCGTGTTAACCCCGTCCTGCTTCCCCTACTGACAAAGGATCATGCGTGCCTGCACGTTCGCTCAACCTGGGCATCCTCGCTCACGTCGATGCCGGTAAGACCACTCTGACCGAGCGGCTTCTACACCTCGCCGGGGTCATCGACGAGCCAGGATGCGTCGACTCGGGAACGACCTCGACTGACACCCTCGCCCTCGAGCGGCGACGCGGCATCACGATCAAGGCCGCGGTGGTGTCGTTCCCGCTCGGTGACCTCACGGTCAACGTCGTCGACACCCCCGGCCACCCCGACTTCATCGCCGAGGTCGAACGAGTCCTCTCGGTGCTCGACGGTGCGGTACTCGTGCTCTCTGCGGTCGAGGGCGTTCAGCCGCAGACGCGAATCCTGATGCGGGCCCTTCAGCGGTTGCACGTGCCGACGTTGTTGTTCGTCAACAAGGTCGACCGCGTCGGCGCGGACGTCGATGCGGTGCTGGCCGCGATCACCGCGCGGTTGACGCCGGACGTCGTGATGATGGGGGCGGTGACCGAGCCTGGCACCCGGCTGGCCCGGTTCGGCGCGTGCGACGGACGTGACGCTGCCTTTCGTGATCGCGAGACCGTAGCGCTGGCCGAGCACGACGAGAGCATGTTGGCGGCCTACGTCGAGGGCCGCGCTCCTTCCGGCCGCCAGTTGCGAGCCGCTATGGCCGGGCAGACCCGCACCACCTTGCTGCATCCGGTGTACGCCGGGTCGGCCGCGACGGGTGCCGGAGTGCCCGAGCTGATGGAGGGGATCTCGACCCTGCTGCCGGCATCCAAGGCCGATCCCGACGCGTCACCTTCGGGGAGGGTGTTCAAGATCGAGCGCAGCGTCGCGGGGGAGAAGGTCGCCTACGTGCGGATGTTCGACGGCTCGGTGCGGCCACGGCAGCGGCTGGCGCTGTCCGGTGGGCTGCTCGGCAAGGTCTCGGCCGTCGAGGTATTCAAAGCCGGTCGCTGGGAGCGTGCCGACACCGTGACGGCCGGTCAGATCGGGCGACTGCACGGGCTCAGGGCCGTACGGGTAGGCGACGCGTTCGGCCAGCTGGACGGCATCCGTGAGCCTTGTTTCGCCCCGCCCACCCTCGAGGCGTCAGTCAGTGCAGTGCGTCCTGAGCAGGGCCCGGCCCTGCGCGCGGCGCTGGCCGAGCTGGCCGAGCAGGACCCGCTCATCAACGTTCGCACCGGTGATGACGGGCTACCCACCGTCTCGCTGTACGGCCAGGTGCAACAGGAGGTGCTCGGGTCGATGCTGGCGGAGGAGTACGGCATCGATGTCGTGTTCGCCGACGCCGGCGTGTTGCACGTCGAACGCGCTCGCCGGACAGGTGAGGCGGTCGAGCGGCTCAACACCGACTCGAACCCCTACCACGCCACCATCGGCCTGCGGATCACCCCGGGAGCGGCGGGCTCGAGCCTGAGGTTCGCGAACGAGGTTGCTGCTCGCGACATGCCGCTCTACCAGTTCAAGAGTGCGACCGCGTTCACAGCCTCGATCGAGAAGCACGTGCGGCGCACTCTCGAGCACGGCTGCCACGGCTGGCGGGTGACCGACGCCCTGGTGACTCTCACGGAGTGCGCCTACAGCGTCGCCGACGGACCACCGTCACGGCGCGGGCCGACCAGCACGTCCTACGACTATCGCCAGCTGACCCCGATCGTGATGCGTCAGGCGCTACGTCGGGCGGGCACGCGAGTCTGCGAGCCCGTGCTGCGCGTCCTGGTCGAGGTGCCCGCGCGGGATGCGGTCGCTGTGGTGCGACAGGTCACGCGCTGGGGCGCTGAGCTCGTGGCGCAGACCGCCGTCGGCGACCTGGCCCTGCTCGAGGTGCGGCTGGTGGCGGCCCGATTGCACGACCTGCAGCGCCAGCTGCCCGACCTCACCGGCGGCGAAGGAACCCTCGAGCCGCGCTTCGACGGCTACCAGCCGGTTCACGGCCGCCCGCCCGCACGGGCGGGTCTCGCCGGCGACCACGATGGGACGAACGGCTGATGCTCAACGGCTGACGGCTTGGGAGCGGCTGCGCGAGTTCGCTGTCGCATAGACGGGATCCTTCACCTCGCAGAAGGGGATCTCGGGTTCGGGCGACACCCTCCGGGCAAGCAACCGACAGCACGATCCGCGTCCACACTCGCGGCGCGAGCGGGACGTGGGCCACAGATCCCAGTTCGCGCGCCGCGAGCCCTTCCTCACCCGGATTGACCGCGGACTCTTCCGTCAAGCGACCGGCAAGGAGATGGAGCGGGGCACTCCGACACCGCAGCCGAGTAGTCAACGGTCGCTGTCGAGGGTCGTGCCGAGGCCTCGGTGGTCGCGGAAGTGCCCAGCGCTCGTACGACCGATCCATTTCTCGAACCACAGGTGGAGCAGGGACGACAGGTGTCGGGAGAGTGGCACACGCAGGCCAAAGCGCACCGGTCCGAGCACTCAGGTGGGTCACTGGTAGTCCCAGGCTGTGCTTGCCGAGGCGACGGCGGGGAAGGACCAACCTGGCGCAGCGCCGGTGCGGCGGCCCTGGGCCGAGGGCTGCGCCAGCGCGGAACGCCTGGTCCCACGCGATTACCTGTGCTGGGCTCCTGGTCCCACGCGATTACCTGTGCTGGGCTCAGGCGCCCTTGGTGGCCGTGCACAGGAACACGCCGAACTCGCGGTCGCCCTTGAGGATGGTCGTGGCGTCAACGAAGCTGACGTCGACGAACCCGGCGTGGGCCAGCTGCTCGGCGAGGCGATGCCTGTCGAAGCCGTGATGCCCGTCAAAGTCGGCCTTCTCGGCGTGGAAGGCGCCGTCGGGGTCCTCGTCGAGGTCCGCGACGGCCAACCGGCCGCCGTTGACCAACAGCCCCGCCACGGACCGGAGCAGTACATCCGGGTCTGCAACGTGATGCAACGCCATGGAGCTCCACGCCACGTCGTAGGCGCCAGCGAGCGGGTCTGTCGTGAGATCGGCCTGGACAGCGCGCAGACGGTCACTGAGGTGGGCCGCCTCGATCCGCTCCTGTGCTACGTGCACCATTCCGGCGGAGGGGTCGGTGACGACCACGGAGCCGACCCGGTCAGAGAGCAAGATGCTCAGACGACCGGTGCCACCGCCGACCTCGAGTGCCCTCATCGCCGGGCTGAGCGAAACGGCCTTCTCGATGGCCTTGGCCACCGCGACCTGCCGCTCCTCGTGCCCGGGGGCCTCATCCCACGTCGCCGCTTCGTCGTCGAATCGCTGGTGTTCATGCATGTGCTCGACCCTAGTTCCGGATATGCCAGCCGGGAGAGTCCACCGGGCGGGTCGAACCGGGGCCGTGCCTGGACACAGGCACGGGCGTCGGAAGGTCTGCCGCTCGGCGTGGGCTTCGCTGAATCCCGGCCAGCGGGTCCAGTTCATTGCCCTCGCACCAGGCGAACCACTCCCGCAGAGGCAACTGGGACCTCATCGAGGCCAGACCTGCGCGCCTATTGGTCCAGGCGAGTCACCGACGAGCATCGCCTCGTGCACACGATCGCCAGTGACGCGGTCCGCATCGCCGCCTGCCGGTACCGCTACAGATGGCTGCCCGCCGCACGGCACATCCGGTCAACGCCCTGCGTCCACCCGGGGCGAGGATACGGCGAAGGGCTCTGACCGCGCTTCCACGGTTCAGAGCCCTGGGCCAGTGAGTCGGGGTGACAGGATTTGAACCTGCGACCTCTTCGTCCCGAACGAAGCGCGCTACCAAGCTGCGCCACACCCCGATGTTGCAAGCCAGCCCTGCATCATCGTCGTGACGGTGATCAGGCGGCCCGCAGGAATGTTATCTCAGCGGCCTGTTGATCTCCGAATCGGATGCCGCTGGCCCGCCCCGAACGTCCGCAGCTCCAGGACATAGGCGCCAGGGCCACGAGGAGCACGTGAGGGTCAGGGGTGGCGGGCGACCAGGGTCAGCAGGGTGGCCTCGGGGCGGCAGGCGAGGCGCACGGGAGCCGTGGGCGAGGTGCCGAGCCCTGCCGACACCTCGAGCCAGGCGGCATCGGGGGGAGCCGACGAGGAGGGGGTCGACCCCGCCCCCGGCCACCACCGCGAGAGTCCCTTGGCCCGGCCGGTGTCGAGGTCGCAGTTGGTCACCAAGGCTCCCCAGCCCGGCACGCAGACCTGCCCCCCGTGAGTGTGCCCGGCGATGATCAGGGCGCAGCCGTCAGCGGCGTACGCGTCGAGCACCCGCTGGTAGGGCGCGTGGGTGACGCCGATCGTCAGGGCAGCCCCAGCTGAGGCTGGTGCCCGCACGAGGTCGAGACGGTCGTAGTGCAGGTGCGGGTCATCGACGCCGACGACGTCGATGCGCTGCCCCCGGACCGTGAGCGTGGCTCGCCGGTTGGTCAGGTCGACCCAGCCCTGGGCGCCGAGGCCGCGGACGAGGTCGGCGGTCGGCAGCCGGCGGCTGGGGGAGCCCGTCTGTGCGCGCGGGCGGGTGATGTAGAGCAGGGGGCTCTTCAGCGTCGGCCCGAAGTAGTCGTTCGACCCGAGTACGAAGACCCCTGGCCGGGCGAGCAGGTGCTCGAAAGTGTCGAGCACGGCTGGCACGGCGTCGGCGGCGGCGAGGTTGTCACCGGTGTTGACCACGAGGTCGGGGTCGAGCGAGGCCAGGCTCTTGATCCAGGCCGACTTCTTGCGCTGGCGCGGCAGCAGGTGCAGGTCGCTGACGTGCAGCACCCGAAGCGGTTCGGCGCCTACGGGCAGCACCGGCACCTCGAAGCGGCGGATCACGAACGCGTTGCGCTCGATGAGCGAGGCCCACCCGAGCACGCCCAACCCGGCCGCACCGACTCCGGCAGCGACTCTGAGACCGAGCCGAAGGCCTGACCCAAGGCCTGATCTGGTGAGCGCACGCATGACGGCATCCTCGCACCCGGTCATCGCGGCGAACCATGCGCCCGCCTCCTGAGAGGATGGCGCCATGGGCACCCTCAAGCAGCAGCTGCAGTCTGACCTCACCGAAGCGATGCGAGCGCGCGACCAGGTGCGGACCGGTTCGCTGCGAATGGCCCTTTCGGCCGTCACCACCGAGGAGGTGGCCGGCAAGGAGCATCGCGACCTCACGGACGACGACGTGCTCAAGGTGCTGGCCAAAGAGGCCAAGAAGCGGCGCGAGGCCTCGGAGGCCTACACCGGGGCCCACCGCCCCGAGCTGGCGGCCAGGGAGGATGCTGAGCTCGCCGTGCTCGAGACCTACCTGCCGAGGCAGCTCTCCGACGACGAGCTGACTGCGATCGTCACGCAGGCGGTCGCCGCGTCCGGCGCGAGCGGAATGCCGCAGATGGGCTTGGCCATGAAGGCCGCGAACGCCGCCGTCGCGGGCCGGGCCGAGGGTGGTCGGGTGGCTGCGATCGTCAAGTGGGCCCTCGCCGGCTGAGCCCCTACGACGAGAGGACCGACGCGTCAGGCGTCGGTCCTCTCGTCGTTCCCGGATGCCGCTCCGCCGGGCCTTGACGTCAGCTACGGCTTCGGGGGCTTCGTCGCCTTGGGCGGCTTCGGAGGCTTCGGAGGCTTCGGAGGCACGGGTGCCTTCGTCTTCGGGGGCTTAGGAGGCTTGGGAGTTGTGGTGGCCTTGGGCGGCTTCGGTGCCGTGCTCGACGCTGGTGGCGTGCCCGGCGGCTTGTTCGCGTTCCGACCGTTGCTCTGCTGGTTCGCGTTGTTGGCGTTCTGCGGGGTGGCCGCGAAGCCCGAGGTGTAGATGGTGATGTAGCTGCCGGTCTTGGCCTTGCCCGAAGGCGAGGTGCCCGCCACCAGACCGAGGGAAACCGAAGAGGGTCGGGTGCCGCCGACGCCCGCCGAGAAGCCCGCCCCGCGAAGTTCGGCGATGGCTTGCGGGACCGTGAGGCCCTCGACGCTCGGAACGTCGACGCTCTCACCGTTGAGCAGCTTGTCGGACGGCTCGGTGAACTTCACCTCGGGCTGGCCCTCCAGCGTGCCGTCCATGACGGCCTTCCAGATCGGCGCCGCCACGGCCGCGCCGTGCATCTTCGGGATGAAGCGACCACCGATGGTGAGGTTCACCATCTTGCGTTTGTTGCCGTCGTCGGGAGTGCCGACCCAGACGGCCACGGCCAGGTTCGGGGTGTAGCCGGCGAACCACGACTCGTTGTTCAAGTTCGACGTTCCGGTCTTGCCGGCCGACTCGCGTCCGCCGTTGAGCTGGTTGCGCCGGCCCGAACCGTCGGTCATGTTGTGTTCCAGGAACTTGTCAGTGGCCCTGACGGCATCCGGCTCGGCGACCTGCTCGCATTTGTTCGCCGGGAGGGCGATGTTCTTGCCGGCCTGGGTGATCTTGGTGACGGCCACGACCGGGCAGCGCTTGCCGTCGGCGGCCAGGGTCGCGTACGCCGTCGAGACGGCCTGCGGCGAGACGTCGGCGCCACCGAGGATGTACGCCGGCGCGTAGGGCGGGATCTCGCCGCCGTCGGAGGTGTGCAGGCCGAGGCGCATACCAGTCTCGCGCACCTTGCACCCTCCGAGCTGCTCCGCGAGCGCGACAAAGGCGGTGTTGGTCGAGAGGGCCGTCGCCTCCATGAGCGAGATCTTGCCGCCCTTGAACGGGCTGTCGTTGTATACGTTCCACTTGCTGCCCGGCCCGCAGCCCTTGACGGTGCCGCCCGGCCACTCCTTCGGGGTGTACGTCGCCTGACTGTTACCGCCAGCCGCCTTGGCATCGACGCTCGACTTGGTGTTGAGGCCAGACTCCATCGCGGTCACGAGGGCGAACGCCTTGGCCGTCGAACCGAACTGGAACCCGCCGGATCCCCCGTACTGCTTGTCGAGGGCCCAGTTGATGCCGGTCGCTCCGAGCTTCTGCTGGTCGACGGTGTACTTCGTGTTCTGGGCGAACGCCAGCACCTTGCCGGTGCCAGGCTGGGTGACGTAGGCGGCAGCCCCGACCTTCGACTTGTCACCGATCGGCACCTGGTTGACCACGGCCTCCTGGGTGAGCTTCTGCACGCGGGGGTCGAGGGTGGTCGTGATGGTGATGCCGCCTTCGTACAGGTTGCGTCTGCGTTCTTCGGCGGTCTTGCCCAGGGCCGGCATCTGCAGGGCGTAGTTGATGATGAAGTCGCACCAGTACGGGTACGGCGAGCTGAGGCAGGTCGACTTGGGGTAGGAGACCCTCATGTCCTTCTTGAGGGTGCGGGCCTTGGCCGCCTTCCACTCCTTGGTCGTGATGCTGCCCAGCTCGTGCATCCGGTCGAGCACGACGTTGCGGCGCTCGACCGCCCGCTTCGGGTTGTTGACCGGGTCGGTGGTGCCCGGGTTTTGCGTGAGGCCGGCTAGCAGCGCCGCCTGAGAGATGCTGAGCTTGCTGGCCGGGATGCTGAAGTAGTGCTGCGAGGCGGCTTCGACGCCGTAGGCCCGGTCGCCGTAGTAGACCAGGTTCAGGTAGCCCTCGAGGATCTGGTCCTTGGTCATTTTCTTCTCGAGCGTGATCGCGTACTTCAGCTCCTTGATCTTGCGCATGTAGTCCTTGCGCACGGCGTCGGCAGCGGCGTCCTTGTTGCCGCTGCTGAGCGCGGAGTACTGCAACGAGATCTTGACGTACTGCTGCGTCAGCGACGAGGCCCCCGACTGGGTGGCGCCCGTGCGAATGTTCGAGACGAGGGCTCGCATGACGCCCTGCAGGTCGACGCCGCCGTGATCGTAGAAGCGGTGGTCCTCGATGTCGACCTGAGCCACCCGCATGATCGGCGCGATGCTCTTCAGCGGCACGACGGTGCGGTTCTGGTCCTGAGGGGTGGCGATCACGGTGCCGTCGGCGGCCAGGATGCGGGACTGCTGGGCCAGGGGGTCGGTCTTGAACTCGCTCGGCAGGTCGTTGAAGACATCGACCCCGCTGCGGGCCAGGGCTCCCGTGGCGCCGACGGCCGGCATCACGAGACCAGCGGCGAGCAGGCCGAGCACGAGGGCCGACGCCAGGAAGGCGCCGAGCAGGCTGAGAACGCCGCCGAAGGACGTGGTGCGCGAAGACATGCGCATAGGCTAACCGCTCGCTCCGTGTCAACCCACATCGTCAGCTCGCGTCGCGGCGCGCGTTGTGACGCAGCCACCCGTACCGCGCCGGGGTGTCGGATGCCGCTGACGGCCTGCACTGCCACCTACCTCTCGCAACGGTTGTCCCCCCTGATTGAGAGACGGTCGACTCACCAGGACATATAGGAACTGGAGGAAACTATGAAAAGTCCCAATATGGGTAGCGCATTGCCAAAAGTCAGGCTAGAGTCAACACTAGGTAAAGGGATGGTCAAGGCGGTGTCTAGTTGATGTTTCAGGCTCAGCGCCGCGTTAGGTGACTAGTCACCTACCTTTCGAAATGGTCCGATCAGGCCATGTCGGGGTTTGTCCGGAACTCGTAGTGTCATGCATGGACCAGGGGGGTCCGGGTTCGATCCGATCGTTGGGTCGAGTCATTTCTCGGCGACGTGGGAGTCGCCGGGCGGGGAGGGGAACACAATGAGTACAGCAATGGTCGACCTACGGGTTGACGAGTGGACGGACGAGTGGGCCAACCGGGCCGCCTGTTCGAACCAAGACCCTGACGCCTTGTTCGTCAGGGGCAAGGCACAGCACGACGCCAAGGCCGTCTGCAAAGGCTGCCCGGTGCTCGCGCAGTGCCTTGCAGAGGCGCTTGACAACCGCACCGAGTTCGGTGTTTGGGGGGGAATGACGGAGCGCGAACGTCGCGCACTGTTGCGCAAGCGCCCTGACATCACGTCGTGGAAGACGGCGCTGCGTCAGTCGATGGCCGGTTCGGCCAAGGCCTGACGCACAGTCTCATGTGCGAGGGCCTGACCCGTTGGGTCAGGCCCCCGCGAGAGCGCTGCCCACTTCGCGCAGGCTCTCGAGGTCGTGCACATCACGGCTGAGGGCCGGCACGTACGTCACCGGGATGCCGGGATGTGCGCGGGTGAACCGATCGGCCAGCTCACGCTGTCGTTCGGCCGTCTTCACCAGCGCGGCGTGCAGTCGCAGTACGGCGGCCGCGTTCGTCGCCGACCGCGGGCCGCCCGAGTCATCGAGCGCCTCGGCGACCGAGAGAGCCTTGGCGGGGGTCAGGCTCGTCGCTGCCACCTGGCCGATGCGGTTGACCACGAGCCCGGCGAGCGGCATCCGGTCGGCTTCAAGCCGGTCGACGAAGAAGGAGGCCTCGCGCAGAGCGTCGCGCTCCGGTGCGGCCACGACGATGAACGCCGTGCCTTCCTGCGAGAGCAGCCGGTAGGTGACGTCGGCGCGCTCGCGGAACCCGCCGAACATCGTCTCCAGCGCACTGACGAACGTCTCGAGGTCGTGCAGCATCTGCCCGCCCAGGATCTTCGTCAGGGTCGAGCTGACGAGCTGTACCCCGAAACCGAAGACCTTGAGCCCAGCGCGCCCACTCAGCTTGGCCGGCGCTGTCATCAGCCGGATGAAGCGGCCGTCGAGAAAGCTGCCGAGCCGGTTCGGGGCGTCGAGGAAGTCGAGCGCCGACCGTGAGGGCGGGGTGTCGACGATGATCAGGTCCCAGTCGTCGGCGCTCGCCTTGAGCTGGCCCAGCTTCTCCATGGCCATGTACTCCTGCGTGCCGGCGAACGAGCTGCTGACCGCCTGGTAGAAGGGGTTGGCGAGGATCTGCTCGGCCTTGTCGGGCTCGGAGTGGGCGATCACGACCTCGTCGAAGGTGCGCTTCATGTCGAGCATCATGGCGTGCAGGCTGCCGCCCGCACTCGTGTCGATTCCGTGCACCTCGCGCGGCGTGTTGTCGAGCTCGGTGAGGCCGAGCGACTGCGCGAGCCGACGCGCCGGGTCGATGGTGAGCACGACCGCCCGACGCCCTGACTCGGCCGCCCGCAACCCGAGGGCAGCCGCGGTGGTGGTCTTGCCGACGCCGCCGGAACCGCAGCACACGATGATCTCGGTAGCCGGGTCGGCGAGCAGTGCGTCGATGTCGAGGACAGGGGCAGATGCCGTCTTGGAGACCCTGCGGGATGCCCTCTCGGATGGCATGGTCGAGGTCATCCGAGCATCCCCTGGGCCGCGATCAGGTCGGCCAGCTGCCGGATCGAACCGGCGTCGGCGCCCTCTGGCAGGGCCGGCAGGGTGACGATGGGCAACCCGCTGGCGGTAAGCAGCTCGAGCTGCTCGCGCTCGAGGTCGACCCGGTGCGCGTGGTCGCGGGCCTCGGTCATCAAGCCGTCGACGAGGCCGGGCGTCGCCTTGACGCCGGCCTCGACCAGCTGGTTCGTGATCGAGCTGCGGTGCAGCCTGCCGGCCCTGGCCGACTCCAGCGCGGCGTCGTCGAGCAGCGGTTCGCGCACCATGTTGACCACGATGAAGCCCGGGTGCAGGCCCTTCTCGCTCAGCTCGGCGACGGCCTCAAGTGTCTCCTGCACCGGCATCTCCTCGAGCAGGGTCACGAAGTGAACCTGCGACTGCGTACTGGTCAGCAGCCGCATGATCGACTGCGACTGCGAATGGATCGGGCCGACCTTGGCCAGGTCGGCGACCTCGGAGTTGACGCCCAGGAAGCGGCCGATGCGCCCGGTCGGGGGGGCGTCGAGCACGACGGCGTCGTAGGCCGCCGGGCCCTGCCCCTTGTGCTTGCCGTCGAGGCGGCGCCGGTTGGCCTCGTAGACCCGCCCGATGAGCAGCACGTCGCGCACGCCCGGCGCAATCGTCGTGGCGAAGTCGACGGCGCCGAACTTCTCGAGAATCCGCCCGGCGCGGCCGAGCTTGTAGAACAGCTGGAGGTACTCCATCAGCGCCTGCTTCGGCTCGACCGAGAGGCCGACGACCTCGCCACCGCTCGCCGTGCGGGCCACCCTCGTCTCCTGGGTGCCGAGCGGCGGCACGTCGAACGTCTGGCTGATGCCTTGGCGTTCCTCGACCTCGCAGAGCAGAACCCGCTGGTTGTGGGCCGCCAGCGCCAGCGCCAGAGCGGCGGCGACCGTCGTCTTGCCGGTGCCGCCCTTGCCGGTGACGATGTGCAGCCGAACGTCGGACCGCGGATCGGTTGAGCTGCTCGTCATTCCCTTACCCTAAGGCTCGGCTTCCCGCCCGCTGTGGGGTGGTCGGGGGAGACCCCCGCGTTCAGTCGAGTGGCCACTTTCGTTCGTTCGGCAGCCCACAGCTCCACAGTCGAGTGGCCACTTCCGTTCAGTCGTGGCCACGTAGCTGGGCGAAAGTGGCCACTCGACTGTGGGGTGGGGTGCACGCGACTGTGCGAAAGTGGCCACTCGACTGTGGGGTGGGGGGGCAGGGAGCCTCAGCCGGCGCGAGGCAGCAGCGAGCGGATGGCGGTGAGGACCCGGGCGAAGGCCGGGTGCTCGGGGTCGATGAGGGCGTAGTGCCCAGCGCCCGCCACCACGTCGAGCACGACGTCGCCGCCGGCCAGGCGCGCTGCAGACACGTACCCGGCGGTGACCTCGAGCGGGACGATCTGGTCGGCGTCGCCGTGCACCAGCCGCACCGGAACGCGTGGGGGGAGCGAGTCCATCGGGTCAGCGACCTGCCACGCCTCGTCGTCGAGGTCGGTCATCCCGACGAAGGCCGGGGCTGCGTCGGAGCCGAGCCGCATCCTCGCGGTGGCCCGCAGGTCGACGCACCCGGCAAGCGCGACGACGCCGCCCAGCCCAGCGGTATCCGACCTTCTCGAAGGCACCGAGTGGTGCGGATGCCGTTGTGCCCACGGCTGGTTCGCGGCCCAGGTCACGAGGTGGCCACCCGCCGAGTGGCCGACGAGGACGAGCGGGTCCGGCAGGTCGGGGTCCTGCTCCACGGCCGCGACCAGGGCGGTGAGGTCATCGAGGGTTCCAGGCACGCCGCCACCCGGCATCCCGGCCCGGCGGTACTCACCCACCACCACGTGAAAACCGGCGTCGGCGAGAGCCTGCGCCTGCGGGCCGGCGTGAGTGCGGTCGTAGGCGGCGCGCCAGAAGCCGCCGTGCACGACGAGCACCGTGGCGCCGACCGACTCTCCATCGGGACGGGGGAGGCGCAGGTCGTAGACCTGGGCCGGGTCGAGGCCGTAGGAGCGTGTCGCGTCGGGCGGAGGCGACGGGCGGCGGATCACCGTGTCGCCGTCGGCGCCGGCACGCTCGCCCTGGGGGGCTGGGTCGTCGTCATGCGCGGGGGCTTCTCGATGGTCTGGGGCGGGGTCTGCGTGATGGTGGCCCGGCATGCCTCCATGGTGGCAGCCGGCGCTCGCTATGGTGAAGCCATGACGACCTGGGAGTACCTCACCGCCCCGCTGCTGATCCACAACACCAAGGCGATCCTCGACAACTTCGGAGCCGACGGCTGGGAGCTGGTCCAGGTCGTGCCCGGGCCCGACGGGTCTAGTCTGGTGGCCTATTTCAAGCGACCGAAGGGCTGAAAGCGATGTCAACCGTAGAAGACCGCCTGGCCGAGCTCGGCCTCAGCGTTCCCGAGGTCGTCCCACCGGTGGCCGCGTATGTGCCGGCCGTTCGCGACGGCAACCTGGTATTCACCTCAGGCCAGCTGCCCATGGTCGACGGGTCGATGGCGGCCACGGGGAAGGTCGGCGGGGCCGTGACACCCGAGACCGCCAAGGAGATGGCGCAGGCCTGCGCCCTCAACGCCATCGCTGCGATCAAGGCCCTCATCGGAGACCTCGACAAGGTGACGCGGGTGGTCAAGGTCGTCGGGTTCGTCGCCTCTGAGCCGTCGTTCACGGGTCAGCCGGTCGTGGTCAACGGAGCGAGCGAGCTGTTGGCGAAGGCGTTCGGCGACAGGGGAGTTCACGCACGCTCCGCGGTGGGCGTGGTGGCGCTCCCCCTCGACGCGCCCGTCGAGGTCGAGGTCATCGTCTCGATCGCCGACTGACGGTGAGCTGACGAGCACACCACGACTGACACTGTTCTCGGAGCCATGAGGTGACTCGCCTCTTCCCGATCACCCAGGCCCCCGGTATCGCCGACAACGCGACTCGGTGGCTGGCGGGCGAGCGGTGGCCCGCGGCGCAGCCCCGTCGGGCCAGCACCGTGATGCTCGTGCGCGACGCAGCGGCCGGTGTCGAGGTGTTCCTGCTGCGTCGCGTTCCCCAGATGGCTTTCGCGCCGAGCACCATGGTGTTCCCCGGCGGTGGCGTCGACCCGCGCGACAGCGAGCCCGACCTGCCGTGGTCGGGGCCCTCGGCCCTGGAGTGGTCGCATCGACTGGGCTGCACCGAGCCCGAGGCACGGATGTTCGTCGCCGCCGCGGTGCGTGAGGTCTTCGAGGAGTGCGGGGTGCTGTTGGCAAGCCCCGCCGCGAACGACCTCGGCGACGGTGGCGCTGGGGATCAGGCCGGCTCGGACGTTGTCGGCGACCCACTCGCCGAGGTGGGCGACCCCCGCTGGCGCGGCATCCGCGACGGTCTCGTGGAACACCGGCTGTCCCTGACCGACGTGCTCAGCGCGGAGGGCTTGGTGATGCGCACCGATCTCATCGTGGCCAAAGCGCACTGGCTCACGCCGGTGTTCGAGCCCCGACGCTTCGACACGTGGTTCTTCGCCGCCGTGATGCCGGGGCATCAGGTCGCCGACGGGCACACGAGCGAGGCCGACCACGCCGCCTGGTTCGCCCCGGCCGAGCTGCTGGAGGCCTATGCCGCCGGTGACGCGATGATGATGCCGCCCACGGTGGTGTGTGTCGAGCAGGTGCGAGACGCCGCGTCGGCGAGTGCGTTCGTGAGGCACGCCGCGCACCTGCCGCTCATCGTGTCGGAGATCATCGACACCCCCGAGGGCCCGGCCATGACGATGGTCGAGCGGTGAGCGGGCGAACCGCATGAACGGTTCCGAGCCACACCCCGACTGGGCCGGTGGCAACGTCTCCGAACGGGCCCACTGCGTGCTGTGCCCGAACCCGTCGCCGATGACGCTCGACGGCACCAACACCTGGGTGCTCGCAGAGCCCGGCTCCGATGCGGTCGTCGTGATCGACCCGGGGCCTCTCGACGAGGCTCACCTGCAGACCGTGCTCGAGCACGTCGCCGGCACCGGTAGGCGCGTGGCGCTCACCCTCTTGACCCACGGCCATCTCGACCACGCCGAGAGCGCTGACCGCTTCCACGCGCTGACCGGAGCGCCCGTGCGGGCCTTCGGACGCGGGCACGACGACGTTCGACCGGGCGAGGTGATCGAGGTGGACGGCATCGAGATCGTGGCCGTTCCCACGCCCGGCCACACCAGCGACTCCTACTCGTTCGTGCTGCCCGCCGAGAACGCACTGCTGACCGGCGACACCGTGCTCGGTCGGGGCACCACGGTCGTGGCCTGGCCCGACGGCAACCTCGAGGCCTATCTCGCCTCCCTGGAGCGCATCGAGGCTCTCACCGGAGCGCGGGAGGTGACCACGATGCTGCCCGGTCACGGCCCGTTCATCCCGGATGCCGCCGCCACCGTGACGTTCTACCTCCGTCACCGCGCCGAGCGCCTCGATCAGGTTCGCGCCGCGCTCGAGCGGGGTCATCGCTCCGCGCGCGAAGTGGTGGAGCGGGTGTACGCGGATGTGCCTCGGTCGGTATGGCCGGCGGCAGAGCTCTCGGTGCAGGCCCAGCTGGAGTACCTGCGCGAGCACCCCACCGGCTGAGCTCTCCACCGGTTTCGGCGTAGTACTGAGGTGAGGCGGCCAATCGTGAACCTCAGCCCCGGGTGAAGCCGCCGGCGACATGCAGACGCCGCCCCGTCACCTGGGCTGCGGTGATACGCATGAGGCGCGGCTTGGGCCCGGCCTGCCAGGGAAGAAGCGGTAGCGCGAGCGCTTCGATGACCTCGTCGGTGTCTCGGATCTCATGGGTGAGCCCGTGCACCACGACACTCCAGGCGGTGGCGTATTCGGCGTCGTAGCCGTCGACCTCGAAGGCGACGGGCTGTCCGGAGGACGATGACAACTTTCGGCCGGCCGCCGTACGGAAGACGACGCTCCCGTGGTCGACGACGTAGTTGATCGGGAAGATGTCGGGACCGTCGTCGGTGACGACCGCCAGTCGGCCAATGACCCCTTGCCGCAGCAGGTTCCAACACTCGGACTCGGGGAGCTCGTCGGTGGAGGGTGGCAAAGTGGTCATGACGGCAGCATGCGCTCCGGTCACGGCAGAGGGCAGGGTCTTAAGTCCCACCAGGGGCTGTCCTTCGACTCTGGTGGGCGCGTGATTCACCGGCGCAGGATGATGACGCGGCCCGTGTCGTGGGCCGTCGTCGGGCGACAACCGGCGACCGGATGACCAAGGAGATCGTCATGGACCCTCATCAGATGCCGGCTGGCGCCGTCGTGGTCGGCTACGACGGATCCCCCACGGCTGAGGCGGCCCTGAAGTGGGCGGCCCAGGAAGCCAGCGCGTGGGGCCGACCCCTGCACCTACTGCACACCATGCGCTATCCGGACGGGTTCGCCATGTCCCTCGACCTTGATCTGAACCCAGACCGTGACGAGGTCGCGATCGCGGGCGTCGAGCAGGTGCAGCGTTTCGCGCCGGAGCTCGCCGTGACCCGTGAGACCAGGGCCGGCGGAGCGGCCGCCTGGCTCGTCGAGCGCTCGGAGCGAGCCGACCTCGTCGTGGTCGGCGGTCACGGTCATCACGCGGCGCGGGCGGTGCTGGTCGGGGCGACCGCACCCCAGGTGACGGCGCACAGCCTGTGTCCCGTCGTCGTCGTGCAAGCCGACTCGAAGGTGACGCCGCCTAGCCCGCCGGAGAGATCCGTGTTCTCCGAGCAGGGCGACGGACCGTCGGACCACGCGACGCTCGCAGGCCGTGTGGCCGTCGGCGTCGATGGTAGCGAGTCGTGCACGGGGGCAGTCGAGTTCGCCTTTGCCCGTGCCAGCCGCCTCGGTCTGGGTCTGCTCGCCCTGGGGTGCTGGTGGTGGCAGGAGAGCGGCCCCTACATGGCTGGCACCGAGGACTTCGGCTGGGACTCCAGCATCCGTGACCGCGAGCTGCGGCTCGTCTCGGAACAGCTCGCCGGCTGGTCCGAGCAGTACCCCGACGTCGACGTGCGCACCATCCTCGTGCACGGCAACCCGGTCGAGGTGCTCGTCGAGGAGGCCGACCGGTCAGAGCTGCTGGTGCTCGGGACTCGGGGCCGGGGCGGTTTCGCCGGCCTGATGCTCGGCTCGGTCAGCCTGCGGGTGCTGTCAACCGCCCGGCGCCCGGTCGCGATCGTTCCATCGACAGCATCCTCACGACGGCGGGCCCACTGAGCACGCGGCCGCAGGGCCACGGATCGGGACCAACGTCCCGGGAGTCCGGGACCTGCGGCCGTACCGCGTGAGCCGGCGGCAGGGGAAGAGTCGAACCGTAGGACCAGAGCACACTTCGAGAAAGGCACGAAGATGTCCACCACCAGCCAGGATCGCGGCCACCAACGGATCGACAAGGTCGAAGCATCCGCCGCCGCTAGCGGAACCCACGCTCCACCCACCGATCTGGAGTCTCGGCCCAAGGGCGGACGGTGGATGGCCGTCACCCGCATCGCCCTCGGTCTCACCTTCCTGTGGGCCTTCTTCGACAAGCTCTTCGGTCTCGGGTACTCGACCCCCTCGGCCCGGTCCTGGATCTCTGGGGGGTCGCCGACCAAGGGGTTCCTCAGTCATGTCGAGGTCGGACCTCTGACTGACTTCTTCCAGGGCCTGGCCGGCAAGCCGGTCGTCGACTGGCTGTTCATGATCGGGTTGCTCGCCATCGGGCTCGCCTTCACCCTCGGAATCGCAATGTGGGTCGCGGCGATCAGCGGCGCGCTGATGATGATGATGATGTGGGCCGCAGAATGGCCGCCGGCTCGGCTGACGATCACGAACGAGCCCAGCGGGTCGACCAACCCGATCATCGACTACCACCTCATCTATGCCCTGGCCATGATCACCCTGGCCGTGCTCGGCGCCGGGCGGGTCTGGGGCCTGGCGAAGCAGTGGCGCGGGAACAGTCTCGGTCACGTGCTCCCCTGATCTCCCCTCACGACGCGGATGGCTACGACGATGCAGACGAGTACCGAGAACACGGACGTGGCCGCCGGCACCGGGGCCACCAACGGTCGACGCGGTGGCGTTGAGCCCACCGAGCCCGTCACCGGGACCGGTCGTCACAACGACCACCCGGTGACCGTCGGCTCTCTGTCACCCGCTCGGTGTCAGCAGTTGCTCGAGGCCGGTGAGATCGGCCGGGTGGGGTGGAGTGCAGCACACGGGCCGCAGATCTTCCCGGTCAGCTACGCCTGGTACGACGACCTCATCGTCTTCCGCACCTCGCCCTACGGCATCCTCTCCGAACTGGGTCGCCGCACCCAGGTCGTCTTCGAGGTCGATGATCTCGACGAACAGAGTCACACCGGATGGAGCGTGCTCGCACGGGGCCATGCCACGGGCATCGCGTCACCCGCCCAGCTGGCCCGGCTCTGGACGGTGGACGGCGCGGAGCCGTGGGCCACCGGCATCCGCAACGTCTTCATCGGCATCAGCGTTGCCCAGCTGAGCGGCAGAACCTTCGAGCCGCCACGGCATGCTCGAGGGCCAACGGAACCACCGGCGCATGGATGAGGTGTCGCCCCGACCCCCTCCCGTAGCCGAACCAGTCGAGCTGTATCGAAAACCTGCTGCACCTGAGCCCGACCCGCTATGGCACCACCTAACCTTGGACGATGACCACCACGAACCGGCACGGCCGAGACGCGGTACGATCCTGGCGCCCGGAGGCCCCAGCGCGCGCGGCGGGGCGAGCCGGCGGATGACGGCCCCCTCCGAGCAGGACCGCCTGCGGGCGTTGCTCACGGCCAACCGGTCGATCGTCGCCGAGCTCTCATTGGCGGGAGTGCTGCGCCGGATCGTCGAGGCCGCCCGTGAGCTCGCGTCAGCTCGCTATGCGGCGCTGGGTGTCATCGGTCCAGACGGCCACCTCGAACAGTTCCTGCACGAGGGGGTCGACGCCGAGACCGTGGCGCGCATCGGCGCGCTGCCCCTGGGGCGTGGCCTGCTCGGGGCCATCAGCGACACGCCGCGGGCGATCCGGCTGCACGTGATCGGCGACGACCCGCGCTCGACCGGGTTCCCCCCGGGACACCCGTCGATGCAGACCTTCCTGGGTGTGCCGATCCGGTCGCGCGGGTCGGTGTTCGGCAACCTCTACCTCACCGACCGCCTCGACGGCCGTGACTTCACCGACGACGATGAAGACCTCGTGCTGGCCCTGGCGGCCACCGCGGGAGTCGCGATCGAGAACGCCCGCCTGTACGAGGAGTCGCGCAACCGTCAGGAGTGGCTGCGGGCGTCGGGCGAGATCAGCCGACAGCTGCTGCAGCCGGACCCGAGCCAGGACGCGCTCGAACAAGTGGCCTCCGCAGTGCTGCGCCTGGCGGAGGCCGATGTCGTCACCATCGTCTTCCTCGAGCCGGCAAACGAACACCGCGCAGGTGCGGCTGGCGCACCAACCCGTCCCGAGCGCACCGCACGGAGCGACAGCCGGGGTGTGCAGCCGGAGCGGATGAGAGTGCTCGTGGCGCGAGGCGAGGGGGCAGAGCATCTCACCGGCCTGACCTATCCGACCCACGAGTCCCTCGCCCGCGATGCGATCAACGCCGGACGGGCCATGACGATCGACCCGGCCGACCACGGGGCACACTACTTCGTGCACCTCCGGGCGGCGATGGAGGTGGGCCCCGTCATGGCCTGCCCACTCGTCGGCGAGGTCGGCTTGCGGGCAGCGATCGTCGTCGGTCGACGGGTCGGGTCGCGCCCCTTCGGCCCGCCCGACCTCGACATGGCCCAGTCGTTCGCCACCCACGCCGCCATCGCTCTCGAACTGGCCGACCGACGCGCCGACCACGAGCGCCTGATCCTGCTCGAAGATCGCGACCGCATCGCCCGAGACCTGCACGACCACGTCATCCAACGCGTGTTCGCGATCGGTCTGACGGTGCAGTCGGGGGCCCAGCGGGTCACCGACCCGCTGCTGCGCGACACTCTGCTGCGCACCGTAGACGACCTCGATGACACGATTCGCCAGATCCGACAGGCGATCTTCGAGCTGCACCGACAGCCCGACCAGCCCCGCAGCGTGCGCTCCGTGCTGCAGGAGGTGGCCGAATCGACCTCCCCGAGCTTGGGGTTCGCACCCAGGCTGGTGGTGGAGGGCCCCGTTGACACGGTGGTCGACGCCTCCTTGCTGCACGACCTCCAGGCCGTGCTGCGCGAGGGGCTCACCAACGTGGCGAAGCATGCGAACGCCACCACCGCCACCGCCCACGTCGTCGTCACCGCCCTGGGAGTGGCGGTCGAGGTGGCCGACGACGGCATCGGCATCCTCGATACCGCGGGCACGCTGGCGGACGACGTCACCCGCAGGCGTAGTGGGCTGGCCAACCTCGAGGCGCGAGCCGCGGCCCGAGGCGGCACCTCCGACCTCGTTCTCGGCGCCGGAACGACGCTGCGCTGGACCGTTCCCCTGCCGACTCCCCAGCCGACTCCCCTGCCGACGTCAGCGGGCACCGCCGATGATGAGACAATCCCCAGGTGAGCCACCCCCCCGGAGCGACGAGTCAGGGCGACACCGGGAGGCGCCACGGGACGCCGCACCGGCCGAACGAGAGGGTTCGAGACAGCGGGGCCCCCGCTGAGCCCACGAAGGAAGCCGCCATCACGGTCTTCCTGCTCGACGACCACGAGATCGTGCGCCGCGGACTGGTCGACCTGATCGACGCGCATCCACGCATCACCGTCGTCGGAGAGGCTGCGACGGCAGCCGAAGCCCTGCGCCGCATCCCGGCCACCGACCCCGACGTGGCGCTGCTTGATGCGCGACTGCCCGACGGCAGCGGCATCGACGTCTGCCGCGAGATCCGCGTGAGCAGCCCGCACACACGATGCCTGATCCTCACCTCCTACGACGACGACGAGGCGCTCTTCGCGGCGGTCATGGCGGGCGCCTCCGGCTACCTGCTCAAGCAGATTCGAGGAGCCTCGCTCACCGACGCCATCGAACACGTCGCGGGCGGTCACTCACTCATCGACCCCGCGCTCGTCGAGCGTCTGCTCCACCGTCTGCGTGACCCAGCCGGCGACGTCCGTGCGTCAGATCATCCGCCGCTGACGGCCCGTGAGAGCGAGATCCTGGATCTCATCGCGGAGGGCCTGACCAACCGACAGATCGGCGAGCGGCTCTTCCTCGCCGAGAAGACGGTGAAGAACTACGTCTCTGGACTGTTGGCCAAGCTCGGGATGCAGAGTCGCACCCAAGCGGCGGTCTACGCCACCGACCAACGGCGCGACGCCGACCGACAGTAGCCCTACTGTCTCAGGGTGGGTCAGCGGGCGCGGCGTCGCAGCCGGTCGACGTCCTGGAGAAGCACCGCCCGGGCCTCGAGCCGCAACCAGCCGCGGGTGGCGAAGTCGGCCAGCGCCTTGTTCACCGTCTCGCGAGAGGCCCCGACGAGCTGGGCCAGCTCCTCCTGGGTCAGGTCGTGCGACACCATGAGACCGCCCTCGACGGGCCGGCCGAACCGCTCCGACAGGTCGAGCAGCGCCTTCGCGACGCGACCGGGCACATCGGTGAAGACGAGATCGGCCAGATGCTCGTTCGTGCGCCGCAGCCGCTGGGCCAGCGCGGCGAGCAGGGCCGTGGCGACGCCGGGGCGTCCGGTGAGCACGCCCGTGAGCGACTCGTTGCGCAGGCCCAGCAGCTGGGCCTCGGCGACAGCGGTGGCCGTCATGGTACGGGGGCCGGGGTCGAACAGGCTGAGCTCGCCGAACATCTCACCCGGCCCGAGGATCGCAACCAGGTTCTCGCGCCCGTCAGGGCTGGTGCGACCCAGCTTGATCTTGCCCTCGGCGATGACGTACAGGGTGTCGCCGGGGTCACCCTCGTGAAACAGCACGTCGCCGCGCTCCATGTGCAGCCGGGCCATCTCGCCCTGAAGGGCAGCGGCCGCTTCGTCGTCGAGTGCCTTGAACAGGGGGGCGCGCCTCACCACGTCGAGATCCACGTGGTCAGTGTGTCACGGACCGGATGCCGTTGGGCGGCGGTGCGAGCTGACCGGCATCCGGCGGGGCCGGCCCCCCTCCGCCGACCTGCGCAGCCGCCCGACGCACCGGAGTCGGCGTGGCGGCATAAGGTGACGCTTGTGCCTGCCAAAGCTCGCGCCAAGCCTCCCGCCGACGTTCCCAAGAAGGATGTCGCGACCGTTCGGCGAGCCCGCAAGATGTACCGCGCACTCCACGATCGCTATCCCTACGCCCATTGCGAGCTCGACTTCACCAACCCCCTCGAGCTGCTCGTCGCGACCGTTCTCTCGGCGCAGACCACCGACGTCGGGGTCAACAAGGTCACCCCGATCGTCTTCGCGAAGTACCGCACGGCCGCCGACTACGCCGGTGCAGACCGCATCGAGCTCGAGACGATCGTGCAACCCACCGGCTTCTACCGGGCCAAGACCGACTCCCTGATCAAGCTCGGTGCGGCCCTGGTCGAGTCCTTCGACGGCGAGGTGCCCGGCCGGCTCACCGACCTGGTCACGTTGCCGGGTGTCGGGCGCAAGACGGCGAACGTCGTGCTCGGCAATGCCTTCAACGTGCCCGGCATCACGGTGGACACGCACTTCGGACGGCTTTCACGACGGTTCGGCTGGACGGCCGAGGAAGACCCCGTCAAGGTTGAGCACGAGGTCGGCTCCATGTTCCTGCGCCGTGACTGGACGATGCTCAGCCACGTCGTCGTCTTCCACGGCCGACGCACCTGTCACGCGAAGAGGCCGGCGTGCGGCGCCTGCCCCGTTGCCCGCTGGTGCCCCAGCTACGGCATCGGTGAGACGGACCCCGACAAGGCGGCGAAGCTGCTGAAGTACGAGCTGGCCCCGAAGTGAGCGGTCGCCGGAGCGACATCGCCTACTCCGGTGCGCGGGGTGTCATCGAGCCGGTCGACGTACCCGCAGGGGGCGCCCCCTGCCCCCCGTGGTTGCGCGACCTGGCGGGGCGCATGCCGCAGATCGAGCCAGAGCGCTTCTCGCGGCTGTTGCCGCCCGAAGAGGGAGGTCGCGAGTCGGCGGTGCTGATCCTGTTCGGGCCCGCACCGGCGCATTCACAGGCTCGGACACCCGGTACACAGGTAGTGGGGGAGCACGTCGTGCTCCTTGAACGTTCTCATGACATGCGCAGCCACCCCGCTCAGGTCGCCTTCCCCGGAGGCGCTCGCGACGCTGACGACGCCGACCTGGTCGCCACCGCGCTGCGCGAGGCGCAGGAGGAGACCGGACTGGACCCCTCCGGAGTCGAGGTGCTGACCGAGCTGCCGTCGCTCTTCCTGCCGCCATCGCGGTTCGTCGTCACACCCGTGCTCGGCTGGTGGCCCCACCCCTCGGCTCTCTCGGTCCGCGACCCCGCCGAGGTGCACGACGTCATCTCGGTTCCGGTCGCGCACCTGCTCGACCCCGAGCACCGTTTCACGGTCACGCATCCCAGCGGTTTCATCGGTCCGGCCTTCGACCTCGACGACCTCCTGCTGTGGGGGTTCACGGCGGGCCTGCTCAGCCGCGTCCTCGAGTTCGGGGGACTCGACCAGGTGTGGGACGCCAGCATCGAGCGACCGATCCCCGATCGCTACCTGCAGGGCGAGCGGTCGTGAGCGGCGGCGACGTCACCGACGTCGTGTTGGTGCTCGTGTTGCTGGGCTACGCGGTCTCGGGCTACCGCCAGGGTCTGATCGCCAGCGCGTTCTCGCTCGTGGGCTTCCTGGCCGGCGCGTTGCTCGCCATCTGGCAGCTGCCCGCCTGGTTGGCGCGCTGGGACGCGGTGGCCGACGACAACCGGTGGCGGGTGGTGTCCCTGATCGTCGGCGTCGTTGCCATCGGCTGGCTGGGCCAGTTTCTCGGCAGTCTGGTTGGAGGGGCGATCAGTCGGAAGGTGGGTCAGACCGCGTTGCGCAGCGTCGACTCGGTGCTCGGCGGTGTGATCGTCGCCGCCGCCGCTGCGCTCGTGCTCGGTTTCATCGGAGGCACCCTGCGCACGGCCGGCAACCCGACCCTGGCTCGGGCCGTGTCCGACTCCCGCGTCCTGCAGGCCGTCGACCGGGTGGCCCCCGAGCAGACCGGCCAGATCTTCGCAGGCTTCCGCAACTTCCTCTCCGACCAAGGCTTTCCACAGGTCTTCGGCGTCCTGGCGCCCGAACCGATCACCCCGGTTCAAGACCCCGACCCGGGAGTGACCCGCTCGGCGGCGATTCGCGAAGCACGGCCCTCGATCGTGAAGGTGACCACCGCCTCTGACTCGTGCCAGCGCGGGCAGGAAGGGACCGGCTGGGTGGTCAGCCCCGGACGGATCATCACCAACGCGCACGTCGTGGCGGGGG
>JBDTVJ010000030.1:0-28725 GCA_040007275.1 Terracoccus sp.
GCGAGCGCGATGACCCCGGACGCGTCGAGGCCCGCGGTCGGGCTCGCCGCCGTCTCCATCGAAGCCGCGACGTCAGAGACGTTCACCTCACCGGTCGCGGTGTTCTGGCCCAGGCTGTCTTCGGTACTGCCGTCGGCCGAGAAAGCTGTGACCGTGGCGCGGCCGGCTTCCGCCCTGGCCGCCTCGATCCGCTCCTTGGCGTCACGCTCGGCGTTCTCGGCAGCGGCGCTGGCCTGCGCCGCCCGGTCGGAGGCGGCCTTGAAGGCTCGTTCGGCGTCTTCGATCCTAGCCGTGACCGACCCGAGCGTGGCCTCGTCGTCGGCGCGCGCGGCCTTCAGCTTCGCCGTGGCGGGGTCGGAACCGCGAACAGCCGGCTGGTTCTTGCTGGCCCGGCAGTCGTTGAGCTGCTTGAGGTAGTCGTCACGCTGCTCGATGAGCGAACGCATCTCGGCGACGATCTCGTCGAGGAAGTCATCGACATCCTGCTCTGCGTAGCCCTTTCGGAACTGCGTGGGCTGGAAGTGCTTGTTGAGCACCTGCTCGGGCGTTAGGGCCATGGGTCACCTCGGTAGACGAAATGGATCAGGGTCACGTTATCCAACGTCCGGGTCGCGAACCAACGCAGTGCAGTCTCAGGTCAGGAAGGTGGGAACGTTCAGGGCCACGGACGTGATCAGCATCAGCACCAGGAAGGACAGGTCCAGACGCACGCCGCCGAGGTTCGGGGACGGAACCACCTTGCGAAGGGCCCGCAGGGGCGGATCGGTCACCGTGTAGACCGCTTCAGCGATGACGAGCACGACCCCGCTCGGCTTCCACGAACGCGCCAACACCTGTACCCAGTCGATGATGAAACGACCGATGAGGGCGATGAAGAAGGTGAAGACCACCACCCCGTACACAGTCCAGAACGCGTTCATGACTCCAGTCTCGCCGATCCGTGCCGACAAGGCATCATCGGGCCGGGTGAGGAAGGGCCGAGCAAGAGGGCGTCAGCTCTGGTTGAAGAAGTTGCGGGTGCTCGCAACGGGAACCTCGGGCTCATCGGCCGAGACCTCGACGTGGGCAGGTGAGAGGAGGAACACCTTCGAGGTGACCCGCTCGATCGAGCCGTGCAGGCCGAAGACGAGACCGGCCGCGAAGTCGACGAGCCGCTTGGCGTCGGCGTCATCCATGTCGCTGAGGTTCATGATGACGGGCACCTGGTCGCGGAACCACTCACCGATGTTCTTGGCTTCGTTGTAGGTACGCGGGTGGATGGTCGTGATGCGGCTCAGACCGCCCACGTCGGCGTCGCGCACCACGGCCGCCACGGGCCGCTTCATGGGTAGCTGGGTCACGGCGGCCGTGTGCTCATCGGCCTCGGCTCCCTCGTAGACCTCGTGGTCGTCGTACCCGTCGTCGACGTAACGCTGTTGACGAGGGTCCTCCTCGCTGAGTCCGAGGTACACCATCGTCTTGCGCAGTGCCCCTGCCATGGCCAACTCCCAAGGAAAAACGTTCGAAACTTCGAAATGCGGTCGCGGACGACGTTACAGAAGGGGCGCCCGTGATCCGAGGATTGCGGTTCCGACACGCAGGTGAGTTGCCCCGGCTGCCACTGCCGGTTCCAGGTCGGCGCTCATTCCGGCCGAGATCCAGCTCGCCTCCGGGTGCGTGGCGCGGATGCGGTCGGCGATGTCACGCAGATCGGCGAAGCACACGGCAGGGTCGGCACCCAAGGGGGCGACGGCCATCACGCCGCGCAGACGCAGCCGGTCGTGGGCGGCGATGCGATCGGCGAGCTCGCTCACATCCTCGCGTCGTGCCCCGCCGCGGGAGGTGTCGCCGTCGAGGCTCACCTGCACCAGCCCGTCGAGCACGCGCTCAGCGGATTCGGCGCCGCGAGCCAGCGCGTCGATGACCTTGGTCCGGTCGAGGGAGTGGACGGCGTCGGCGTAGCCGGCCACGCGACCCGCCTTGTTCGACTGCAGCTGTCCGATGAAGTGAACGGTGAGCGGGTCGACCTCGGAGCTGCTTTTTCCCTCGCGCAGGGCAGTCCGCACGTCGGCGACCTTTCCGGCCGCCTCCTGGTCGCGGTTCTCACCGATATCGCGCACACCCAGCTCATGCAGCGTCAGCACGTCGGATGCCGGAAAGTGCTTGGTCACCACGATCAGGTGCACCTGGCCGGGGTCGCGGCCCACCGCGTTGCAGGCACGAGTCACTCGCTCGCGAACCGCGGCGAGGTTTTCGGCAAGCTCGTTCCGCCGTGATGCGCTGGTCATCTCGATGCTGCCTCTCTGAGCATCACGACGCCGGCGAACCGGCCCGTGAGGTGGTCGCGACGGTAGGAGTAGAGGTCGTCGTGCTCACGGGTGCACCCGGGCACCCAGGTGATCGCCACACCGGCGCTCACGAGCTGCTCGACGACGCCAGCGGCGACGTCGATCGCGTGGGTACCCGTCCAGGAACGAGCGCGCGAGGACGGCGCCACGGATGCCGCCCGGTCGGCGAGGCCGGCGGGCACCTCGTAGCACCGACCGCACACGGACGGACCGACGGCCGCACTGATCTCGCTCGCCCCGAGGTCATGCATCGCCTCGATCGCCCGCAGCACCACCTGGGAGACGAGGCCGGGTCGCCCGGCGTGCGCCGCACCGACCACCCCGGTGCGCGCGTCGTGCAGCAGTACCGGAACGCAGTCGGCGACCAGGACCGCGAGAGCGAGCCCGGGCTCGCGGCTCACGATCGCGTCGGCGTTCGGCACGGCCTCGGCCCAGGGGCCGCGGGCCACGACCACATGGTCGCCGTGAACCTGGTTCAGAAAGAGCAGTCGCTGCCGCGGTACGTCGAACGCCGCGGCGAGAGCCTCTCGGTTCGACTCGACGACGACCGCGTCGTCACCGACGTGTCCGCCGAGGTTGAGGCCGTGGAACGCAGCGGCGCCCGCACCGGCGGATCGTCCGGTGAAGCCCAGCTCGACCGTTCTCGAGAGCGTGGTCACGGGCGTGGTCGAAGGAGAGAGCGTCGATCGCCAGTAGAACACCCGGCCAACCTATCCGGTGGCCGGGTGCGCCCTGGTCGGGCTCGGCGAACGAGCCGGGCCCAGACCCGTGAGACGCCGCGAATCCCTACTTCAGAAAGTCGGGAACGTCGAGGTCGTCGCTCTCCTCGAAGCGGACCTGCCGCGGAGGCTGTGAGACCGGCTGCGCGGCGGGCGCATCCGAGGGCGCCGGGTCGGCGAACTCGGGTGTGCGGGCCGGCTGGGCAGGGGCGGGAGTGGCCACCGGGTAGCTCGGCGCCGGAGTCGTCGGGCGCTGGGCCGCGGCGTTGGGCCGACCCCCCATGACCTGGCCCAGGGCGCGACCGTCTTCGCGCTTGGTCGGCCCGCCCGCGTCGAACCCGGCCGCAATGACCGTGACGCGCACCTCATCGCCCAGGGCGTCATCGATGACGGCACCGAAGATGATGTTGGCCTCGGGGTGAGCGGCCTCCTGAACCAGCCTGGCCGCCTCGTTGATCTCGAAGAGGCCGAGGTCGGACCCGCCCTGAACCGAGAGCAGCACTCCATGGGCACCGTCGATCGAGGCCTCGAGCAACGGCGAGCTGATGGCGAGCTCGGCCGCCTGCACCGCGCGATCCTCACCACGGGCCGACCCGATGCCCATGAGCGCTGAACCAGCGCCCTGCATGACCGACTTGACGTCGGCGAAGTCGAGGTTGATCAGGCCTGGGGTGGTGATGAGGTCGGTGATGCCCTGCACACCCGAGAGGAGAACCTGGTCGGCAGAGCGGAACGCGTCCATCATCGAGACGTTCCGGTCGCTGATCGACAGGAGCCGGTCGTTGGGGATGACGATCAGCGTGTCAACCTCCTCGCGGAGGCTGGCGATGCCCGACTCTGCCTGGTTGGCCCGGCGACGCCCCTCGAAGGTGAAGGGACGCGTCACGACCCCGATGGTGAGGGCGCCGATGCCCCTCGCGATGCGGGCCACGACCGGGGCGCCACCGGTGCCGGTGCCGCCACCCTCGCCGGCGGTCACGAACACCATGTCGGCACCGCGCATGACCTCTTCGATCTCCTCGGCGTGGTCTTCGGCCGCCTTCTTGCCGACCTCGGGGTCAGCGCCAGCCCCCAGCCCCCGGGTGAGCTCGCGGCCCACGTCGAGCTTCACGTCGGCATCGCTCATGAGCAGCGCCTGGGCATCGGTGTTGATGGCGATGAACTCGACGCCCTTGAGGCCGACGTCGATCATCCGGTTGATGGCGTTGACACCGCCACCGCCGATGCCGACGACCTTGATGACGGCCAAATAGTTCTGCGGTGCTGCTGCCACGTGAGTGGGCCTTCCTCGGTGATGGTGCACGGTTCTGGGTGGTGCTGGTTCTGGTGTGCTGGTTTTGGGTGTGCTGGTTTTGGGGTGCGGTGGATCGTACGACGTTTCCGCCGGTAGGTCGGTGGCCTTCCCCTCCACCGAGACGAACCCGTCAGACGTTAAAGGTATACCTAAAGGTTACAGTTTGGTCACGACGCGTGCCCCGACCGTATGACGTGTGAGGGAGTCGATCAACCCGGGGGGCGGCGTGTCGGCATCCCACTTCGTCGGACGTGACGAAGCAGGGCCTCCCGGTGGCCCCAACCACCCCTCCAGGCACACGCGCGCCTGCGCGCCCCACGTCCCATCCCCCGCCCTCATCCCAGGCCCCACTTCAGGTGCCTCAGGGGAGCGAGCAGAGTCAGCGCGTGACGGGTGAGCTCGGCACACTGACGTCGACGGTCGAGCCGGGTTGCTTGAGCAGGATCAGGACGAGCCTGGCCTTGGTGGCCGCGTCACCGGGGCCGCCCCAGACCACCGTCTTGCGCACCCCCTTGACCGTCAGGGTGAACTTCACCTGGTCGGCGGCCGAGACGGTGACCCCCGAGACGGTGGCGCGAAGAGCCGGTTCGAGCGCTGAAAGGGCCTGCAGGGCTGCGGTCACCCCGCCCCGAGCCACCACGGTCGTGCCCGAGGTGACCAGCGGGACTCCCCGCGGAGGTTGAGCCACCGTGCGGAAGACGAAGCCCGCACCGTCGACCACCTCGACCTTGCCGGACGAGGTACGCACGGCCAGCGCCGCCTCACGAGGGCGCACCGTGATCGTTACGGTGTGCGGGAGACCTCGCTCGACCGCGATGTCGGCCCACTGCCGGTCGGCTTGCAGTCGCCTGATGACCGCCCCCGTGTCGATCCGTAGCACCGGGCCCCCGAGGGGCACGGCGGCGACCCGGCGGACCTGGGCGGCCTGAGCCTTCGAGGCCCCCTTGACCACCACGGTGTCGGCCGTGAGCACCGGGCTGAACCAGCCGAGCCAGGCCACCAGACCCACCGTCAGCAGCAGAGCCACCGCAACCCCGGCGATGATGCGTGGCCGGCGGCGGGCAGCTGCGGCCCGCTTCTCGAAGCGGATTCGCGCCGACGACAGGCCCTGGTCGGTGTCTCGCTTCGGGTCACGGGTCAGCAACCGGGTGATCATCATGAGACAACCTCGCGGAGCAGCCGCAGCACCTCGGGCCCGATCATCGTGACGTCACCGGCGCCGACGGTGAGCAGCAGGTCGCCGGAACGCACCAGGCTCGCGGCGCAAGCCGCGACCTCGCCCCAGGAAGGCACGTAGTGCACCTCGACCCCAGCACGGGCGCGGTGCACAGCGTCGGCCACCAGCGCGCCCGACACGCCTGGGACGGGGTCCTCTCGCGCGGCATAGACATCCATCACCAGCACCACGTCTGCTGGCGACAGGCCCGTGCCGAGCTGTTCCGCGAAGTCGCGGGTGCGGCTGTAGAGATGGGGTTGGAACACCACGACGAGTCGGCCCGTGCCCCTGACCAGACCGGCCGCCGTCTCGACCACCGCAGTCACCTTGCCGGCGTTGTGGGCATAGTCGTCGACGACGACGACCCCGCCAGCTTCTCCCTTGGGCTCAAACCGTCGGCGCGTGCCCGTGAACGACGCCAAGCCGGCCAGCACCCGTTCGGGTTGTTGCCCCAGGCCGTGGACGGCCGCAGCGTAGGCGGCAGCGGCGTTGAGGGCGTTGTGGCGACCGGGAACGGCCAGCCGGAGGTCAAAGCTGGCCGACCCGTCGGTGAGCCGCACCGTCGAGCTCAGTCCGTCGACGTGGTCACTGAGCACCAGGTCGGCGTCGGGAGCGAAGCCGTAGGTGAAGACCCGGACCTCGGCCGCCTGGGCGCGCCGGGCGAGCTCGACCCCGCCGTCGTCGTCGGCACACGTCACGAGCAGGCCCTGCGGGCGGATGGTGGAGACGAAGACGTCGTACGCCGCCTGGACAACCTTGAAGTTGAGGTAGAAGTCGAGGTGGTCCGGTTGCACGTTGGTGACGATCGCCACCTCGGGCCGGTAGACGATGAACGAACCGTCACTCTCGTCGGCTTCGGCGACGAACACCTCGTCAGAGCCGTGGTGGGCGTTGGTGCCGTGCTTGGCGAGCTCGCCGCCCATCGCGAACGACGGGTCGAGCCCGGCCGCTTGCAGGGCCACGGTGAGCATCGAGGTCGTGGTCGTCTTGCCGTTGGCCCCGGCGACGGCCACCGCCCGGTGACCCTCCATCAACGCGGCCAGGGCCTGCGCCCGGTGCAGCACCCGTATGCCTCGTCCGCGGGCGGCCAGCAGCTCGACGTTGTCGTCGCGGATCGACGAGGACATCACGACGGTGTCGGCGTTCGACTGGTGGTCGGCGTCGAAACCCACCCACACCCGGGCCCCCTCCCGCTCGAGGGCGAGGAGCACCGGCACGTCCTTGGCGTCGGACCCGGACACCGACAGGCCCCGCGCCAACATGATGCGGGCCACGCCCGACATGCCGGCGCCCCCGATCGCCAGGAAATGCACGTGCCCCAGGCGGTCGGCCGACGGCACCGGCGCCGTGAAGTCGAAGCGGGACCCGGCGAAGGGGTCGGTCTCGGTCGGTACCCGGCTCATGCGCGGGCCCTCCACGCCAGCTCGACCAGGTCAGCGAGCTGCTCGTCGGCGGCCGGCTCCCCCAGCGCAGCGCTCGCCCGGGCCATCGCTGCCAGCCGGTCACCGTCAGTGGCCAGGGGAATCAGCTCGGCCTCGACCCACTGCGGGGTCAGGGCATCGTCGTCGACGAGCAGACCTCCACCGGCGGCCACCACGTCGGCCGCGTTGAGGCGCTGTTCGCCGTTCCCGACCGGCAGGGGCACGTAGACCGCTGGTAGGCCGACCGTCGTGAGCTCGCAGACGGTGTTGGCGCCGGAGCGGGCCACGACGAGGTCGGCGGCCGCGTACGCCAGCTCCATGCGGTCTGCGTACTCCACCACCACGTACGGCGCCCCCACAGCGGGTACCTCCGCCACGAAGGCCTTGCCCTGCCCGGTGACGTGCAGCACCTGCACCCCGCCCCGGCTCAGCGCCGCCACCCGGGAGGCGAACGCGTCGTTGAGGCGCTTGGCGCCGAGCGAGCCACCGGTCACGAGCACCGTGGGCCACTCGCCGGTCAGGCCGAAGTGGGCCAGCGCCTCGGCACGCAGCGCCGAGCGGTCGAGCGTCGCGATCTCGCGGCGCAACGGCATCCCGATGCGCCTGGCATGCGGGAGGTCGGTGGTGCTGAAGGTCGTGGCGACGAACTCGGTGAACCGGGCACCCACGCGGTTGGCCAGGCCGGGCCGGGCGTTCTGCTCGTGGATCACGATCGGCACCCTTCGGCGTCGGGCGGCGAGGTAGGCCGGGGTGCTGACGTAGCCGCCGAACCCGACGACGACCTCGGCGTCGGTCTCGTCGATAGCGACACCGGCAGCGTCGACCGCGGCCTTGAGACGACCCGGCAGCTTGAGCAGGTCAAGGCTCGGACGCCGCGGCAGCGGCACCTTGGGAACGAACCGCAGACCGAAGCCTCGAGCCGGGATGAGCCGCGCCTCCAACCCCTCCTCGGTGCCGAGGGCAGTGACGACCAGATCGGGGTGTCGCCGGGTCAGGGTGTCGGCAAGGGCGAGCAGCGGCGAGACGTGACCGGCGCTGCCTCCTCCCGCAAGCAGCACGGAGGTGGGCGAGGACATCGCGATCACCGGCCCCCGCGCCGGGACGAGAAAGCGGCGCGGGTGGGCAGCACCGCGAACGACCGCTTGATCATGCTCGGCCGGGCGCCGAGCAGCGCACGGCAACCGGGTTCGTTGCGGGCGAAGGACAGCAGGATGCCCAACGCGACCATGGTGGTGACCAGCGAGGAGCCGCCCGCGGACACCAGGGGCAACGGCACCCCCACGACGGGGAAGAGCCCGATGACCGAGCCGATGTTGATGATCGCCTGCCCGAGCAGCCAGGCCATGATGCCGGCTGACGCGATGCGCACGAACTTGTCCTGGGTGCGCTTGACGAGCCGGTACGCCGCCCACGCGAGGATGGCGAAGAGCGCCAGGATCATCAGAGTTCCAGGCAGCCCGAGCTCTTCGCCGATGATGGCGAAGATGAAGTCGTTGTGCGCCTCGGAGAGCCACTCCCACTTCTCCTTCGACGCGCCGAGGCCGACACCCCACCAACCGCCGTCGGCCAGCGCGTAGAGGCCGTGCACCGACTGGCCGCAGAGGCCGTTGGGATCGGCCTGGCACTCCGGCGAGAGGAAGCTGGTGATGCGGCTCATCCGGTTGTCACTGGTCAACACCATGACCGCCACCCCCGCGAGGCCGAGCAGCGCTCCGGCCCCGAAGAGCCACATCGGCGCCCCGGCCACAGCGAGCACGGCGGCGACGATGACGAGCAGCACGATCGCGGTGCCGAGGTCGTGGCCCGCGAGCACGAGGGCCAGTACGACCGCCGCGACCGGGATGACGTAGGGCAGTAGCACGTGCACCGGCCGGGCCACGAGGGCGCCCTTGTTGGCGAACACCATCGCGCCGACGAGCACCAGCGCCAGCTTGGCGAACTCGGAGGGCTGAAACTGCAACGGCCCGAGCATCAGCCAGTTCCGGTTGCCGTTGACCGTTCGCCCGAGAGGCGTCACGAGCACGAGGGTCTGCAGGGCCACGGCGAGCAGCAGCGTCGGGACGGCGAGCCGCTTCCACCACGCCACCTGCAGGTGTACCGCCACGGCCGCGCCCACCGCGCCGATGCCCGCGAACATCAGCTGGCGCAGGAAGATCGAGTACGAGGCCTGGTCAGACAGGAGCGCCTCGACGCTCGACGCCGAGAAGACCATGATCAGCCCGAACACGACGAGGGTCACCGTGGCACCGAGGATCAGGTAGTAGGTGGTGAGCGGCGACTCGAGGCGGCCGATGACCGGCCGCGAACGGGAGCTGCCCTGCGTGTCGGTGGGCGTTCGACGAGCGGCCGCTTTGCGGGGGGTGGTGGTCGTGCTCATCGCTCACCCTCGTCGTTCTCGGTGTCTCCCGTGAGCCCGGCGTGCCATCGAACCGCCTCCTCGAAGGCATCGCCCCGGGCACCGTAGTTGGTGAACATGTCCATGGAGGCCGCGGCCGGCGCCAGCAGCACCACATCGCCCGGCTGGGCGAGCCGGGCAGCCTGGGCGACGACGTGACGCATGACCCCAGTGTCGGTCTCGGCCACGTCGACGACGGGGACGTCGGGCGCGTGTCGGGCCAGTGCTTGCGCGATCTGGTCGCGGTCGGCTCCGACGAGTACGACGCCCCGCAGGCGGGAGGCCATCTCCTCGACGAGGCTGTCGACGTCGGCGCCCTTCAGCAGGCCCCCGGCGATCCAGACGACGCTGTCGAACGAGCGGATCGCTGCCGCTGCCGCATGCGGGTTCGTCGCCTTCGAGTCGTTGACGAAGCGGACGCCGCGCACCGTGGCGATCTCGGCGATGCGGTGTCGGTCGGGCCGGAAGGCGCGCAGGCCGTCACGCACCGCGAGCGGCCCGACCCCGTAAGCCCGCGCCAGTGCCGCAGCAGCCAGGGCGTTGGCGATGTAATGGGGCGCTACCGACGGTGCGTCACCGCGCAGATCGGCGATAGTGCACAGCTCGGCAGCCGAGCGCTGCCGCTGCTCGACGAAGGCCCGGTCGGCCAGCACGTCCTCGACGACGCCGACCATGGACGGCCCGGGGATGCCGGTCGTGAACCCGACGGCCCGGCATCCTTCGACGACGTCGGCTTCCATCACCAGCGCTTCGGTCTGCAGGTCACCCACGTTGTAGATGCACGCCAGGTGCGTGTGGTCGTAGATCTTGCCCTTGGCCCTCAGGTACTCAGCGTACGAGCCGTGCCAGTCGAGGTGGTCCGGTGCCACGTTGAGCACGGCCGAGGCCACCGCCGAGATCGAGCGCTGCCAGTACAGCTGGAAGCTGGAGAGCTCGACCGCGAGCACGTCGTAGGGCTCGGGGTGCAGCACTGCCTCGAGCAGGGGCGTCCCGACGTTGCCCGCAGCGGTTGCGCGCAGACCGGCCGCCCGCAGGATCGAGGACAGCATGGTGACGGTGGTGGTCTTGCCGTTGGTGCCCGTCACCGTGAGCCACGGAGCAGCACCCTCGCGGGCGCGCATCCGCCAGGCGAGCTCGACCTCCCCCCACACGGGAACGTCCGAGGTGGCCGCTGAGAGCATCAGGGGGTCGTGCGGCGGGACGCCGGGTGAGGTGACGACCAGGTTGGTGCCGGGTGGCACGTCAGCCAGGTGCTCGGGGCCGAGCCGCACGTCGACGTCGAGGATGGTCAGGATCGTCGCGCGCTGGGAGATCGCCTCGGTGACATCACGCGAGACCACGGTGACGTGGGCGCCGCGCTCGGCCAGCGCGTCGGCGGCCGCGAACCCCGACACCCCGAGACCGACGACGAGCACCCGTAGGCCGGCCCAGTCGGCGTCGCGGTGGGTGAGCCCGTCACGGGGCTCGTAGGACGGGTCGAAGCTCACTGCGAACCCACCACCCACTCGGCGTAGAAGAGACCCAGCCCGAGGGCCACGAAGAGGCCGGCGATGATCCAGAACCGCACAACCACCGTCACCTCGTTCCAACCGACCATCTCGAAATGGTGATGCAACGGAGCCATCCGCAGCACCCGTTTGCCCGTCGACTTGAAGGAGGCCACCTGGGCGACCACCGACAGGGTCTCGAGCACGAACATGCCGCCGAGGATGATGAGCAGGATCTCGGTACGGGTGGTGATCGCCAGTCCGGCGAGCGCCCCCCCGAGGGCGAGCGAGCCGGTATCACCCATGAAGATCTTGGCCGGTGTGGCGTTCCACCAGAGGAAGCCGAAGCACGCGCCCATTCCGGCTGCCGCGACCAGGGCCAGATCGTGGGAGTCGCGCACCTCGTAGCACTTGATGCCCGGGTTGGTCTGGCAGTTCTGGTTGTAGGTCCAGATGCTGATCAGCACGTAGGCGCCGAAGACCATCGTCGATACGCCCGTGGCGAGCCCGTCGAGCCCGTCGGTCAGGTTCACACCGTTGGTGGTACCGGCGATCATGAGGTTGGCCCACACCACGAAGAGCACGACCCCGAGGATCGTGCCCGCGAAGGCGAGGCTGATATTGGTGTCGCGCACGAAGGAGATGAACGGGGAGGCCGGGGTGCGGTAGGCAGCGTTGGGGAACTGCAGCGCCAGCACCGCGAAGATGACGCCGACCAGCGCCTGGCCGAGCAGCTTCTCGCGTGAGCGCAGCCCCAGGCTGCGCTGCTTGCTGATCTTGATGAAGTCGTCGAGGAAGCCCACCACCCCCATGCCCACCATGAGGAACAGCACCAGCAGCCCGCTGGCGGTGGGCGGGGTCAGCGTGAGCAGGTGGGCCACCGCGTAGGCCACGACGGTCGCCGCGATGATGATCGCGCCCCCCATGGTCGGAGTGCCGCGCTTGGTGTGGTGCGAGGTAGGTCCGTCGTCGCGGATGAACTGCCCGTATCCGCGCCGCTCGAGGAACTTGATGAAGAGCGGGGTGCCGAGCAGCGAGATGATGAGTGAGAACGTCGCGGCCAGGAGCACACCCTTCACTGCGCGACCACCTCTCCTGTCGTCGGCGATGTCGGCTGCGCCGTCTGGGCGAGCCGGTCACCGAGCCACCGTAGCCCGCTGTCCCGGCTCGACTTGACCAACACGACGTCGCCGCGCCGTACGGCCGCCTCGATGTGGTCGAAGGCCGCCTCGATGTCGGGCACCCAGTGCGGGGCGCCCATCACCCGGGCGCCCTCACCGACGGCCACGATCTGGTCGATACCCAGATGAGAGGCCAGCTCCACGACCGCGCGGTGCTCGTCGTCGCTGTCGTCGCCGAGCTCGAGCATGCTGCCGAGGACGGCCCACCGGCGCCCGTCGGTGGCGATCGCGGCCAGCGCTTCGAGGGCCGCCCGCATCGACTCGGGGTTGGCGTTGTAGGCGTCATTGACGATGACCACGCCGTCGGGCCGCTCGGTGACCTCCATCCGCCACCGACTCCCCGCGAGCGCGGCCGAGAGCCGTTCCGCGACGTTTTTGAGCCCCACCCCCAGCTCGAGCGCAGCCGCGGCCACGGCGAGCGAGTTGGCGACGTGGTGCACCCCGCTCTGACGCAGGGTGACCCGGCGCCGTCCGGACGGGGTCACGAGGGTGTAGGTCGCCCTCCCCCGGGCGTCGAGCTCGACGTCGTCGGCGCGCACGTCGGCGTTGGGGTCGCGCCCGACGAGCACCACTCTCGAGGCCAGGCCGGTCGCCATCGCGGAGACGAGCGGGTCGTCGGCGTTGAGAATGCTGAGCCCGCCCGGCCCGACGGCGCGGGGCAGTTCGGCCTTGGCGATGGCGATGTTCTCGCGGGAGCCGAACTCACCGAGGTGGGCGCTACCGACGTTGAGCACGATGGCGATCTCGGGAGGCGCGATGGAGGTGAGGTAGGCGATGTGCCCCACTCCCCTCGCGCCCATCTCGGCGACCAGGAAGGCGGTCGTCGGGGTGACGCGGCACACGGTCAGCGGCACTCCGATCTCACCGTTGAGCGAGTTCACCGGTGCCACTGTCTCGCCACTCGGGGTGAGCACCGAGGCGAGCAGGTCCTTGGTGCTCGTCTTGCCCGACGAACCCGTGACGGCGACCACGCGTAGGTCTGGCGCCCGGTCGAGCACCGCCCGCGCCAGGTGACCGAAGGCGAGCTGGACGTCGTCGACGACGACGCAGGGCAGGTCGTCGAGCGGGCGGGAGGTCAGCGCAGCGACCGCCCCGGCGGCAGCCGCAGCAGCGGCGAACAGGTGGCCGTCAGCGAACTCGCCGACGCGCGCGACGTACAGCCCTCCGGGGCCACACTCGCGTGAGTCGGTCGTGACGGGCCCGTCGACGACGATGCTCTCGGGGTCGACCTCCCCATGCACCCGCCCCCCCGTGGCGTCGCGGATCTCACTGAGCCGCATCGCGATCATGGACGTGCTCCTGTGGTGGCCGCTGACAGGGCGGCGAGCACGGCATCCCGGTCGTCGAAGGGGTGCATGACGCCGTCGATCTCCTGGCCCTTCTCGTGGCCCTTGCCGAGCACGATGACTGTATCCACGCTGTCGCCCGTAGCCACGGCGTCAGCCCCACTGCGCAGCTTCGGCTCGTCGACCCCGATCGCCACGGATCGCGCGATCGCCGCTGCGCGCGCACCACCGTCGATGAGCTCGGTGGCCGTGGCCGAACCGGATTCGATGAGCTGGCGCGCGCCCGCCAGCACCGCGGCGCGGATCGCGGCCGGTTGCTCTGACCTCGGGTTGTCATCGGTGACGACGACCACGTCGGCGTGCCGGGCGGCGGCAGCACCCATGAGTGGGCGTTTCCCCCGGTCGCGATCACCCCCGGCGCCAAGCACCACGATGAGCCGCCCACTGGTGGAGGGCCGCAGGGCGGCGAGCGCGGCGTCGACGGCAACCGGGGTGTGCGCGAAGTCGACGATGCAACGCGGCAACCCCGGGCGGTCACCGGAGCGCGGGGCGCCGGCGGAAACGAGCTGCATTCGCCCCGGCACGTCAGGAGGCGCAGCCATCGCGGCCTCCACCGCCGGCAGCTCGAGGCCGATCGCGACCAGCGCGAGAGCCGCCAGCGCGGTGTTGGCCACGTTGAACGTGCCGGCCAGGTGCGAGACGAGCCGGAGCTGCGACCCGTCGCGGGCGCGCAGTGTGAACGTGCCGTCGTCTCCTGAACGAGCCACCACCCAGTCGGCCGGCGTGTCGCTCGTGCTGACGGTGGTGACCGGCACGCTCGCCTCGGCTGCGAGACGGACGCCCCACCCGTCGTCGACCCCCACCACAGCCCGCCGTGACCGGGCCGGGGTGAACAGCGAGGCCTTGGCCCGGTAGTAGTCCAACATGTCGGCGTGGAAGTCGAGGTGGTCCTGGGAGAGGTTGGTGAAGAGCGCCACGTCGTAGATGACCCCGTCGACCCGGTGCAGGGCCAGTGCGTGGCTCGATACCTCCATGACGCAGGTGTCGAGCCCGCGTTCCCGCATCAGGGCGAGCAGGGCGTGCAGGTCGGTGGTCTCGGGTGTGGTGCGCACGGAGTGGATGACCTCGTCACCGAGCCGGGTCTCCACCGTGCCGATGAGGCCCGTGCGCCGGCCGTGGGCGCGCAGCGCCGACTCGATGAGGTAGGCCGTCGTGGTCTTGCCGTTCGTCCCGGTCACCCCGATCATCGTCAGATCGGCGGAGGGTTGCCCGTACACGCATGCGGCGACGGCTCCGAGCACCTCCCGGGGCCGCTCGACCGCGACGACGGGCACGCCGGCCGGTACCCGATCAGCGCCGACGGCGTCCGTGAGCACGGCCACGGCGCCGCGTTCGTAGGCTTGGGCGGCGAAGTCCGCACCGTGGGCGTTGACGCCGGGCAAGGCGGCGTACAGGTCGCCCGGCAGCACGGTGCGGCTATCGAGGCTCACCCCCATGACCAGCGGGTTGCCGTCGGGCTGACGGTCAGGACTCACCCCGAGGCGTGCGACCAGATCGCGCAGGGCCACCCCCGAGGTGGCGGGACGGATCAGAGCAGAGGACACGTCAGCCGAACTTACAGGCCGTCACGCTTGGCCCGCGCATCGCTGAGCACCGTCGGGTCTCGGTCGGACAGCGGCCTGGTCGACCACACGTGGTAGCTCAGCGGCGATGGCGTGCTGAGCGGCACGTTGTCGCGCTCGAGCAGGTAGGTCATGATCTGGTTGAAGACGGGCCCGGCCAAGGCGCCACCGAACATGCCCGACGTCGGCTTCTGGATGATCACCGCGACGACGTACTTGGCGTTCTCGGCGGGCGCGTAGCCGATGAACGACGCCGTGAAGCCGTTGTAGCCCTTCGTCTTGTCGTCGTAGCGGTCGGCGGTTCCGGTCTTCCCGGCCACCCGGTAGCCCTTGATGCGCGCGTCGCGAGCAGTACCGTCAGGGCCGGTGACCTCCTCCATCATCCGCGACAGCTTCGTGGCGGTGTCCGAAGAGACCACCCGCTCGGGCGTCGTGGCGGGCGTCGGGACGAGCGTGCCGCTGTCGTTGACCGTGCCCTCGACGAGCGACGGGGGCACCCGCACCCCCTTGTTCGCGATGGTCGCGAAGATGCTGGCGGCCTGCACCGCGGTGACGGCGTAACCCTGGCCGAAGAGCATGGTGTACCGCTGCTGGGGGTTGATCTCGGCGGCCTTGACCAGCACGCCCGCCGACTCTCCGGGGAAGCCGATCGGCGTCTTCTGCCCGACCCCGAACTTGCGGTAGAAGCTCTCCATCACGGCGGTCTTGACCCGCTCACCGATGAGGATCGTGCCCATGTTCGACGACTTGCCGATGACGCCGGTGGCGGTCATGTTCTCGATGCCGTGGGCCTCGTTGTCCTTGAACCGGATGCCGGCTCGAGGCAGCCGTGAGGGCACGATGACACCCGTGTCGGGGGTGATCACCTTTTCCTCGAGGGCTGCGGCCAACGTCATGAGCTTGCCGGTCGACCCCGGCTCGAAGGCGTCGTTGAAGGCCACGTTGCCCAGGTTGGCCTTGTTCGCAGCGCCCGGGTCGGTCGGGTCGAAGCTCGGGTAGGTGGCGGCAGCGCGCACCTTGCCGGTGGCCGCCTCGATGACGACGGCGGTGCCGGACACGGCCCCCACCGCCGTGACCTGTTTCGCCAGGGCATTCTGGGCGTACCACTGCAGGTCGGCGTCGATCGTCAGCTTGACGTTGCGACCGTTGACCACCGGGGTGTCTATCCGCTGGGAGCCCGGGATGAGGTACCCGTCCCGGGCCTGTTGGGCCACGAGCTTGCCGGGGGTGCCGGCAAGGACCCCGTTCAGCATCTGCTCGATGCCGCCACCCGGCTCCTGGTCGCTGGGCAGCACGAAGCCGACGAGCTGGCCCAGGGCCATCCCGGACGGGTAGAGACGCTGGGCGGTGCGCTCGGAGGCGATACCCGGCACCCCCAGAGCCCGGATCTGCGCCCATACGGCGGGGTTGACCAGCTTCTTGACGATGACGTAGCGCTTGCCGGGGCGGGTCAGCAGGCCGGTCAGGTCGGCGACGGTCATATCGAGCAGCGGCGCGAGCGCGGCCGCCGCACCGGCCGCGCCGACCTTGGTGACCGCGCCGTCGACCCTGGCCTTGTACTCCTTCACTGCGACCGGGTCGACCGTCACCGTGAAGCGCTCGACCGACTCGGCGAGAACCTGGCCGGACGTGTCGAGGATCTGGCCGCGTAGCGCCGGTGTCGGCGAGGTGAACTGCCGCTTGTTCAGGGCCGCGGCCTGCGTCGCCGAGGCGTCGAAGGCCTGGATGCGCAGCAGCTGGGCGGCGAAGACGGCGAAGATCACGAGCACGGTCGCGAGCATCACCGTGATGCGGCGTCTCGGGTTGGCGCGAGAGATGCGCAGCCGCCGTCCGCGGCGACCTCGGCCATCTCCCCCTCCCGCACCCCCGGAGCCCCGCCTGCCGGCGGATGCCTGCGAACGCTTCGGAGCGGGACCGCGGCCCCGGCTGGTCGGCGAGGAAGCGCGGCCCGCGGGCGAGGCTGCGCTTCTCGGGGAGCGCGGTGCAGAGGGGGCGGCGTCTCGAGCGGCCGAACGGGCGGCGGGCCGCGCCGCCGGGCGATGGGTGGTGCGGCTGGTCTGTCGCGGTTCGTTGCCTCGCGTCGAAGTCACGCGGTCACCTCGTTCACCCGATGGCGGGAGTCTGTGAGCTCGCGCCGCGGGCGGCGCTCGGTTTCGTGGCCAGTCTCGGGCTTGCGGGGGTCCTGGTCGTGGCAGCCGAAGTCTTCGGCGTGGCGGACCCCTTCGCCGAGGTGGCCGGCGACCCCGCCTTCGGGTCGGCCTTCGGGACGACCTTCGCTTCAGCGTTCGGGACGAGCTTCGGCCCCAGTGGTGCCACCACGCCGAGCACCGACGCCGCCGCGGTCGACAACAGCATCTGGTCCGAGCCGGTCAGCGGCGGTGGCGCCGTGGGACGCGTCACGATCGGCAGGGCCTGCGCGGAGGTGGCGGGGTAGGCCGTTCCGGAGACCTTGCCGGTCGAGAGGTCGATGTAGGCCCGCTCGTTGGACCGGACCATGCCCAGCTTCGACGCAGCGGCGGCCAGAGTGCCGCCGGCCGATGCGGCAGCGATCTCTGCCTTGAGGTTGGCGGTGGAGTTCGTCAGGGCCGTCGACTCACGCTGGAGGTCCCCGACGGCGAGTGAGCCCTGGGCCAGGGCGGTGTTGAGCAGGAGCAGCGCGATCAGCCCGACGGTCAACAGCACGAGGCACAGCGTGGCAAAGGCGCCGTTCCCGGTCGTGGCGAACCGGGTCGGCATCACCCGCAACGGGGGCGCCGTGGGGCCGCGTCGCGGGGCGCGCAGCGGGCGTGCCGTGGCGGTCATCTGGCTCATCGGGTGGTTCCCTTCGTTCCGGTACGGGCGGATGCCGTGAGGTGCGTCGAGCGACCCGGCGAACCGGGTGTTCTCGTGCGGGTTGAGCGACCAGCCCGGTGGGGGTGGGTGTCGCGGATCCGTTCGGCGACCCGCAGGTGCGCCGAGGCGGCTCGCGGGTTCTGCGTGACCTCGGCCTGCGTGGGTTGCTCGCCGCCGCGGGTGACGAGCGTGAGATAGGCCGCGTGCTCGGGAAGCTCGATCGGAAGACCCTCAGGGGTGCTCGAGGTGGCACCGGCGGCCAACGCCCGCTTCGTCACACGGTCCTCGAGCGAGTGGTAGGACAGCACGGCGATGCGGCCACCGACCGTCAGCACGTCCACGGACTCCTCGATGGCACGGCGCCAGACGGCCAGCTCGTCGTTGACCTCGATGCGCAGCGCCTGGAACGTTCGCTTGGCCGGGTGCCCGCTCTGACGCTGTGAGGCGGCCGGGATGACCCGACGCAACAGCTCGACCAGCGGGCCAGAGGTGGAGAACGGCCGCTGTTCGCGCTCGCGGACCACCGCGCGGGCGATCTTGCGCGCGAAGCGCTCCTCGCCGTAGTCCTTGAGCAGCCGGGCAAGGTCGGCAACCTCGTAGGTGTTGAGCACGTCGGCGGCGGTGGGCCCGTCGGACTGGTCCATCCGCATGTCGAGCGGTGCGTCGACCCGGTAGGCGAAGCCCCGGTCGGCCTCGTCGAGCTGCAACGAGCTCACCCCGAGGTCGAAGAGGATACCGTCGACCCTCGCCACCCCGACTCCCTCGATGACGTCGGCGATGTCGTCGTAGACGGCGTGCACCGGCCGGAACCGGTCACCGAAGCGGCCCAGCCGCTCGGCCGACAGGGCGAGCGCCTCGCGGTCGCGGTCGATCCCGATCACCGTGACATCGGGGAAGGCATCGAGGACCCCCTCGGCATGGCCCCCCATACCAAGAGTGCCGTCCACGTGGACGGCACCCGGGCGCGAGAGCGACGGTTCGAGCAGCGCGAGAATCCGGTCGCGCATCACCGGGACGTGTCGTCCCTGCGCCGGTCCTCGGTCGTCCATGCTGGTCCTTGCTCGCCTTGGCTTCGCTCGCCGCGTGAGCGGCTGATGGTCTCAACGGTCGGTACTGCTTGGTGGTCTGCTGCTGGAGCTGTCCGGCCCGACGCGCGATCCTGCGGGCTGGTCCCCATCCGCTGCCTCGCCCGAGACGGGGGAAGTCGTCTCGGGAGGGGAGCGGCTGGAGGCCGGCACTCAGGTCTCGTGCTGCGCGGGTCAGACAGGGCACGGTGGTCAGTGGGGGCGCTGCTCAGGGGTGGGACACGGCGGCGGGAAACTAGAGGATGCCGGGGACCACCTCTTCGGCGATGTCGGCGAAGCTCTGCTCGCTCGCGGCCAGGTAGGTGTTCCAGACGGCGCTGTCCCAGACCTCGAGCCGCGACCCGGCCCCGATGACCGTCACGTCACGGTCGAGGCCGGCGTACTGACGCAGGTTCGCCGGGATGGTGAAGCGACCCTGGCGGTCAGGCACCTCATCGGATGCGCCCGACAGGAACACCCTCAGGTAGTCGCGGGCGGACCGGTTGGTCGTGGGCGCGGCCTGCATGCCCTGCGCCACCTTCACGAACTCGTCCATGGGGTAGATGAAAAGGCAACGCTCCTGGCCACGCGTCACCACGAGGCCGTCGGACATCTGGTCGCGGTACTTGGCCGGCAGGATCAGACGGCCCTTCTCATCGAGTCGGGGGGTGTGCGTACCGAGGAACACGATCGCCACCTCCCCTTCGTCGACCCGAGAGGCGCCACCACCGTCGCCCTTCTTCCGCCACTCTACTCCACTTTCCTCCACGGTCAACGATGAACCGGGCATTTCAGCCATCGCCACCGAACGTTTACGCAGGTCAGTGGCGTGGTGGGAAGTGGAGGGCTCGGGCGCTCCTGTCGCGAACCACCGGCACGGCATCCGGCCGGATGCCGTTCACACCACCCAGCCCCGCCTCGAGCCCGTCGCGCAGCCCGCCTCACCGGCTGCTGTGGGGACGGGCCGAGCCTAAGGACCTTGAAAGCCCGGCGATTCGTGAACTCTGAGCGTTCCCCGGGCGTTGTGGTGGAGGAAAGTGGAGTACCGCAGTGGTTCGGGAGGAGAAGGTTCACCGGGTCGAGAATTCGCGGTCTTCTTCCTGTGAGCCGCCTCATGAGGGAGGATCACTGAACGGATCTCGCGTCGGCCGTCTGGGCGAGGGCGGGCAACTGACCGATCAGCGGCACAGCGGAGGACAGCGTGACGATGGAAATCACCGGGAGCGTTCCCGGCTTGAACCGCAGCGAGCGCGGCGACCGCGGCCCGGCGGCCGACCTCGACCTCGTCAGAGACGTCGCAGACCGGCTCGTCGGGGCGATGACGACGGTCATCGAGGGCAAGGCCGAGGTCGTGCGAACCACGGTCACGGTGCTGTTCGCCGGGGGTCACCTGCTCATCGAGGACGTGCCCGGCGTCGGCAAGACCATGCTGGCCAAGGCCCTCGCCCGCTCCATCGACGCATCGGTGCGCCGCATCCAGTTCACGCCCGACCTGTTGCCGAGCGACGTGACGGGTGTCAGCATCTTCAACCAGGACGCCCGGCGGTTCGAGTTCCGCCCGGGAGCCATCTTCGCCAACGTGGTGGTGGGCGACGAGATCAACCGCGCCTCGCCGAAGACCCAGTCGGCACTGCTCGAGTCGATGGAGGAGCGCCAGGTCACCGTCGACGGCACCACCTACGAGCTGCAGGCACCCTTCATCGTGATGGCGACCCAGAACCCCATCGAGATGGAGGGCACCTACCCGCTGCCCGAGGCCCAGCGTGACCGGTTCATGGCGCGCATCTCGATGGGCTACCCCTCCCCGGCGGCCGAGCTCGAGCTGCTAAAGGTGCATGGGTCGCGATCGCCCCTCGACTCACTGCGCCCCGTCACCGACGCCGCGACGATCAACAGCGTCGTCGAGGCGGTGATGCGGGTGCACGCCAGCCCGGCGATCCGCCAGTACATCGTCGACCTGGTGAACCGGTCGCGCTCCACGTCGGCGCTGCGGCTCGGGGCCTCCCCCAGAGCCGGGCTGCACCTGCTGCGGTCGGCTCGCGCGCACGCCTCCCTCGAGGGTCGCGACCACGTGATCCCCGACGACGTGCAGATGCTCGCACCCGCGGTGCTCGCGCACCGGCTGATGCCCTCGAGCGAGACCCAGCTCGCCCGCCGCACCACGACCGAGGTCGTGGGCGACCTGCTGCGTCAGGTGCCCGTACCTCCCCAGGCGCGCTGAGCTGCACATGCGATCGTTGCGCGGCGTCCTGACCGTCCGGGGGCGGGCCTTCATCGGCTCCGGAGTCCTGCTCGTCCTCGCCGGCGTCATCTTCGGCTTTCGCGACCTGACCCGCTTCGGCGTGCTGCTCCTGGCCCTGCCGATCATCTCGGGTCTGCTGGTCCGCACCCGGCGCGCGCGCATGCGCATCGAACGACACGTCTCACCCGAGCGGGTCAGCGTGGGACAGCCGGCCCAGGTGGCGCTCTCCTTCGAGAACGTCTCGACGGCGACCACCCCGCTCTTCCTCGCCGAGGAACGTCTCGACTACGTGCTCGGGGACCGCCCGCGCTTCGTCGTGGGCCGCATCCCGACCGGACGGGTGCGCACCATCGACTACACGGTGCACTCGGCCCTGCGTGGTCGTCACCAGCTCGGCCCGCTCGGGGTGCAGGTCCAGGACCCCTTCGGCCTGGCCAACCGCAACGCCGTGCTCGAGGGCAGGGCCGAGCTGGTCATCCTGCCCGCCGTGCACCCCCTGTCGCAGGCCCGGCGCTCGAGTGCCGGCGTGGGTTCAGAAGGCGAGCAGGCGCACCTGATCGCCCTGCACGGCGAGGACGACGTGACGATCCGCGAGTATCGCGAGGGTGACGACCTGCGACACATCCACTGGCCGGCCACGGCCCGCACCGGAGACCTGATGGTGCGTCAGGAGGACCGGCCCGCGCAGCGCCGGGCCATCCTCCTGCTCGACCCGCGGCCAGCGGCGCACGGTGGCAGCGGAGCCACCGGGTCGTTCGAGTGGGCGGTCACCGCGGTGGCCTCCGTCGCCGTACACCTCTGCGACTCCGGGTATGCCGTGCACCTGGTGTGCGCCGAGACCGTGGCCAGCTCCCGGGCCGCCGAGACGATGACCGCGCCCGAGATCCTCGACGCCCTGGCCGTCACGGTCCAGCACGACGACACCGGCCATGACGAGATGCTGCGCGCGGCCCAGACCTTGGCGGCCGGCGGCGGTCTGGTGGTGGCCGTCGTGGGACCGACCGACCCCGAGGTGACGGCCAGGATCACGAGTCTGCGCCAACTGGGCACGACGGCGCTCGCGTTCGTGCTGGATGCCGCTTCGTTCGGCGACGCCCCCGGCGCTGACGCTGTCTCGGGCCACCTTGAGACCCTGCGGGCCGGCGGTTGGCGCACCGTTGCCGTGAGCCGTGACGACTCCGTGTCCCACGCGTGGTCGGTGCTGACGGCCTCCACGGTCGGGTCGAGCCGATGAGCCGCCGGCGCTGGCGGATCACGCTGCTCGCCGCCCTGGCCACCCTGGCGGCCATCTACCCGGTCACGAGCCTGTTCCAGAGCTCGGCCTGGCTGAGCCCGGCCATCGTCATGATCGCCGTCTCGACGGGCGTCGGCCTGCTCATGCGTGGCCTGACCCGCTCACGCGTCCTCGTCGTGCTCGTCCAGCTCATCGTGACCGCCTACGTGATCCTCGCGCAGTTCGCCGGCAACACCTTCTTCCTGCTGCTCCCGACCATCTCCACCCTGGGGGCCGCCAACGAGTACGGGCTGGAGGCGCTCGACACCCTGGCACGGTACGCAGCACCGGCCCCCCTCGGAGACGGCGTCACCTTCTACCTCGTCATCATCGTGACCCTCGTCGCCATCTGTGTCGACGCCATGGCGGCCACCTGGTGCAGCCCCGCCGCCGCGGGCCTCCCGCTGTTGACCGCCTACCTCGTCACCGCCGCCAATGGTGACTCCGCCCTCGCCCTGCGCTTCTTCGTGGTTCCGGCCGCCCTCTGGCTCCTCATGCTGCACACCACCGCGCGCGCCCAGTTCGGTCAGTGGAGCACGACGAGTGCCACCGACGAGCAGGCCCGCCCCGTGGTGGCCCAGGACGGCGCCGCGATGCGCTCGTTCAGCGCCGGGGCCGCCAAGCTCGGGCTGGTCGGCCTCGTGCTTGCGCTCGTCGTACCGATCGTCGTGCCGCACTTCCCTCCGCGCTACCTGACCGACGGACTGGGCCGAACCAGCGGCCAGGGCGGGGGCGGCGGAAGCGTCGGCTTCAACAGCACGGTTGACCTGACCCGCAGCCTCAACAACGACGACGACTCACCGGTGCTCCAGTACACCACCACCGGTTTCACCCGCAGCCCCCTGCGCGTGCTGGCCACCGGGTACTACTCACGGGGTGAATGGCTGACGCTCAAGGACCGCAACGACGGGGGCCAGCCACAGCCGTTGCCGCCGCCGAGTGACCGCAACGACTACGAGATCACCGTCAGCGACAACACCCTGGCAGCGCCGAACATCGCCGCCCCCTACCCCGTCGTCGCGGTCGCGATGGACGGCACGCCGTGGACCATCGACCCGGTCACCCGTGACGTGCGGGTCTCGCAGCCGGTGTCGAGCTACCGCGTCACGTACGCCGACGTCGCCCCATTGCCCTCCGTGCTGCGTGAGTCCGGAAAACCCGACTCACCCGACATCGTCGACGACGACCTCGCCATCCCCGACACGGCCCGCGACCTGCTCGACTCATGGTCGAAGAAGCTCACGGCCGGCAAGAACAACCCGCTCGACCGGGCCATCGCGATCCAGGACAGCCTGCGCTCCGCCGAGTACCAGTACACCCTCCAGCTCGGGGAGCCGGTGCGCGACGACGCCGGACGCATCCTCGATCCCATCACCACCTTCTACCAGACCAGACGCGGCTACTGCGTGCAGTTCGCCACCGCCATGATCATGCTGGCCCGGGCGCAGGGCATCCCGGCCCGCATGGCCATCGGTTTCCTGCCAGGCACGAGCGTCGACGGCAAGTTCGTCGTGCGCGCGTCCGACGCCCACGCCTGGCCCGAGCTGTTCTTCCAGGGTTTCGGCTGGCTCCGTTTCGAACCCACCCCAGGCGCACGTTCGGGAACACCGCCGCCGTATGCCGTCGAGGGAGCAAGCGACGGATCGCGCGGAGGCGGTCGCGCCCCGAGCGAGTCCGCGTCGGGCGGGGCGACCTCGCGAGCCCCGCTCCCGTCAGTGGCTCCCTCCGAGGCTCCGGCGACCTCCGCGCCCTCGCTCACCGGCTCGCTCGGGTCGGTGTTCAACCTGCGCAACGTCGTCACGGCCCTCACTCTGCTCGTGTTGCTGCTGGCTGTGTTCGTCATGCCGATCACGGCCTCCCTCGACCGGGCCCGCCGGCGGCGGCTGGCCGTGACGCGTCAGGACCTCGCGGAGGTCGAGTGGAACGACCTCACCTCTCACCTTCGTGACCTCGGACTGCCCGCGCCGCCCGGCGACACGCTCCGGCAGACGCGTGACCGGTTCATCCACGACGGACACCTCGGTGTCGACAACGCCGACGCCGTGCGCCGGGTGACGATGACGCTTGAGAAGGCGCGCTACGACCGGCCGGAACGCACCTCGGTCGAGGAGGCCGAGGCGTTGCACCACGACATCCGGTCGATCCGCCGTGAGGTGAGTCGCACGCGGGCGAGCTCCACCCGCCTCCGCTCCTTCTTCTGGCCCGAGGCCGGCGTCTCGATCTGGCGGGACCTGCCGTCCCGCCTCTCGAACCTCGTGGGCCGCCGAGACCGCCGAGACCGCTGACTCGCGCTGCTCGCGCCGGCCGAGTCAGCGCCGGCCGAGTCAGCGGCGGTCGCTCGAGGTGGTCGCGCCCGGGCTGTCGTAAGACTTGATAAGTTCCAGATCGTGGGCGAGACTCGAGGAATGGCACTGGTCGGCTCCGATGTCGAAGTGCTGCTGAGGCACTCGTCCCTGCGTGTCACCCGCCCGCGCGTCGCTGTGCTCACCGTGCTGGCCGACCATCCGCACGCCGACACCGACTCGATCATCCGTGAGGTGCGCGCGACCATCGGCGACGTGTCGCACCAGGCCGTCTACGACGTGCTGCGCGCCCTCACGACGGTGGGCCTCGTGCGACGGATCCAGCCGGCGGGCTCCGTCGCTCGCTACGAGGTGCGGATCGGTGACAACCACCACCACCTCGTCTGCCGCGACTGTGGCGTCATCGCCGACGTCGACTGCGCCGTAGGTGCCGCCCCCTGCCTCACGGCATCCCGCGACCACGGCTTCGTGATCGACCAGACCGAGGTGACCTACTGGGGTGTGTGCGCCCACTGCGCGGCGGTCGCGTCCTGAGCCGCCAACCACCGCCTCACACCGCAGCCTTGCGCAGACCGCGTTCGACCACCCACGAGACCCCGTTGCGACCAGACGTCTGCCCCCGATGAGAGAAGGCCATCCCGTGTCCGAAACGCACCTGAACCAAGAGACCCACCAGCCCAACGCCGAGGTCGGGGAGATGAACGAGCCGGAGGCCGCCACATGCCCCTTCGACGGCGGCCGTAGCGTGCGCCCCGAGGGCACCGGCAGCCGTGAGTGGTGGCCATCGCGCCTCAATCTCAAGATCCTCGCGAAGAACCCTGAAGTCGCGAACCCGATGGGCGGCGCCTTCGACTACGCAGCCGCCTTCAACACCCTCGACCTGGCCGCGGTCAAGGCCGACATCGCGGACCTGCTCACCGACTCGCAGGCCTGGTGGCCGGCCGACTTCGGCCACTACGGCCCCTTCATGATCCGGATGGCCTGGCACAGCGCCGGCACCTACCGCGTGCAGGACGGCCGCGGCGGCGCGGGCGCCGGACAGCAGCGGTTCGCGCCGCTCAACAGCTGGCCCGACAACGGCAACCTCGACAAGGCCCGCCGCCTGCTCTGGCCGGTCAAGAAGAAGTACGGCCAGAAGCTGTCGTGGGCCGACCTCATCGTGCTCACGGGCAACGTCGCGCTCGAGTCGATGGGCCTCGAGACGTTCGGCTTCGCGGGCGGTCGCCCTGACGTGTGGGAGCCTGACGAGGACGTCTACTGGGGCCCCGAGTCCGAGTGGCTCGGCGACGAGCGCTACACCGGAGACCGTGACCTCGAGAACCCGCTCGCCGCAGTGCAGATGGGCCTGATCTACGTCAACCCCGAGGGGCCGAACGGCAGCCCCGACCCGCTCGGATCGGCTCACGACATCCGCGAGACGTTCGGCCGAATGGCGATGAACGACGAGGAGACCGTCGCCCTCATCGCCGGCGGCCACACCTTCGGCAAGACCCACGGCGCGGCCGACCCCCTCGAACACGTCGGGCCCGAGCCCGAGGCGGCTCCGATCGAGGCACAGGGCCTCGGCTGGAAGCAGGGCTTCGGCGCCGGCCATGGCAACGACACGATCACCTCGGGCATCGAGGTCACCTGGACCTACCACCCCACCCGCTGGGACAACGAGTACTTCCACATCCTCTTCGGCTACGAGTGGGAGCTGACGTCCAGCCCGGCTGGCGCCAACCAGTGGCGGCCGAAGAACGGCGCAGGCTCCGACATGGTGCCTGCAGCACATGGCGACGGCAGGCGCGAGCCGCGCATGCTCACCACCGACGTGGCGCTGCGGGTCGACCCGGCCTACGAGAAGATCTCGCGGCGCTTCCACGACCACCCCGAGGAGTTCGCAGAGGCGTTCGCCCGCGCCTGGTTCAAGCTGACTCACCGCGACATGGGGCCGATCGAGCGCTACCTCGGCCCTGAGGTGCCCCAGGAAGAGCTGCTCTGGCAGGACCCTCTTCCCCGGGCCGAGAGTGAGCCGGTCACGGCCGACGACGTGGCGGCCCTCAAGGCGGCCATTGCCGACTCCGGCCTCAGCACCACGGCGCTGGTCAAGACGGCCTGGGCCTCGGCCTCGACCTTCCGCAGCAGCGACAAGCGCGGCGGTGCCAACGGCGCCCGCGTGCGCCTCGAGCCGCAGACCGGCTGGGACGTCAACGACCCGGCCGACCTCGCTGGTACGTTGCGCGTCCTCGAGGGTGTGCAGACCGACTTCAACGGTCGCTCGCAGCGCCAGGTCTCGCTCGCCGACCTCATCGTGCTCGGTGGTGCCGTCGCCGTCGAGCGAGCTGCTGCCGCCGGTGGGGTCACGGTGCAGGTGCCGTTCCGCGCGGGTCGCGTCGATGCCTCGCAGGAGCAGACCGACGTCGAGTCGTTCGGCTACCTCGAGCCGACCTACGACGGCTTCCGCAACCACCTCGGAAAGCCGGGCCGCGTCCCCGCCGAGTACCTGATGCTCGACAAGGCCAACCTGCTCGGCCTCTCGGCCCCGCAGATGACGGTGCTCGTCGGGGGCCTGCGTGTGCTCGGGGCGAACACGGGCGGCTCGAGCGTCGGCGTCCTCACGGACCGCCCGGGCACGCTGACGAACGACTTCTTCGTCAATCTCCTCGAGCTCGGCACCACGTGGACGCCGACGTCTGATGACGCCGACACCTTCCGCGCCACCGACGCCTCGGGCGCCGAGACGTGGACCGGCAGCCGCGTCGACCTGCTGTTCGGCAGCAACTCCGAGCTGCGGGCCGTGGCGGAGGTGTACGCGAGCGACGACGCCAAGGAGAAGTTCGTCAACGACTTCGTCGCCGCCTGGAGCCAGGTCATGGAGGCCGACCGCTTCGACGCGTGAGACCCCGCGGCTGACCCGACCGGAGTCAACCCACCACGGCCAGGGCCGGGCACCCGCGCGGGTGCCCGGCCCTGACTTTTCACCGCTGACGGATGCCGGTCCATGCAGGGTCGTAACGCGCTAGCTCCCTGACTGCGAAACGCAGACGAGGGCCGCCAACTGCTCAGTCCAGGTAGTCGCGCAGCACCTGGCTACGGCTGGGGTGGCGCAGCTTGCTCATCGTCTTGCTCTCGATCTGGCGGATCCGTTCCCGGGTCACGCCGTAGACCTTGCCGATCTCATCGAGCGTCTTCGGCTGGCCGTCGGTGAGGCCGAAGCGCATCGACACCACACCGGCCTCACGCTCGGAAAGGGTGTCGAGCACCGAGTGCAGCTGCTCCTGCAGCAGGGTGAAGCTCACGGCATCCGCGGGCACGACGGCCTCGGAGTCCTCGATGAGGTCACCGAACTCGCTGTCGCCGTCCTCACCGAGGGGGGTGTGCAGTGAGATCGGCTCGCGGCCGTACTTCTGCACCTCGACGACCTTCTCGGGCGTCATGTCGAGCTCCTTGGCGAGCTCCTCCGGGGTGGGCTCCCGGCCGAGGTCCTGCAGCATCTGGCGCTGCACGCGGGCCAGCTTGTTGATGACCTCGACCATGTGCACGGGAATGCGGATGGTGCGTGCCTGGTCGGCCATGGCGCGGGTGATCGCCTGACGGATCCACCAGGTGGCGTAGGTGCTGAACTTGTAGCCCTTGGTGTAGTCGAACTTCTCGACGGCACGGATCAGGCCGAGGTTGCCCTCCTGGATCAGGTCGAGGAACAGCATGCCGCGACCGGTGTAGCGCTTGGCCAGCGAGACCACGAGGCGCAGGTTGGCCTCGAGCAGGTGGTTCTTGGCCTTCTTGCCGTCCTGACCGATCCAGTAGAGCTCCTTGCCCGCCTTGGAGAACGTCTCCTGGCGGGTGAACCCCGACATCCGCTCCTCGGCGAACAGCCCGGCTTCGATGCGCTTGGCCAGCTCGACCTCCTGCTCGGCGTTGAGCAGCGCGACCTTGCCGATCTGCTTGAGGTAGTCCTTGACCGGGTCAGCTGTAGCGCCCGCCGTCACGACCGTCTGGGCCGGCGCGTCGTCCTCGTCGTCATCTCGGATGACGAAGCCCGACTCCTCGGTCTCCTCGGTCGCAGCCGCCTTCTTGCGGG
>JBDTVJ010000031.1:0-28528 GCA_040007275.1 Terracoccus sp.
CACGACGCTGGTAGCCACTGCCACGCGAGTCGCGGTCGTCACGGCTGTTGTACGAGGGCCGCGTTCCCCGGTCGTCCCGGTTGGTGTACGACGGGCGCGTTCCCCGGTCGTCACGGGTGGTGTACGACGGGCGGTCGTTGCGGTCATCGCGCTTGAACGCAGGCCGGTCATCACGACGCTGGTAGCCACCGCCACGCGAACCGCGGTCGTCGCGGTTGTTGTACGACGGACGCTCAGCGCCTGACGTCGTGCGGTCGTTGCGTTCGAACGAGCGGTGCTCGTCGCGCGGAGCGCGCCACTCGCGGCCCCCCACGTGTGACGACGTGGCCGATGCCGGCCGGGAGGTGCGACCCGCGTGGGCGGTGGAGCTCTGGCTCCCCTGGCCACCCTTGCCACGGTGCGGCTTCTTGGCCGCGATCGACTTCTTCTCGGTGGACCAGCGGGCCTTCTTGGGCGCGCCGGACTCAGACTTCTTGGACATGCGTATTCAACTCTCTTCGCTTGACTCGAGCAGACTTCGCCTCGAGCCGCGGATGATTGAACGCGACCATGCAGACGAGCCTCAGGCGCATCGCTTGCGCCCCATGTGAACCTGGCCGCGGCGTCTGTGCCGCCCAGGTCTTCGGATCCGCTCCGCGTCGGGTGCCGGGCCCCGCCCAGTGGCGAGAGCTTCCGGTGGGTGTCACCTCGTCGGACGAGCTCCGTCTCCGGTCATCACCGAAAGCTGCCCATCCGTCGATTCCGAGGAGACCTCGGAGTCGGATTCACCGATTTTACCAGCGTTCGCGTCGTGCCCTGACCAGGAGCAGCGCGGCGGCCAGTGCGACCCCGATCACGTCGACCACGGCATCCCAGACATCGCCCGAACGGCCCGGGAGGAGAAAGTGCTGGATCAGCTCGCTCAGCGGAGCGTGCACGAGGAAGATCGTGACCACCAGACCGACGCTGCGCAGCGCCCAGCCCACCAGGTAGGTGGGTACCGCGAAGACGAGCACGTGGACCACCTTGTCGGTCCAGCTGACCGGGCCCTCGACCGAGACGACCGGCCAGTAGAGCACGCACAGCTGCAAGACCACGGCCGAAACGGCCGCGACCCCGACGAAGTGGTGGGTGCGAGCAGGGATGAGTGTGTCGCGGCTGGGCATGGCACAGACAGTGTAGATAGGTTGCGAAGCGTGATCCAACGTCGACCGCCGGTCGGCTGACGGCATCTCGCTGACGACTCGGAGGACTCATGGGAAAGCGAACGGTCACCGTCGTGGGCTGGGGATCGGTGCGGGTCTCCCCCGACGTGGTGCGCCTCGACCTGCGCGTCGGTCACGACGCCGCCGATGTCGCAGAGGCACTGACCGGCGCGACGCGCGGAATCACGTCGGTCATCGAAGCGGTCCGCGCCGCCGGAGTCGCCGACACTGACATCCGAACGCTCGACGCCTCGGTGAACCAGCGCTGGGACAACAACGGCACCGCCGTCGGCTTCACCGCCCAACAGCAGCTCGGGGTCGTCGTGCGGCGTCTCGATGCCACCGGCGAGATCCTCGAGTCCGGCGCCGCGGCTGTCGGCAACGCCCTGCTCGTCGACCAGGTACGCCTCGACGTCGACAACCGCGACGACGCCGAACAAGGGGCCCGGGACGCCGCCTTCGCGAACGCGCGATCGAAGGCCGAGCAGTACGCCGCTCTCGCCGGCGCCGAGCTGAGCGAGGTGCTCGGCCTGACCGAGCTCGGGGCCGCGCCGGTGGGAGCTCGAGGTCGGAAGGGTTTCGTTGCGGAGATGCAGATGGCATCGAGCCCGATGCCGGTCCAGGGGGGTGACCTCGACGTCACGGCGTCGGTGACCGTGACGTGGGACCTTCGGATCTCGAAGAAGAAGCGCAAGCATGGGCATCGGAAGCATCGTGGGTGACCCTGTGCGGTCGTCGCTGCTGTCCAGCCGTGCCCTTGGGGCGTCTGGAATATGTGCTTCGACCCGTCCGTTGGCAGTGACATGGCTACCACAGAACTGACCGCGCAGACGTTCGAGCAGACCGTGCTCGACCACGACATCGTGCTCGTCGACTTCTGGGCGTCCTGGTGCGGCCCGTGCCGCCAGTTCGCACCGGTCTACGACACGGCATCCTCCAGTGACGACAACGACGGCATCGTGTTCGGCAAGGTCGACACCGAGGCCCAGCAGAGCCTGGCCCAGGCCGCGAACATCACCTCGATCCCGACCCTGATGGCCTTCAAGGAGGGCGTGCTCGTGTTCGCCCAGCCCGGGGCCCTGCCCCAGTCGGGCCTTCAGGACGTCATCAACCAGGTCAAGGCACTGGACATGGCCCCGATCAGGGAGCAGATGGCGGCTGAGGCTGCCGGCAGCAGCGCCACGACCGAGGCCTGAGACCGGACCATGAAGCTGCTGCTCAACATCATCTGGGTGGTGTTCGGCGGCTTCCTGCTGTGGCTCGGGTACCTGCTGGCCGGCGTGATCGCGTGTCTGACCGTCGTCGGCATCCCGCTCGGGCTGGCCGCCTTCCGCATCGGCTGGTTCGCGTTGTGGCCCTTCGGACGTACCGTCGTCGACCACCCTGCGGCGGGCGCCCCCTCGGCCATCGGCAACGTGCTGTGGGTGATCTTCTTCGGCTGGTGGCTCGCCCTGGGCCATATCGTCACAGCGGTCGCGCAGGCGGTCACGATCGTCGGCATCCCGTTGGCCCTGGGCAACCTCAAGCTCGTTCCGGTGTCACTGTTTCCGCTCGGCAAGCGCATCGTTCGGGTGGATGGCGGCTACTCCTCATTCGGCCCACACCTGATGGGCCCCGGTCGGCCCTCGACTGGCGAGAACCTGCACCTGAACTGACCGCACCGGCCACGGAATACTCCTCCCGTGCGTCATCCGGCCACGAACGCCCGTTCCTGCCCTCACGGTCCGCCGGTCGCAGTCCGCTGCCTTGCAACCGGTCCGTCACGCGCACGGCCGCCTTGGGACTCTCTGGGTGGCTGCATCGACCCTGGGGGCAGAGCCTCGATCCGCTCCACGGTGCGATGTGCCGGCGGGCACGGCTGACCGAACGCCGAGGCGCGGCAAAGGCGCTCGATCTGGTCAGGGTCGGCCCGGCCTCGTCGATAGAGTCCCGCACCCGACTCATGGTGGTCTGGTGCCGGACCCACGACCACCAGGTGCTCGAGGCCAAGCGTGGTCGCCAGATCCAGGAACGTGTCGGCCGGAGGAGCGGCAGGCGCAGGAGCCGAGACGCCGTCTCAAGGCTGAAAGCGCTGTCGGCCGGCCTGGCCAGTGAGAACGCCCACGCCAGTTGGGTGACGGTGACGAGTTCGACTGGCGATGGCAACAGTCTTGAGTGGGCCGAGGCCCGATACGTGAGGTCGCCCTGGGCCTGGGGACAGACTCGTTTGCCGCAAGCAGGAGTGGACGCGGATCCGGCCACAGAATCCTCCGCCAAACGCGCATCCGGCGCGCCACGAGGAGGGTGAGTGGGACAGCGTGACGTGGCCACCGCGAAGTGGTGGAGGTGGCGGGAATTGAACCCGCGTCCGATGACGAGAAACCAGGGCTTCTCCGGGTGCAGTGCGCTACGGCTTTTCTCGGCCCCAGGGCTCGCACGCACGCGTCCCCTGACAGGCCCAGTTGAGTAAGAGTCCCGCGCGGTCCCCCAACATGACCGCGCAGCAAGTTTCCTAGCTGATGCCAGACACTGAGTCGGAAACTAGCTCAGGCTGACAGACTTCGAGGCTCGCTCAGGCAGCGAGGGCGAAGTCGGTGCGCTTGGAATTGGCACCTATGGTTTTGCAAGGAGCGTTTACGAGATAACCCTGCATCCTCGACCCGCTTCCCCTGATGTGTCGACCACCGTCGAAACCGATCACCCCCATGAGGGGCGTCCACGTCACGCTGTTCACTTCTCAACCTGCGGTACTGCTGGTTCACAGTATGCCGTAGCAACGACCTGAGGGTCCACGTCATTCCCATCTCGGGCGTCTCAGCCCCGAAGCCGCCACCGGATGCCGTGTCGCCGCGCGGCTAGGCTGCCCACCGAACCGATCCGCACGCCGCGCACACGCACCGCCGCCCCTGGAGGTCTGATGTTCCGCAAGGTCCTTGTCGCCAACCGAGGTGAGATCGCCGTTCGGGCGTTCCGCGCCGCGACCGAGCTCGGCGCCCGAACAGTGGCGGTGTTCCCGTACGAGGACCGCAAGAGCGAGCACCGGCTGAAGGCCGACGAGGCGTACCAGATCGGGGAGCAGGGGCACCCGGTGCGCGCCTACCTCGACCACGACGCCATCGTGGCCAAGGCGGTCGAGGCCGGGGCTGACGCGATCTACCCCGGCTACGGTTTCCTGTCCGAGAACCCCCTGCTGGCCGAGGCGTGCGAGGCGGCCGGTATCACCTTCGTGGGCCCACCGGCATCCGTGCTGCACCTGACGGGCAACAAGGCCCGGGCCATCGCCGCGGCCCGCGCGGCGGGGCTGCCGACGCTTCAGGGCTCGGAGCCGGGCACCGACCTCGACGCCCTCGAGGCCGCCGCCCCGTCGATCGGCTACCCGCTGTTCGTCAAGGCGGTGTCGGGTGGGGGCGGTCGCGGCATGCGGCGGGTGGAGACGCCGACGGCCCTGCGCGACGCCCTCGAGGCGGCGCAGCGCGAGTCCGAGTCGGCGTTCGGCGACCCGACCCTGTATCTCGAGCAGGCCGTGCTCAATCCTCGACACATCGAGGTGCAGGTGCTGGCCGACGGCACCGGTGAAGTACTGCACCTCTTCGAGCGTGACTGCTCGCTGCAGCGGCGCCACCAGAAGGTCATCGAGATCGCGCCCGCCCCCAACCTCGACTCGACCACCCGCGAGCAGATGTGCGCCGACGCGGTGGCGTTCGCCCGCTCGATCGGCTACGTCAACGCCGGCACGGTGGAGTTCCTGCTCGGCAAGGACGGCCGCTACGTCTTCATCGAGATGAACCCGCGCATCCAGGTCGAGCACACCGTGACCGAGGAGGTGACCGACATCGACCTGGTCGTCAGCCAGCTGCAGATCGCGTCAGGTGACACCTTCGAGTCGATGTCGTTGCGGCAGAGTGACATTCGCACAAAAGGCTTCGCGATGCAGTGCCGCATCACGACCGAAGACCCCGCCAACGGCTTCCGGCCGGATGCCGGCACCATCACCGTCTACCGCTCCGCCGGTGGCGGTGGGGTGCGCCTCGACGGCGGCACGATCTTCGTCGGCGCCGAGGTGAGTGCCCACTTCGACTCGATGCTCGTCAAGCTCACCTGTCGTGGGCGCACCTTCCCCATCGCGGTGCGTCGGGCGCGACGGGCCCTGGCCGAGTTCCGGATTCGCGGAGTCTCGACGAACATCGCGTTCCTCGACGCGGTGCTCTCCGATCCCGTGTTCCAGAACGGGCTCGCCACCACGTCGTTCATCGACGAACGCCCCGAGCTGCTGGCGCCACGCGTCAGCGCCGACCGGGCTACCCGGTTGCTCACCTACCTCGCCGACGTCACGGTGAACCAGCCGAACGGACCCGTGACGACACGGGTTCGACCACGCAGCAAGCTCCCCCCACTGCCGGATGCCGCCGTGCCCCCGGGCGCCCGTGATCGCCTGGTCGCCCAGGGTCCGTCGGAGTTCGCCCGGTCGCTGCGCGCCGCGAACGACGTGGCCGTGACCGACACGACCTTCCGCGACGCGCACCAGTCGCTGCTTGCCACCCGCATGCGTACCCGCGACCTGCTCCACGTCGCGAAGCACGTGTCGCACCTGACCCCGCAGCTGCTGTCGATGGAGGCGTGGGGCGGCGCCACCTACGACGTGGCGCTGCGCTTCCTGGCTGAAGACCCGTGGGAGCGGCTCGCGTCGCTGCGCGAGGCCATGCCGAACATCCCCCTGCAGATGCTGCTCCGGGGCCGCAACACGGTCGGTTACACGCCGTACCCGACCGCCGTGACCGACGCCTTCGTGGCGGAGGCGGCCCGCACCGGCCTCGACATCTTCCGCATCTTCGACTCGCTCAACGACGTGTCACAGATGCGCCCGGCCGTCGAGGCCGTGCTGGAGACGAACACCGCGGTCGCCGAGGTCGCGCTCTGCTACACCGGCAACCTCATGAGCCCCGGTGAGAAGCTCTACACCCTCGACTACTACCTGCGCCTCGCCGAGCAGATCGTCGACACCGGCGCCCATGTGCTCGCGATCAAGGACATGGCCGGCCTGCTGCGGGCCCCGGCCGCCGCCCGACTGGTCACGGCCCTGCGGGAGCGGTTCGAGCTGCCCGTGCACCTGCACACCCACGACACGGCTGGTGGCCAGGTCGCCACCCTGCTCGCCGCCATCAACGCCGGGGTGGATGCCGTCGACGCCGCCACCGCCACGATGGCGGGCACCACCAGCCAGCCGTCGTTGTCGGCCCTCGTCGCCGCCACCGACGACACCGACCGGCCGACCGGCCTGGCCATCGAGAACGTCTTCGCTCTGGAGCCCTACTGGGAGGCCGTGCGTCAGGTCTACCGGCCCTTCGAGTCGGGCCTGTCCTCCCCCACCGGCCGGGTCTACTTCCACGAGATCCCCGGTGGTCAGCTGAGCAACCTGCGCCAGCAGGCCATCGCCCTTGGGCTCGGCGACCGGTTCGAGGCCATCGAGAACACCTACGCCGCCGCGAACCGCATCCTGGGCAACATCGTCAAGGTGACCCCGAGCAGCAAGGTCGTCGGCGACCTCGCCCTGGCGCTCGTGGGCGCGGGAGCCGACCCCGCCGACTTCGAGCGCGACCCGCAGAGCTACGACATCCCCGACTCGGTGATCGGTTTTCTCAACGGTGAGCTCGGAGACCCTCCCGGCGGGTGGCCCGAGCCGTTCCGCAGCAAGGCGCTGCAGGGCCGGCAGGCCAGGCCCCGCCTGACCGAGCTCACGCCCGAGCAGCAGACGGCGCTCGCCGACGATCCCAGGCGCACCCTGAACCAGCTGCTCTTTCCCGCCCCGACGAAGGAGTTCGAGAGCTCCCGCGAGTCCTACGGCGACCTTTCGGTGCTCGGCACGAGCCTGTTCCTGCACGGCCTCGAGACCGACGAGGAGTACGAGGTCGAGATCGAGCAGGGCAAGCGGCTGCTGATCGGGGTGCAGTCGATCGGCGAGGCCGACCCCAAGGGCATGCGCACCGTGATGTGCACCCTCAACGGCCAGTTCCGCCCGATCCAGGTTCGCGACCGTGGCGTCGAAGCCGACGTGAAGTCGGCCGAGAAGGCCGACCCCGCGGCATCCGGTCAGGTGGCGGCGCCCTTCGCCGGGGTCGTCACCCTGGCCGTCGCGGAGGGGGACCCGGTTGCGGCTGGGGCCGTGGTCGCCACGATCGAGGCGATGAAGATGGAGGCCAACATCACCTCACCCACCGGCGGAACGGTCTCTCGCGTGGCCATCGGCAGCCATCAGCAGGTCGAGGGCGGCGACCTGCTCGTCGTCATCACCTGACGCTGGGCCCTCACCCTGTCCCTGCGCCGCCCGTACGGGGGCTACCAGGAGCCGGAGGAGGAACCGCCACCGCCGCCGCCACTGAAGCCGCCACCACCGGAGAAGCCCGAGCCGCCCGAGCTGCCGGGGGTGGAGGTGAAGGTGCCGGTCGAGGTGGTCGAGAAGCTGTCGACGCCGTTGGCGATGCCGGCGAAGTCGGGGAAGACGCTGCCGCTCCAGAGGTACCAGGTCGGCATGACGAGCGACTGGTTGGCCGCCTCGGCCGCCCGCGCCACGTCGGCGAAGGTCTTGGCCCAGCGGTCGGCGACCCCGAACACCACCGCGTACGGCAGGTAGCGGCTGAAGATGTTGCTCGCCTCGTCGAAGGCGATCTGGCCCGCCTCGGCCGTGACGAGGTACTCCTTGAACCCGAGCGACTGCGCATAGACCGCCGACCCCTCGGCGGTCTTGGCCGCCATCTTGCCCCCGAGCACGTACACGATGCCGCCCGCCACGAGCAGGCCGACGCCGAGTGCCGCTCCCCCGGTGAACGAGCCACCGAGCAACGTCGAGAGGGCGCCGCGACCCCAGAACAGCAGCACGCCGCCGGCCACGGCGAGCAGCACGCCGAAGCCCTGCCAGGTAGCCCGTTGCGCCTGCGGCGAGGCTCGGAACCAACCGCGCTGGACCACCTCGCGGTACATCTCCCCCTGCACCGACTTCAGGGTCGTGGCGAAGGTGTTCTTCAGCTCGGAGAGGGCGACCACGTCGCCCCGGCTGGAGAAGATGCCGTCGAGCAGGATCCGCTCGTAGGTCAGCAGCCGCTCGTTCGCCGGCGGGTCAAGCCGGGTGAGCGTCCAGTCGGTCCGGCTGAACATGCCCTCCTTGCCGGTCTCCTCGATCTGCAGAAAGCCGCGCACGGCGAGGTCGATGACGGTGGCAGAGACGTCGATCGGGTTGGCGGTCTCGTCGATGACCGTGCCCATCATGCCCGGCTGCACCCCCTGCGGCGGAGTGAACTGCACGGCGACCGTGGTGCGCCCCCCTCGGGTCGTCGCCGCCGCGCCTGCGGTGCCCACCGAGGGCGAGAGACCGGGCGTGAGGTCGGCGTACTTCTCGTCGCGGCCCCGGGTGTAGACCAGCGTGCCCATGACGGCCGCCGCCAGCACCGGGGCGCCGATGCCGCCGGCCCATGCAGCGGCGTTGACGGCCGGCGCAGCGGCTGAACCGATCGAGCTGCTGCTGTCGCCCTGTCGCACGTCGGCCTTGAGGTTGCTGTCGAAGGCCGAGGCCGGGTAGGAGGCGATCACCGTCATGGCGTCACCGGAGGCGAGGAAGGCGGCACTGAAAGTGGTCGGATCGCCCTTCGTACCCTGGCAGGGCGTGGTTGAGTTCGCCTCCCCTTTGAAGCACAGCACCTTGGTCGAGGCGGCCGGGCCGGTGACGCTGACCGAGACCTTGTCGCGGGCGGTGAACTCGTTGGTGCCGAAGACGTTGTAGTTCAGCTCAACGGTCGAAGCGGTGCCGGCCGTGGCGGCGGGCTTCTCGTCGGCCCCGATCGGGTTGAGCACGTCATGCAGCGTGTAGTCGATCTCGTAGACCTGGGTGCCGCTCGTCGTCTCGTTGGGGCTACCGACGCGAATCTCGTTCGAGGCACCGTTCTGGCTGACCTGGACCTGGTCGGGCGCCCCTGTGGGGCTCGAGGCCGACACGTCGGTCATGTCGTAGTACCGGTACTTGCCTTCTTCGTTGTTGTAGCCCATCCGCACCACGATGTTTCGACGGATGCCGTGGTTGCTCGCTCCGCTGGCGAACTGCCAGGTGATCGTCTCCTTGACCTTCATGCTGCCGTCAGCCTGAAGGTCGTAGGCGGCCTTGAAGTCGGTCATCCGCTCGCCGCCGGCCGCGCCGGCCGAGGTGGCCGGCAACAGCACGAGAAAGGCGGTCACGACCATCAGGCCCAGGGCGGTCAGCAACCGCGGCAGTACCGCAGCTCTGCGGGCGGCTTCACGGTCGCTCATCATCGGTTCCCTTCACGCGCGGCGAGGCCGGTCGGCGCTCGCTGCTCCCCAGCACCGACGACAGGGCCGGGTCATCGGTTCCGGTTGGCGGAGCTCATGGCGCGATCTGCCTCGCGCTGGTCCTGGCGCTCGCGGAGGGCGTGCCGCTTGTCGTAGTTCTTCTTGCCGGTGGCCAGGGCGATCTCGACCTTGGCCCGGCCGTCCTTGAAGTAGAGGGCCAGCGGCACAATGGTGCGGCCACTCTCGCGGGTCTTGTTGGCGATCTTCGTCAGCTCGGCGCGGTGCAGCAGCAGCTTGCGTCGACGCCGCGGAGCATGGTTGTTCCACGTGCCGTTGAGGTACTCGGGGATGTGCACGTGCTCGAGGTAGAGCTCGTCGCCGGAGAACTGCGCGAACCCGTCGACAAGCGAGCATCGCCCCATCCGCAACGCCTTGACCTCGGTGCCACTGAGCACGATGCCGGCCTCGAAGGTGTCCTCGATGAGGTAGTCGTGGCGCGCCTTGCGGTTGCTCGCGACGAGCGAACGCCCCTTCTCCTTCGGCACCGGACCAACCCTTTCGACTCACACCTGACCACGCCCCACCCGGGGCGGGAGATCAACGCTACCCGACGCGCCGCATCGCTCCGACCGGGTTTGTCAGTTGGTCATCGGCGCGCAGACGTTCGCGCTGGAGGCGGCCTCAGAGCCACTTCCTGGGGTTGACCGGGATGCCGTCCTCGTAGGTGCCGAAGTGCAGGTGGCATCCGGTGGAGTAGCCGGTGGTGCCGGAGTAGGCGATCAGCTGGCCGCGCTTGACCGAGCCGCCGAAGTCGACGATGCGGGACAGGTGGTTGTAGCTGGTCACGAGATCGACCCCGCGACGGATGCCGTGGTCGATGAGCACCTGGTTGCCCCAGCCGCTCTCCTTCCAACCCGCCCGGATGATCGTGCCGTCGGCGGCGGCGTAGACGGGGGTACCGCACGCCACTCCCCAGTCGAGCCCGTCGTGCAGCATCCACCTCTGCAGCACCGGGTGCCAGCGCATCCCGAACCCGGAGGTCGTCGGCCCGTTCGCGGGGTAGCTGAGAAAGTTGGCCGGTGTCGAGGGGGCCGACACCGGGGGCAGGTTCTCGGACGGCGTGCGGGTGACGCGAGGGGGTGGCTTGGGGGTGTACCTGCGCCCCTGCTTCGCCGCGGCGGCGGCCTTGGCCCGCTCAGACCTGATCTGCGCCGCGCGCTGGGCCGCGGCCTTGGCGCGTTCGGCCCGGATCGTGGCCTCTCGTTCGGCCTTCAGCTTGGCGATGCGCTGGGCCTCGGCGATCCGGGCCAGCCTCGCCCGCTCGACGAGCACCGACTTGAGCCGCGCCGACTCGGCCTGCGCGGCGGCGAGGTTCTGCTGCTCACCGGCCTGCTCGGTCTTGAGGTCGGCCGCGTAGCCCACCTGCTGGGTCTTCAGCGTGTCGAGTGAGGTCTTGGCCGCAGTGGCGTTGTCGGCTGCCACGACCGCGTTGTTCTTGGCGACGACGGCCTGCTCGCGGGCCGAGGCGGCGGCGGCAGCGGCCGCCTCGGCGCCCTTGAGGGCCGCCTCCGCCTGTCGCTTCAGCTGCGCGATCTCGGCGCGCACGGCGGTCAGGTAGGCGCTCGTGGACGTGTTGTCGGCCGTCATGGTGGCCAGTGAGTCGATGGTGTCGGCCGCGACGTTGCCGGCCGTGTCGGCCATGATCACCCGGTCGGCAAAGTCTTGCGGGCTGGTGGCGCCGAAGACCAGACCGAGCTGTGAGTCCTCGCCCTTGCCCTGAAAGACGTCAGCGGCATAGGCGTCGAGGGTGTCCTGTGAGGTGACCAGCTCCGAGCCGCTCTTGGCGAGCAGCTCGGTGGCCCGCTGCTGCCTGGCCTGGGCCACCGCGAGCTTCTGCGCGACGGCCTCGTTGTGGGCCCGCGCCTTGGCCTCGGCGGCGACGGCCCGGGCCTCGGTGGCCTCGGCCTGAGCCTGCGCGGTCAGGGCCCGGCTCTGCACCTGCTGGGCAGAGGTGAGCTTGGCCTGGGCGATCGGGAGCGACGCATTGGTGCGCTCGAGGTTGATGTAGGCCTTGGCAAGGTTTGCATTCGTGCCTTCGAGCTGTTGACCGAGCGCAGCGATGCGCGCATCGGCCCTCTTCTTCTGGTCGGCCACGTCGTCGGCGTGGGCCACGAACGCGTTGCCGAGCGAGATCGTGCACGCCAGCGCCACGCTCGCGGCCATGATCCTGGTCGCGGGCGTGACGGTGCCCGATCGCCTCTTGAGCCACATAAGTCTCATTGCTACCACAGGTAAGCCCCCCGTGGCGCGTGAGCACCGGTTGGATCGATGTGACGGACAGCCGCAGCGGATCGTGAGCGATCGAGCCACAGGGGAGCTCCGGTCAGACGCGCAGGTAGCGCCGCAGGGTGACCCACGAGGTGAGCATGGCAAGCACGACCACCCCGCCGACGACGAACGGGGCGACATAGAAGACGTCGACCACCCCGATGAAGGCCGTGTCGGTGAGGGTCTCGCTGAGGAAGCCGACGACGCCGTACTTCACCGTGGCCCACAGCATCACCATGGCCAGGACCGCGCCGGTGGCCGCCGCGATGACTGTCTCCATCACGAACGGGACGCGGATCGTGAAGTTGGAGGCCCCGACCAGGCGCATGATGCCGGTCTCGCGTCGTCGGCTGAACGCGGTCTGCCGGATCGTGGTCGAGATGAGCATGACGGCGGCCAGCACCATCAGCGAGCTGAGCGCGATGGCAGCCCAGCTCACGGTGTTCATGAAGGTGAAGAACTTCTCGAGCAGCTTCTTCTGGTCCTGCACGTCGGCGACGCCCGGCATCCCCTTGATCGAGCTCGCGACGACGTCGAACTTGCTGGCGTCATTGAGGCTGACCCGGTACGAGTCGGCGAAGTACGACTCGCCCGCACGGGCCAGCGGTGAGTTCTGGTAGGTGTCCTTGAACCGGGTGAAGGCCTCGTCGCGCGACTCGTAGAAGACCTCGTTGACGACCGGCTTCAGCTGCTCGAGCTCGGACTTGATGGCCGCGCGCTGGGCATCGGTGGTCGCGTCGCCCGCGCAGTTGGTGTAGCGCGTCTTCTCGGCGCAGAGCAGCACGGTGACCTGCACCTTGTCGTACCAGTAGTCCTTCATGGTGTCGACCTGTCGCTGACCCAGCAGGCCGAGACCGAGCAGGAACATCGAGATCATCGTGACGATGACGACCGAGACAGCCATGGAGAGGTTGCGTCGCAGACCGTTGCCGATCTCGCCGAGCAGGAACTGGAGTCGCATAGTGGCTGCCGATCAGTCGCTGGTCTGGGCCGCGCCGGAGCGACCGGTTCGGGAGGGTCGTCGGGACTTGTCACGGCGACGCCGCAACAGCCCGGTTCGTTCGGCGGGCGCCGCGCTCGCGCCCCCGACCGTCACGAGCTCGCCGGATGCCGCTGGGTCGGCGTGAGCGAGAGCACCAGCAGCGCTGTCGCCGGCGTCAGGACCGGGCGCAGCGGCATCCGGCGCCGTCACCCCGTCGTCGAAACCGTCGGCCACCTCGGGTTCGTCGGTGCGCGCCGCCATCTCCGCCCCGACGTCGACCCGGACTCGCGGGATGCTGCCCGTGGTGTACTCCCCCGCCTGCTGGTCGCGCACCAGGTCGCCGTCGACGAGCTCGACGACGCGCTTGCGCATGGCGTTGACCGTCGCGGTGTCGTGGGTGGCCATGACCACCGTCGTGCCCGTGCGGTGAATGCGGTCGAGCAGCTGCACGATCTCGAGGCTCGTGGTCGGGTCGAGGTTTCCGGTGGGCTCGTCGGCGAGCAGGATGGAGGGCCGGTTGACGAAGGCCCGGGCGATGGCGACGCGCTGCTGCTCCCCGCCGGAGAGCTGGTGCGGCAGGCGCTTCTCCTTGCCGGCGAGGCCCACGAGCTCGAGCGTCTCGGGCACCGTCTGGCGGATGCGCGAGCGCGAGCTGCCCAGCACCTGCAGCGCGTAGGCCACGTTCTGGAACACCGTCTTGTTCGGCAGCAGCCGGAAGTCCTGGAAGACACAGCCGATCTCACGGCGCAGCGCCGGCACCTTTCGGTCAGGCAGGCGGCCGAGGTCGCGGCCGGCGATGAGGATGCGCCCCTCCGTGGTGTCCTGCTCCTTGAGCACCAGCTGGAGCATCGTCGACTTTCCCGAACCCGACTTGCCGACGATGAACACGAACTCGCCGCGCGGGATCTCGAGGGAGACGTCGCGCAGGGCAGGGCGCTTCGTCTTGGGATACGTCTTCGTGACGTTCTCGAAGAGGATCATGACGACGGGCCTCGCTCGTGGGGCACAGAGGGCAGGAGGCATCGGACGACACGCACCTGAGCACAACGGCATCCGGCTGCCTGCCAGTTGTGCCGTCTACGAGGCTACGGGCGCGACCTGCGAAACCCGTGCTTACCGCCTGCCGGGCGTGGCGCGGTCGGGTGGCGCTGGCCGGTGCGGGCCGCAGACGGGGCTCGGCGACCTGCGTGTGCGTCGGGTCAGCAGACCTCGCTGGAAAGGCCCTGGGGTGACTCGGTGCCGGAGCGGGAGAGCTCGCCCCGCCCTGGGTGCAGGAGAGATGGTGCGCCCCGGCGTGGAGTAGGTCAGCCACTGGCGGTTGGCGCCGGCGATGAAGCCCTCGCTCTCCTGGTGGTTTCGCGACATCGCGATGCCCACGAGGGCGCCGTAGCCGAAGCCGCGAGCGTGGTACTGCTGCCAGACGTAGACGGAGGCGAAGTCATCCACGCCGAGCCCTTGGCGTCTCGGCAGAACCCCTTGTACTGGTCACAGATCCTCTCGAGGGTCGGTGTGTTGCCTACCGACGCTCTTGATCTGCGAATCCGGTTGCGGCGGCGGCGATTCGGAGCGTCTTCCCATAGAACGCACAACCGGCCCGGCCGGTTGACGCCGACCGAGACCATGGCGGTAACGATCAGGCGTCGGCCTTCTTCTGGCCGATCTGCCAGCGGATGCCGGCCTCGATGAAGCCGTCGATGTCGCCGTCGAAGACAGCGCTCGGGTTGCCGGTCTCGTAGTCGGTGCGCAGGTCCTTGACCATCTGGTAAGGGTTCAGCACGTACGAGCGCATCTGGTCACCCCAGCTGGCCTTGACGTCGCCGGCCATCTCCTTCTTGACCGCGGCCTCCTCGGCCTTGCGCTGCAGCAGCAGCCGCGACTGGAGCACGCGCAGCGCGGCGGCCCGGTTCTGGATCTGGCTCTTCTCGTTCTGCATCGACACGATGATGCCGGTGGGCAGGTGGGTCATCCGCACGGCCGAGTCGGTCGTGTTGACGCTCTGCCCACCGGGGCCGGAGGAGCGGAAGACGTCGACCTTGAGCTCGTTCTCGGGGATCTCGATGGAGTCGTCACTCTCGATGAGCGGGATGACCTCGACGGCGGCGAAGCTGGTCTGACGCCGGCCCTGGTTGTCGAACGGGCTGATCCGCACGAGGCGGTGGGTTCCGGCCTCGACGCCGAGGTGGCCGAAGGCGTAGGGCACGTTGACCTCGAAGGTGGCCGACTTCAGGCCCGCCTCCTCGGCGTAGGAGGTGTCCATCACCTTGGTCGGGTAGCCGTGACGCTCGGCCCAGCGCAGGTACATGCGCATCAGCATCTCGGCGAAGTCGGCGGCGTCGACGCCACCGGCGCCCGAACGGATCGTCACCACAGCCTCGCGCTCGTCGTACTCCCCCGCAAGCAGGGTGCGCACCTCGAGCTCACCGACGGCCTTCTTCAGCTTGACGAGGTCGCGCTCCGCCTCGTCCATGGTGGCCTGGTCGGACTCCTCGGTCGCCATCTCGACGAGCGTCTCGAGGTCTTCGATGCGGGCGTCCATCCCGAGCACCCGGTCGCGCTCGGAGTTCGCCCGGCTGAGCGCGCTCGTCACGACCTGCGCCTTCTCGGGGTCGTCCCACAGGTTGGGGACGCTGGCCTGCTTCTCCAGGTCGGCGATCCGGGTCGCGAGCTCGTCGAGCCCCGTCACCTCGCGCACCGAGTCCATGGTCGCGTGGAGCTCTTTCAGTTCTTGCGAGAAGTCGACAGCCACAGTCGGTCAGCCTACGGCAGTGCCGCCCGGAGCCTGACCGGATGCTGGGCGGCTCCGCTCAGCCGGTCGATCCCGGGCCGCCCCTACCGGCGCGTCTCTCTGGCTCCCGCTGGGGTTCGCGGCTGGGGTGGTCACCGGTTGCTCGTGGATGGCTGGCGGCTCATGGCTCGGGGGTCTCCGGCGGCTCGGTGTCTTCTCGGACGTCCTGGACGACCTCGTTGTGCCGCAGGAACCACGGCTTGTAGGGCGGGTCGAAGCGGGCGTAGCGGCGCTCGCCGACCGGCTCGAGGCCGGCCTGCTCGATCGTGGCGAGCAGCTTGGCCTCGTGCTCACGAAAGGCCTGCTCGCTCCCACGGCCACTGAACGTCACGGCGACCGAGAGTCGTTCGGGCACCTCCCGCAGCACGACCTCGGGGTTGGTCGGCTCGGGCGCCGTGTCGATCGTGAGATCGGCCGGCAGCACGAACGCCACGACGTACTGGCCGTCGCTGCCACTCTGGGTCACCGGGGCCGTCATAGCGACCTTCTGCGAGTCACCCTGCTGGGTGACGGGCGCCGTCATCGCGATGTTCGCCGTGGCCCGGTTCTGACCGGCGATGTACTTGAACAGGCGGCGGAAGGCGGCGCTGCCGGCACCGTCGAAGCTCGCCGTCACCGTGGTCTGCGCCACGACATGGCGCGGGTAGCGCCGCACCTCGACATCGCCGAGGGCGCGCTCCACGACATACGGCTGCTGTTCGGTCATACGGCCACCGTATGCCGAGTCGCTTCCGGCCGGTGGGACGCCTGGCTCGCGGTAGGTTGCTCGCGGGCTTGGATCGCGAGCCGATGCGGTCGAGCCGTCGCGGAGGGGGGGCCTGGATGGGCGAGCACTGGCCGGACACCGACGTGCGGTGGGAGGAACCGGCCTACCTGCCGGTCAACACCATGCGCTGGCAGAGCGCCATCGACGAGGCGCTCGCCGAGGCCAGCCTGAGCCTCGAGCCGACCGAGCACCACGACTTCGTCGTACTCGTCGGGGCGTGCCCGCGGTGCAGCCACCGCCTGCAGCAGACTCTCGAGTTCGAGGTGTTCCGCGCTATCGACGAGCCCGTCGAGACCGAGGTGGGGCGGTTCAACATCGACTGCACCTGCCCGAACCCGCACGAAGGCCGGCTGCCCGGCCGGACGGGCTGCGGCTGGGGCGGCCCGCTGCCCGTCATCATCCGCCGGGACGCGTGATGGCGGACGAGGTCGAGTTCTGGAAGCAGCAGGTCCTGACGCGGAACCGTGACCAGCTGACCACCGTCTCGAAGGCGGCAACGGCGTGGTCGGCGCTGTTCGCAGGCGTGCTCGGGGTCTTCGGCACCGTGGCCTTCGCCGGCGGATTGACGGCCGTCGACCGCGTCGATGACCCCTGGTCCGCAGTGGTCAAGACGGCGACGCTGCTCGCGGTGGTGCTGGCGCTGGTGGCGACGGTCCTGGCCGGGATCGCCGCGGGCGCCTCCGTCTCGGTGACGAACGACAGCACGTGGGACGGCCAGCGGGACTGGGTCAAGACCCAGGCCGCCCGCGCCTTCGGACGGCTGCGGCTCGCCAAGCGGTTCGGGGGCTTCGCCGGCGTCGTTCTGCTGTTCGGGTCGACGGTCGTGCTGCTCGCCGGTGAGGCCGGGCCGAGCGTGCCCACGGTCGTCGTGGTCGTGGGCGGCCGAGCCGTGTGTGGGCCGCTGACCTCAACGGCCACGGGGTTGGCCGTCGGTGGTACCGGGCTGACGAAGGTCACCTCGCTGACCGTGGTGCAGGCGTGTCCATGACGCTGGGCCGGCCGCGACGGCGCGGTCAGCCGACGTCGCGGTTTCCTTACCCGTGTGCACGGTGACCGCGGCCCGCGGCCAAAGGTCGGGAAGGCGCATCCCTGGTTGGAGCGGTCCCGCAGGGTCGAGCCCTTGAGGTTGCGGACCATGGCGGTGGTGTTGATGGGCACGTGCGCCGCGTTGAGGCTGATGTTGCTGCCCTTGTCGGACCCGGGCACGTCGAAGGAGACGTAGCTGATCTTCATCTCCTGGGTGATCGCTCAACCGAGTGGAGCGCGCGCCCGTGCGGTGACCGTGATGGTGACGCCTCCCCCGAGGCTCTGCAGGAACCAGCCCGTCATCGGCAGATCGGCGTGACCGCTGACCGTCACCACCGCGGTCGCCCCGTCGGGTGACCCGGTCTGGGGCACCACCGCCCAGTCACTGACCCCGACCGGTCGTGGGGTGCGGGCGAGCAGCTCGGTCGCCGACTTCCGCACACTGGCGTCGGTCAGCGCCACCCGACCTCCGAGACCCTGCTGGTAGGCCGACTGCTCGTCGAGGGCATCGGCGGCGTCGAGGGCGACGGCGTCGGTCGTGTCGAGCAGTCGCATTCGGGCCAGCTGCGCCGCGGTGACGTCGATGGCGCCGAGCACAAGCGCGGAGACGAGCAGAAAGAGCCCGAGGATCAAGACACTGATCTGCCCCTCGTCGCGCGGGCCGGTTGGCGTCCTCGGCGGTCGCGGCGGGGCCATCCGACGGCTGGGCGGCCTCATCGGGCGACGAACCGGTCGACGGTGGCCACGTGCGACGAGGAAATGGTCACCGAGCTGGGCAGTCTCTCGGCCAGGAAGTCCGGGATCAGGGGCAGCTCGACCTCGATGGTCGCGGTGCTCGTGACGGTCCCCTCAGGGCGCAGACAAGGCGACCCGTCGCAGGAGAGCGACAGGGAGGTTCCCGTCGAGAACGCGAAGTCGTCGAAGGCCAGGCCGGCGGCTGCCTGCGCGCGGGCGCGGGCGTCGCCATCACCCTCCGCCGTGACGAAGGCACGACCCGACTCACGACCCGCCAGCGACGCCGAGAAGGCAGCCGCCTGCAACCGGGCTGCGGTGAGCACGAGGTAGACCAGCGGCAGCAACAGCAGGAGCCCGAGGAAGACGAACTCAATGATGGCCCGCCCTTCGTCAGCCTGGCCCAGCCGGCGTCGGAGCCTGGCCGTGACTCTCTTGGGCCGCCTCATGGCGCGGTCCCGATGACCTGCTGCTCGCTGAACGCCCTCCCGGTGACGCTCATCGCCCCCGACGGCCCGATCACCCCGAGAATCGGGAAGGGCGCCGAGACGGTCACCTCCACGACACGAACACCTCCACTCGTGACCCGCTGCGCGGCGCTGACATCGGCCGCGTAGGAGGAGTTGAGCGCTGTGGTGATCAGCTCGACCGTACGGCCGGACGCGTCGCCCGAGCCGGCATCCGCACGAGCGCCGTACCGAGCGCCCTCGGACGCGGACGCGATGAGCGTGTTGCGCACGTAGAGCGTCAGACCGAGCTGGAAGACCGCGAGCGCGACGAACATCAGCAGCGCCGCCACCATGACGAACTCCGCGATGGCCGAACCGTGGTCGGCCTCGCTCCGTCGGAGCAGGAAGGCGCGCATGATCGCTGTCGGTCGTCGTGGTTCGGTGGGCCGCCGGCTACTTGCCGGGCCCCGAGACGCCCTTGATGGCGGTCTCGAACAGGGCGCTGAGCTGAGGGCCGGCGATGGCCCAGATGGCCGTGACGAGGCCGGCCGTCATCAGGGTGATCAGCACCCAGCCGGGCACATCGCCCCGGTCACGGCGTCCGCCGATACGGGCGACGACGGCCGCAGCCAGGCGCTCCTGCTGACGACGGGTAGCGCTGACGATGGCGCTCATGAGATCTCCTTCGATGGTGGTGCGGTGAGTTGATCTGGTGCTGCTCAAGGTTCGGTCAGAGTTGAAAGTTGAGAAAGCTGATTCCGGGGTAGATGGCGAAGAGGATCGTGACGGGCAGGATCAGGAAGACCACGGGCATCATCATGAAGATTTCCTTCTTCCCGCCCTGCTCCATCAAGAACCGTCGGCCCTCCTCACGGACGTCCTGCGCCTGAGCTCGTAGCACCTCGGCCAGGGGCGTCCCCCGCTCGACCGCGATGACGATTCCGTCGACGAAACGGCTGAGGCTCATCAGCCCGGTGCGATCGGCCAGGCCCTGAAGGGCGGTCGGCAGGTTGGCGCCGGCCCGCGCGTCGGCCAGGCAACGGCGCAGCTCGTCAGACAGCTCTCCGTGCGAGAGCCGGCAGACCCGTTCGAGTGCTCCGGTCGCCCCTTCACCGGCGCTCACCGCCAGCGCGAGCAGCTCGGCCGTGGTGGGAAACTCAGCGAGCATTCGTTGCTCGCGACGAGACGCCGTGCTCGAGAGGGCGGTGTCGCGCAGAATCACCCCCAGGGCCGCTCCGAGAACGGTGAACATGACGAGCAGCGGCACCGACAGCTCACGTCGCGACGCCGCCAGCAGAGCGGTGCCGATCAGACCGGCTACGGCTCCGCCAGCACCCCAGAGCACCTGCTCGGCACGAAACCGTTCGACATCGGCCGGTTGACCGGCGCGCAGCTGACGACGAGCCACGGACGGCGCCCCACCGAGGATCCGGTCGATCACGGTGCCCAGCTTGGCCACGTGGGGGGCGAACAGCTCCCCGAAACCGAAGGGCCCACGAGCCGGCCCCGGCGCCATGAGCAGGGTCGACGGGCGCGGGGTGTCGCGCAGGTACGGTTCGAGCCGGTCATCGAGGCTCGGCCGCCGGTGCACGGGTAGACCCGCCACGATGAGCGCGACTCCGGCCAGCACGAGCAGCCCCACCATGGCGCCGGGCCACGACCAATGATCGTCGAAGACGTCGAGGGGAGAGGCGAAAGCGCCCTTCATCGCAGCACCCGTTCCTCGTCGGGCAGCCGGCCGATCCACACCATGATCCGGTAAGCGAGCATCGTGAGCCCGCCACCGATCGCGAGGATGAGCCACCCCGTCGGCGAGGAGTACGCCGAGAGCGAACCGCCCTTGAAGGCGAGCATGGCGAGTACGACCCAGGGCGCAGCGACAGCGAGCCGCGCTGCGTTCACCGTCCACCCCTGCCGGGTCTCGAGCTCAGAACGAGTTCGTGAGTCCTCGCGCAGAAAGGTCGACAAGGTGCGCAGCAGCTTGCCGAGGTCACTGCCACCGACCTCGCGTGCGATGCGTAGCGACTCGACCAGGCGATCGGCGACCGGGTCGCTGAGGCGGTGCTTGAGGCGGTCGAGGCAGTCATGGAAGCGTCCCGTGGCCCGGTAGTCCTCGGCGAACGCCGCGAAGGCGGGTCGCAGCTCTTCGGGGCCGTGCACGGCAAGCTGGGCGAGCGCCTCGGGCAGGGCCAGGCCAGCCCGGACACCCGAGGTGATGTTGTCGACGGCATCCGGCCACAGGTCTCGCATCTTGTTGCGGCGCTCGCGGGCTCGCATGCGCACCAACGAGATCGGCACCGCCCCGGCGAAGACGGCGAAGCACAGGGCGATGGGCACGACGCGCGTGACGACGGCGCCGAACAGGAAGACGAGCACGAACAGCACGACCGAACCGACCACGATGTTCGTCGGGGTGACGGAGGGGTAGCCGGCCTGGTTGAGATGGTCCTGCAGCCGCGCCATGAAGCCGTGGCGGGCGCGCGGCGACTTCGGCGCATCGTCCTGCGGCCAGAACGACCAGTAGATGCAGAAGGCGCCGGCGCCCAGGATCAGACCGATGGCCACGGGCGAGATCACGAGTCGCCCTGAGCCAGTAACGCGGACAACTCATAGCCGGCCCGCTCGAACGACTCGCGGTGTGGCGGGAACCCATCGGCGCGGCGAAGCCGCCCGCCGCGCGTGACGAAGAGGTCGGCTACCTCGATGATGTCGCCCTCGGTCCGACCGGGCACGGCCACGATCTCGCGCACGCGGCGTACGCCGTCACGCTCGAGGGCGACGTGCACCACGATGTCGATGGCCGCCGCCACGGTGGGCACCACGAAGCGGCTCGACACGTTCTCGCCGGCGAGGAGCGGTAGCGTGCACATCTTTGTGACGGCCTCGCGTGCGCTGTTGGCGTGCACCGAGCACATGCCGGGGACGCCGCTGTTGAGCGCGATGAGCAGGTCGAGGCTCTCCTCCTGGCGTACCTCGCCGACGATGATGCGCGAGGGCCGCATCCGGAGCGCCTCCTTCACCAGGCGGCGCAACGGCACCTCGCCCGTGCCCTCGAGACTGGGCTGCCGGCACTGCATCGAGGCCACATCGCGCAGGGGGATCTTGAGCTCGAAGACCTCCTCGCAGGTGACCACCCGCTCCCGCGGGGGGATCGCGGCCGCGAGGCAGTTGAGCAGGGTCGTCTTCCCGGCCTGGGTGCCACCGGCGACGAGCACGTTGAGACCGCTGGCGACCGCCGCCCCGAGGAAGGTCGCCGCTTGCTTCGTAACGGTGCCGAGCTTGACCAGATCGTCGAGGTGATCGGCCTTGACGACGAACTTCCTGACGTTCACCTGCCAATGGGCGCGCGCGATGTCGGGGATGACGACATGGAGCCGCGAACCGTCGGAGAGGGTGGCGTCGACGAAAGGTGAGCTGAGGTCGACCCGTCGACCTGACGCCTTGAGCATCCGCTCGACCAGGTCACGCACCTCATCGGCCGTCAGGATCGTGGTGGTCAGCTCCGCCACCCCTTCGCGGGCCACGAAGATCTGGGATGGGGAGTTGATCCAGATCTCTTCCACGGTGGGGTCGTCGAAGTACTGCTGCAACGCTCCGTAGCCGGCCACGACCGCGAGGATCGCGTGGACGGCTGACCGCTGGTCACCGAGTGGGGGCAGCCCACCGTGGAGGGACCGGTCGTCGTAGTCCTGGACCGCATCCTGCACGAGGCGACGTACGCCCACGATGTCGTGAGCAGGGTCGATCCCCGAGCGGCGGATCAGCTCGCGAACCTCACCCTCGACGTGCCGCTGGGCCTCGTGTATCGACATTGCTGACCCCCTGACTGGTCGAGTTCGGGGCACATCCTGCCCCACGTTGCACCTTCCTAGCGCCGAAGCGTATTTCACGAGTCACCGCTCGCACCGGCCAGAACGCCAACCTGTGGACAACCTTGTCAAGTCGCCGCGCCGGGGCCAGACGATACCTGATCTGCAGGCTCCCTCGATCCCGTCGTCCACAGCTGTGGACGACGAGACGCGTGATGCGCCGTTCTCCGTTTGGCTGACAGCGCCCACGAAGGAGACTCCCATGCGACTGCGGCTGCGCCTCATCGATCCCCGTTCGAACCCCAGCGGACACCTCGACGTGCTGGTCGAGTGCGCGCCGGCCACGTCGTTCGGCGTCGTGCGTGGCCGCCTTGCAGCACTGCTGCAAGGCGCGTCCGACGGGTTCGAGGTGGACGGCATCCTGGTGAGCGACGATGCCGAGATGGGAGTCCCGCCTCTCCTTCAGGGGGCCGCGCTCACCGCCCGCTCCAGCGGGTTCACCTCCGGTCGGCGGCCGGGTCGGCCGGTCGGGCTGCTCGAGCTGCACGTGGTAGGTGGGCCCGGGGCCGGCCGCCGCATCCCGCTGGGCCGGGGCGAACACGTGATCGGGCGCGCGCCGCACTGCGCCATCCGGCTCGATGACGCCGGTGTGTCGCGGTCTCACGCCACGCTGACCGTCGGCGACGACGGAGTGACGCTGCGCGACGTCGAGCCGACCAACCCCACCAGGGTCAACGACCGGCCGACTCCACCAGCCGGGGTCTCCCTGGAGGCGGACGCCAGGATCCGGCTCGCCTCGACCACCCTTGCGCTGCGGCGACCAGCGACAACACCGGCGCCGGTCACGCTGGGCGACGGCGTCCTGCGACTGCACCGGCGGCCGCGGTTCGTCTCGACAGCGCCCCCTCTCGCCGTCGCATACCCGACACCACCCACGCGCTCAGAGCGAGCCCGGATGCCGTTGCTGGCGTCCTTGACGCCGCTCGTACTCTCCGGTGCACTGGCCCTGGTGCTGAGCTCGCCGGTCATGCTGCTTTTCGCCCTGATGTCACCGGTGATGCTGCTCGGCCAGTGGTGGAGCGATCGCCGTCACGGCCGCACGTCGTTCCGCCGACAGCTGGCCGACCACGCGGCGGCCGTGGCGTGCGCCGATCGCCAGCTCGAGAGCGCCGTCGAGAGGGACGAGCGGACCCGACGAGCAGAACACCCCGACCTCGCCGAGGTGGCGATGGTGGCCCAGCTGCGTGACGCACAGCTATGGCAACGCACGCCGGGCGACCCGGACGACCTCGTCGTTCGGATCGGCAGCGCGGACCTATCCTCGCGCGCCACCGTGACGGGCGAGCCCACCGGCCCGACACCGGCCTCCCGCGACGTGCCGGTCACGTGCGACCTCGCCGACTCGGGCGTGGTCGGGGTGGCCGGCCCGCGCGAACGGGTACTCGCCATCACCGGGTCGATGCTCGCCCAGCTGTGCGTGTGGCACTCACCGCAGCGTCTCGAGGTCGTGCTGCTCACCACCTCCCCGAGACCCGACACCGACTGGGCCTGGCTCGCCCGCACACCGCACCTCAACGGGGGGCCACGATCGATGGCGCGGGTCGGCACGCTTGGCGACGGGCTGTCGGTCGCAGCACGCGGGGCCGAGCTCATGGAGCAGATGAGCTCGAGAGCCTCAGCCCGTTCAGCCCACGACGACAACGCGTTGGCCGCCCTCCCGGCGGTCGTGGTGGTGCTCGACGGCGCCCGAGAGCTGCGCTCCGTCGTCGGGGTGCCTGAGCTGCTGCGGTCCGGTCCGGGGCTCGGCATCCATTTCATCTGCCTCGATGCCTCGGTCTCGGACCTCCCCGTCGAGACGGTCAGCCAGATCGAGGTGCACGCGTCGACCGAGCCCCGGGCAACCTTGACGACGCGCCAGGGTGTGGTCGGCGGGCCGGCCGGCATCGTGCCCGACCTGCCGACCGGTGGTTGGCTCGAGCGCCTCGCCAGCTCACTGTGCCCGTTGCAGGATGCCACCCCTCGCTGCGGCGACGCGGGTCTGCCGGAGCAGCTCGGGTTGCGTGAGCTCGCCGCTCAGGAGGGCGCTGACCCTACAGTGGCGACCGACGTGGTCCGGGCCTGGGCCGCTGGTAACGGCCCCCCGCGGGCCCTGGTCGGGGTGACGCGCGAGGGTCCGTACTGGCTCGACCTCGCCGACCACGGCCCCCACGCTCTGGTGGGCGGCACGACCGGGTCGGGCAAGTCGGAGATGCTGCAGACGCTGGTGGCCGGGCTTGCCGGGTCGAGCCGCCCTGACGACCTCGGATTCGTGCTGATCGACTACAAGGGTGGGTCGGCCTTCAAGGAGTGTGCCCGGTTGCCCCATGTGGTGGGCCTGGTCACCGACCTCGACGAGAGTCTGACCTCTCGCGCCCTCACCTCGCTCGGCGCCGAGCTGAAGCGCCGCGAACGGGTGCTGGCAGGCAGCGGCGCCAAGGACCTCGACGACCACCGGAGACGTCGCCTGACCGACCCGTCGCTACCGCGCCTCGGCCGGCTCGTGATCGTCGTCGACGAGTTCAAGATGCTCGCCGACGAGCTGCCGGACTTCGTGGCTGGTCTGGTGCAGCTGGCGGCCATCGGGCGCTCGCTCGGGGTGCACCTCGTGCTCGCCACCCAGCGGCCCGGAGGCATCGTGAGCGCCGACATGCGCGCCAACGTCTCACTGCGGGTGGCGCTGCGCGTGCGTGACCGCTCCGACAGCGACGACGTCATCGAGGACCCGCGGGCCGCGACCATCAGCGACCGGATGCCGGGCCGTGCCTTCGTGCGCACGGCCGACCAGCGCCTCCTCGAGGTGCAGTTCGCCCACGTCGGCGCCCCCCTGGCGAGGGAGCGCCAAGCCGACACCGAGACCAGGGTCTGGCCGCTTCGCTGGTCGAACCTGGCCGAGCCCCCACCCCGGGCGCCGGGCCGCGGAGCAGGTGAACGCACCGAGCTCGCCGCGATCGTCGACGCGGCTCGGGCGGCCGCGGCTGCGCTGTCGATCGACGCCACGTCGGCGCCCTGGTTGCCACCCCTGCCTGACGTGTTACCGACCTCGGTACTGCCGCGGGCTGAGCGTGGGGTGCCGATCGGTCTGCGTGATGAGCCCGAGCAGCAGAGCCAACCAGTGCTGACGTGGCACCCCGAAGCGGACGGTCACCTCGGGATCGCCGGCGGCTCGAGAACGGGGCGGTCCACCGCGCTTCGATCGCTCGTGGTCGGCCTGACCGAGCGACACTCCCCCGCCGACCTGCACGTCCACGTGCTCGAGGGGCGTCGCGGCGCACTGGCCGACCTGCTGGCCCTGCCCCACGTGGGCTCGGTGACGTCCGCGGACGACCCCGCCCTCGCGCGAAGAGTGGTCTCACGCATCGCGGCCGCCAGCCGGGCCAGCGCTGACGGCGACCGCCGACCGGCACACACGGTGCTCGTCATCGACGGCTGGGAGGCCATGGAGGACGCCTTCTCCGACGTCGACCACGGAGAGCCGACCGACGAGCTGCTGCGCCTGGCGCGGGACGGGTTGTCGGCAGGCCTACGCCTGCTCGTCGCTGGCGGCCGGGCGGTGAGCACCGGGCGCATCTCCGGGCTGCTCCAGCGTCGCATCGTGCTGAACATGCCCGACCCGCTCGACCTCACCCTGGCGGGCGTCGACGCTCGGCGAGGCGGTCCTTCGCTGCCGCCGGGGCGAGGGTACGAGCTGCCCGGTGGCCACCTCGTGCACCTGGCCCACATCGGGGCCTCGGTCGAGGAGGCGAGTCAGATCGCGGCCGTGGCGTCGGCAGCCGACGTGGCTCGTCTTCGCAGTCACGACCTACCGCTCTGTTCCCTGCCGTGGCAGGTACGCGCCCTACCCGCCATCGTCACCCCGACCGAGCTGCAGCCCGACGGACGGTCCCTGTCTCTGGGCTTGGGCGGAGACGCCGCCACGACCGTGCATCTCGACCCGGCGACCTCCGGACGGCGACTGCTCGTGGCCGGTCCCGCTCGCAGCGGTCGGTCGACGACCCTGGCGCTGATCGCCCAGCAGCTCGTCGCCGCCGGGAGACCCGTCGCTGTCGTCACCGGCCGGCGCTCGCGGTTGCTCGAGCTGGCCGGACTTCCCGGTCTGCACCTGCTCGCCGCCGCCGACACCGACACGTTCGTCGAGCTGCGACGGGCCACCCCCGAGCTCGGCATCCTCGTCGACGACGCGGAGAACCTCTGCAGCACCCCGATGGAGGCGGCCCTGCTCGAGGCCACCACGCTCGTGGATGGCGCCGAGGGCGTGGTCGTCGTCACGGCCGAGACCCAGCGCGCCCTGGGGCTGTTCCGAGGCCTGGTGCCCGAGGTGTCCCGGGACGGATGCGGCATCATGCTCTCGCCCACGTCGGCCGCCGACGGCGACCTGCTGCGGGTGCGCCTTGACGTGCCGACCCAACGGCGACCCGGGTTCGGGTTCGTCGTGGCCGACGGGTCGTGCACTTCGGTCCAGGTCGCCGACGCCTTCACGTCTCACGCTCTTGCTGGATATCGTCGATTTCCGACCATCAACCGATCGTGACCAGAGGCGGCGCACGGCCCGCGGTCAACTCGCCCGAGGGTGAGCCCACTCCGTGGTGCGGCGCGCAAGCATCTCGATGACGGACACGACGTCCGAAGCGCTGGGCATGGCGGCCATCTCCTTGGCCATCCGTCGGGCCTCGCGCTGATGGGTCGGGTCATTCATGAGGTGACGCACGTGGGCCGCGACCTGGCCCGCGGCGACCGAACCGCCGTCGAGACGCATTCCTACGGCAGTGGCCGCGACCCGCTTGGCGTTGATCCTCTGGTCGATGGCGAAGAGCGGGATCACCAGCTGGGGAACCCCTGCCGCGATAGCGATCATCGTCGTGCCGAAACCGCCATGACCCACGACGACAGCGGTATCCGGCATCACCTGCTCCTGCGGCCACCACCGCTCGACGTGCGCGTTGGCGGGCAGGGGGTTCAGGCTCGCCGGGTCGCACCCGTTGCCGACAGTGAGCAGCACGCGCACGGGTGAGTCGGCCAACGCCTCGAGCGTGAGCCGGAACATCTCGACGAACTTGGTGAACCCGCCGGCGACCGACCCGTAGGAGACGTACACGAGCGGCCGTCGGGGGTCGCCCCACGTCGGGGGCACGGTCGCCTTTCGCGGCACCGACGTCGCATAGCGGTAACGGTACGTGCGCGCGCGACCTTGGTCGCTACGCGTCCCCGCCTCGTCGAGCCGCTCCGGCACGCTCGTGAAGACCACTTCGAGGGCCGCGGCATCGGCCAGTCGGCCAGAGGGAAGGCCGGCCTTGGATCCCAGCTCGGCCAGCGGCTCTGCGAGGTGCTCACGAGCCCACAGCTCGAGCGAGCCCATGCCGATCGCAACCTGGGCATGCTGCACGTGCGCCGACTCCGCCGCTGCGAGCGAACCGAACTCGCACGGTTCGCGCAGCACGATGTCTGGCCGCCACCGGTCGAGCAGCGCCTTGAGGGTCGGCAACGCCGCCTGTGCGTCGAGCCGACAGAACACCTCACGGAGAACTTCGACGTTGCTCTCCGCCGGCGGAAGGCGGACGAGCCCGGCGAGGAACGGCCCTTTGACTTCAGCCGGCACGTCCGGAAACGGCTCGTGCACAAAGCCGTTCGCGATAACAGTAGGGGCGAACGACTCAGGAGCAGCCACGCGTACCTCGTGCCCCGCGGCGGCGCACGCCTTGGCGATGGGCACCATTGGCCCGAAGTGGCCGGCACCGGCCGTGGTCGAGAACAGGACTCTCATTCCTCGAGCATCACACCCAGCAGCCAGCGGTGTACGGGTTGCGCAACGGGCCCGCACCTGTATGCGCCGAGGGTGGTCGTCCGTCACGGGGTCCACGGCCGCACTCCGTGACCCACCCGAAGGCGGCCCGCTCGAGCGTCACAGACGGTCCGAGGCGACCCGCGCGCGCGGGTGCCGAAGAGCCGCTCAGACCCGGCTGTGGCCTCTCGGGGCGCCCGTGGCCCGTGACCGGTCAAGGGGCTGCGCGGCGTCAGCGAGTGCGGTTGGGCAGGTGGCGGCGGGGCGGCATCCGGGGTGCATGCCGGGGGCGGTGGTGGCCCGCGAGGCCGAGCAGGTGCTGCACGCGGTAGCGGTGGCCGGCGTACGGCTCGAGCAGCTCGGCCAGCCCGTCGTCGTCGA
>JBDTVJ010000032.1:0-28196 GCA_040007275.1 Terracoccus sp.
GGACGCGCTCGACCCTCGCCAGCACCCTCGCAGGCTCCCGCGAGATGGACCTAGGGTGACCCCGAGCACGACTACGCTGCTTGTCGAGGGGTCGGAGTCGGTCTCGACAGTGTGCTTGAGATCTTCGACGCGCGCGATGCGGCGCTGCGTTGCTTCGATCATGATCGAGCGGGCGTCATCCTTATCTGGGAGACGGCCGCGGCGTCGACGACCGCTCCGGCCCGCCGAACAGCAGGGCGGCCTGAAGTCGTAGCTCCTCATTCGGGAAGTCACGATCGAGCAGGACGACACCGGGGAGCAAGACTCGCCAACGAGTACTGAGCCGCGAGCGCGCATGATTTCGAGCGGGAAGGCACAGACCGACGGGGCCGACGCGCGACTGTGGACAGGGTGAAGCATGCCAAATGGGTGTTGATACCCGCCCGTCAGGCTGTCCCTGACGGCGTGACACGCGCCGCGTCGCGCCAGAGAGCGCGGCAGTCGAGTCAGGGTTTCGGATGCCGCTCCGGCGGGGCCAGGCGACCTCCGCCCGGCTGCCACAGCACGTCGCCACCGATCGAGAGGTTGGCGACTCGGGCCAGGATGAACAGCAGGTCGGAGAGGCGGTTGAGGTAGGTCGCAGTGAGCGGGTTGACCCCACCTACACCCTTCTCGTCGCCGGGCTGGGTGCCGTACACCTCGATGGCAGCCCACGCCGCGCGTTCGGAGCGACGGACCACGGTGGTGGCCACGTGCAGGTAGGCCGACCCGGGAGCTCCGCCGGGCAGGATGAACGACCTCAGCGTCTCTACCCGCGTGAGGTAGTGGTCACAGTCGGTCTCAAGGTCGTCGATCCACGGCTGCTCGACCCGCAGGGGTGGGTACTGGTAGCTCTGGCGGAGGGGGGTGCAGAGGTCGGCCCCCACGTCGAAGAGCTCGTTCTGCACCCGCAGCAGGGTCGTGCGGACCTCGTCGGGCAGCTGGCCGCTGGCGAGCGCCACCCCGATGGCGGCGTTGGCCTCGTTGGTGTCGGCGTAGGCGTGCAGTCTCGGGTCGTTCTTGCTGGTGCGCGAGAAGTCACCCAGGCTGGTGGTCCCGTCGTCGCCGGTCCGGGTGTAGATCTTCGTCAGGTTGACCATGGCGCCATGCTCTCATCCGCTGCGACCGGCCCGCGACCGGCCCGCGACCGGCCCGTGACCGGCCCGTCCCACCGGCCCTGGGCGTACGCGTTCTCGCGGAGTCCGGTCGGGCTGCGTGCCGGATAGGGTCTCAGGGTGAGAGAGCGCTTCAGGGTCGTCGGCGGCGGTCGCCTGACGGGTGAGGCTCGCGTGGTCGGCGCCAAGAACAGTGCCCTGAAGCTGATGGCCGTCGCTCTGCTGGCCCCGGGGTCGACCACGCTGACGAACGTCCCCGAGATCGCCGACGTGTCGATCATGGCCGAGCTCCTGCGCCGTTTGGGCGTCGTGGTCGAGCATGACCCGGTGGCCGGCGTCGTTCGTCTTGACGTGCCGCAGACGTTGGGCCACCGGGCCGACTACGAGCTCGTGCGGGCGCTGCGAGCCTCAATCTCCGTGCTGGGGCCGCTCGTGGCCCGGGTCGGCGAGGCCGACGTGGCCGTGCCCGGAGGGGACGCCATCGGCTCACGTGGTCTCGACCTGCACGCCGCAGCCCTCGAGGCACTGGGCGCCACGGTCCACGTGACGCACGGGTACCTGGTCGCCAAGGCACCGCATGGCCTGTCGGGAGCCGACATCCGTCTCGACTTTCCGAGCGTCGGAGCAACCGAGAACGTGCTCACGGCCTCGGTGCTGGCGTCGGGGCGGACGACGATCGAGAACGTGGCCCGTGAGCCCGAGATCGTCGACATAGCCGAGATGCTCGTCGAGATGGGGGCGCGCGTCCAGGGCGCGGGCACGTCGCGGATCGTCGTCGACGGTGTCGATGCTCTGACGCCGACGACCCACCGGGTCGTCCCCGACCGCATCGCAGCAGGTACGTGGGCCTTCGTGGCGGCCACCACGCGCGGTTCGATCGAGGTGGTGGGCGGGGTGGTCGATCACTTGGGCGCCCCGCTCGCTGCACTGCGGGCCGCCGGCTGCCGGGTCGAACCGACCGAGCGCGGCTTCCGAGTCTCGTCGGGGCCGCACCGACCTCGGGCCTTCGACGTGGCGACCCTGCCCTACCCGGGGTTCCCGACCGACCTGCAGCCCTTCGCCCTGACCTACAACGCCGTGGCGCAGGGCAGCGCGATGGTGACGGAGAACCTCTTCGAGGCCAGGTTTCGCACCGTGCAGGAGCTGGCTCGTCTCGGCGCGGACACCCAGATCGACGGGCACCACGTGATGACCCATGGCGTGCCGCTGCTCTCCGGGGCGCCGGTCGAGTCGAGCGACATCCGCTCCGGCGCCGCGCTCGTGGTGGCCGGGCTGGTGGCCGAGGGCGAGACGCTGGTGAGCGGGGTGCACCACATCGACCGTGGGTACCCCCGCTTCGAACAGGCTCTGCGAGCCCTCGGGGCCGACGTGCAGCGAGAGCCCGACGACGACTGGTTCGACTGAGCCGGAGGGCACTGTGCTCTTTGGGAATCCGCCAGACGGCTCGCCGGCGGCATCCCGATGCGCGAGGCCAAGGCCACCCTGGTTGAGAAGTGAACTTCAGCAGTGGTATTTTCTTGACCCTTTCTTGACTCCGATGGGTAACACTTTTCGCTGTTGGCGCGTCATCATGTGTGACAACAGCAGCATTAAGAGGGGTCACGATGACGCTGAACGTTCAGTCCTTCCACCACCGCCCAGGTGCCATCCACATCACCAGCGGGCCCGACGGCCACGACATCTACATCGATGGGCGCCTTGACGTCCACAGCGTTCCCGACATCCGCGATGCCATCCACGCGGTCATCAACCAGGGAACGGGCGATCTGCGCCTGCACCTTCGTGAGGCCGAGATCGGCGACGCGACCGGGCTCGGGGTGCTGGTGCACCTGCACCGTCGTGCCACCCGAGCAGACCGTCGACTGCTGCTCGTCGACCCGAGCGACCGCACGTCGCGACTGTTGCGCGGATGCCGGCTCGACCGCATCCTCGCCCGTCGTGCCAGCGGCGCGACTGTGGCGCCTCTCACCGCCTGAGCCACTCCCAACCTCGTCACGACGCCGCTACGGTCGGTCCATGGCCGAGGTCGAACTCACTCCGCGCACGGACCGTCCACGCGACCGTCCACGCGACCGTCCTTGGGTGATGAGAACCTACGCCGGCCACTCCAGTGCCGCCGCCAGCAACGCGCTCTACCGCAGAAACCTCGACAAGGGCCAGACGGGGCTGTCGGTCGCCTTCGACCTGCCCACCCAGACGGGCTACGACCCCGACCACCCGCTGGCTCGTGGTGAGGTCGGCAAGGTAGGGGTGCCGGTCAGCCACATCGGCGACATGATGGCCCTCTTCGACGGCATCCCGCTTGCTGAGATGAACACCTCGATGACGATCAACGCCACCGCCATGTGGTTGCTCGCGCTCTACCAGGTCACGGCCGAAGGCCAGGCGCTGCAGGCGGGGAGCGACCCGGTCGAGGCGGTACGTAGCCTTTCCGGCACGACGCAGAACGACATCATCAAGGAGTACCTCTCGCGTGGCACGTACGTCTTCGCGCCCGCCCCCTCCCTGCGGCTGATCACCGACCTGGTGGCCTACACGGTGCGTGAGATCCCGAGCTGGAACCCCATCAACATCTGCAGCTACCACCTCCAGGAGGCCGGGGCGACGCCCGTGCAGGAGCTCGCCTTCTCCCTTTCGACGGCGATCGCGGTGCTGGATGCCGTGCGCGACTCGGGGCAGGTGCCGCCCGAGGATTTCGGCGAGGTGGTCGCCCGTATCTCGTTCTTCGTCAACGCGGGCGTGCGCTTCGTGGAGGAGATGTGCAAGATGCGGGCGTTCGTCGAACTGTGGGACGAGCTGACCGAGCGGCGCTACGGGGTGACCGACGTGAAGTCGCGACGGTTCCGGTACGGCGTGCAGGTCAACAGCCTCGGCCTCACGGAGGCGCAACCCGAGAACAACGTGCAGCGGATCGTGCTCGAGATGCTGGCCGTCACCCTCTCCAAGGACGCGCGCGCCAGAGCCGTGCAGCTGCCGGCGTGGAACGAGGCCCTGGGCCTGCCCCGGCCGTGGGACCAGCAGTGGAGTCTGCGGATGCAGCAGGTGCTGGCCTACGAGTCCGACCTGCTCGACTACGACGACCTCTTCGAGGGCTCCGTCGTGGTGACGGCCAAGGTCGCCGAGCTGGTGGCTGGTGCGCGGGCTGAGATGGCCCAGGTCGAGCAGCTCGGTGGCGCCGTGGCTGCGGTCGAGTCCGGCTACATGAAGTCGGCCCTGGTGGCCTCGCATGCCCAGCGAAGGCGGCGCATCGAGTCGGGCGAGGACGTCATCGTCGGCCTCAACCGGTACCAGAGCACCGAGCCCAGTCCGCTGACGGCCGATCTCGCGTCGGTGACCCAGAGCGTCGAGGTCGACGCAGAGGGCGCTGCCGTCCGGAACGTGCAGCGCTGGCGCGAAGCTCGCGACGCCGACCCGGCCCGGGCCGCCCGGGCCGTTGCCTCCCTGCAGAGGCTGGCTGCCGACGCGGTCTCCGGGACGAACCTGATGGCCGCCTCGATCGAGTGCGCGCGGGCGGAGGTCACCACCGGCGAGTGGGCCGCCACCCTGCGTGCGCAGTTCGGGGAGTACCGCGCCCCGACCGGAGTGTCCGGCTCGGTGGGGATGGGGCCGTCGGAGCCCGGCGACGCCCTCTCAGAGGTGCGCGAGGCAGTGCTTCGCACCGGAGACGAGCTCGGTGAGCGGCTGCGCCTGCTGGTGGGCAAGCCCGGCCTCGACGGGCACAGCAACGGCGCAGAGCAGGTCGCCGTGCGGGCTCGCGACGCCGGGTTCGAGGTGATCTACCAGGGCATCCGGCTCACGCCCGAGCAGATCGTCGCGGCCGCCGTCGCCGAGGACGTGCATCTCGTGGGGCTCTCGATCCTCTCCGGTTCGCATCTGGAGCTGGTGCCGGCCGTGCTGCGTGGCCTGGCCGAGGCCGGCGCCGGCGATGTGCCCGTGGTCGTGGGCGGCATCATTCCCGAACCGGATGCCGCTGCCCTGCGCGCTGCCGGGGTCGCGATGGTGTTCACGCCCAAACACTTCGGGCTGACCGAGATCATGGGCCAGCTGGTAGAGGTCATTCGTGCCTCCCGAGGGCTCCCCCCTCTCGCGATGGAGAACGACTGACGGGTGGGTGTCGTGGCGTGGCGCTACGGTCGGGTCATGAGTGACCTGCAGTGCGCAGCCCGGCTCATCGTGGTGAACCCACCCGGGCTCGCTGACGTCGAGGCGTTGGCGTTGTCGCTGGCGCGCGAGAAGGTGGCAGCCGTCTACGCCGCCGCCAACCTCACCGGGACCGGCCGCGTCGAGTCGTTGGCCGAGCACCTCGGTGCTGCGCTCGAGCTGGCCCGCGACTCCCTCTCCGACGCGGCGATCGGCTTCGAGGAGATCGTCGACCGACATCGCGGCGAGACGGTCGTCGTGGTTCGTGGCGGCTCGGCGTCCGCGCCGGTGTTGCTGTTCGTGGACGCCGACGGGATGAGCCGCCAGTCGCTCGGTTGAACGGTGTCCCAGGGGTGAACGGTGCCCCCAGCGGCGTGCTCAGAAGAGGCGGGAGTCGGCGTTGTCCACGCCTTTGAGGGCGTCGTAGTCGAGCACGACACACCGGATGCCGCGGTCCTCGGCGAGGGTGCGCGCCTGGGGCTTGATCTCCTGGGCCGCGAAGACGCCACTGACCGGGGTCAGGTGCGGGTCGCGGTTCATCAGCTCGAGGTAGCGCGTGAGCTGCTCGACCCCGTCGATGTCACCGCGACGCTTGATCTCGACGGCGACGCTGCCGCCCGAGTCGTTGCGGGCCAGGATGTCGACCGGGCCGATCGCGGTCATGTACTCACGCCGAACGAGCGACCAACCGGGGCCCAGGGTGTGGATGTGCTCGGCCAGCAGCCTCTGCAGGTGTGCCTCCACGCCGTCCTTGACGAGGCCGGGGTCGATCCCGAGCTCGTGCTTGCTGTCGTGCAGCACCTCGTGGATCAGCACGGTCAGCCGGTCGTCGGTCTTGGCGTGCCGCACGTGCCAGACGGCCACGACGCCGGCTCGTTCCTGCTCGTCGTCGGGGGCGGCCTCGGCGAAGGCGCAGGGCGGCGACATCCAGTTGAGCGGCTTGTAGGAGCCGCCGTCACTGTGCACGAGCACGGAGCCGTCGGCCTTGACCACGAGCAGCCGGGTCGCGAGGGGGAGGTGGGCGGTGAGTCGACCGTCGTAGTCGACGCTGCACCGGGCAATGACGAGACGCACCGGCCCACCCTAGATCACGCTCGTGGAACAGCCTCCGAACGAGTCGTCCGCGGTGATGGGGAGGGGCGGGGAGTCGGGGTGGGGAGCGTCACGCTGGGTGCGGCGAGAGCAGCATCCGCGCTCTGCCAGACTGCGGGCATGGCTCGTGACTTCACCCAGGTAGGCGTGATCGGACTCGGCACGATGGGCGCCGGCATCGTGGAGGTGTTCGCCCGCAACGGCATCGACGTGGTCGCGGTCGAGGTGAGCGACGACGCGGTGCAGAAGGGCAAGGGAGTGCTGGCCCACTCGACGGGCCGGGCGGTGACCCGCGGCAAGCTGAACGCCGACGACGAGCAGGCGCTGCACGCCCGGGTGCGCTTCACCTCTGACATGACCGACCTGAGGCACTGCCAGCTCGTCATCGAGGCGGTGCCCGAGCAGCTGGCGCTGAAGAAGCAGATCTTCGCCCGGCTCGATGCCATCGTCGCCGACGACGCGATCCTGGCCACGAACACCTCGAGCCTGCCGGTCACCGAGATCGCCGTCGCCACGGTCAACCCCAAGCGGGTGGTCGGCATGCACTTCTTCAACCCGGCGCCGGTGCTGCAGTTCGTCGAGGTGATCAAGACGGTCATCACGAGCGACGAGGTCTTCGAGGAGGTCAAGGCGCTCGCCGAACGGCTCGGCAAGAAGCCGGTGATCGTCGGCGACAAGGCGGGCTTCATCGCCAACGCCCTGCTCTTCGGCTACCTCAACCACGCCGTGTCGATGTACGAAAGCAAGTACGCGACTCGTGAAGACATCGATGCCGCCATGAAGCTCGGCTGCGGCTACCCGATGGGCCCCCTCGCGCTGATGGACCTCATCGGCCTCGACACGGCCTACGAGATCCTCGACACGATGTACAAGCAGGGACGCGACCGGCTGCACGCTCCGAGCCCGGTCATCAAGCAGATGGTGAGCGCTGGGATGCGGGGGCGCAAGAGCGGGCATGGCTTCTACACCTACGCCGAGCCGGGCAGCTCGCAGGTGGTGCCCGATGCGCTGACCCCCGAGCCGGCCCAGGGGTCGGAGGTCGTGACGCGGCCCGTCCGCTCGGTGGGGGTCATCGGGTCGGGCACCATGGCCGTCGGCATCGTGCAGGTCCTCGCCCGGGCCGGCCTCGAGGTCGTCTTCGTGGCGCGTTCCGAGGCGAAGGTCGCGGCGATGCACGCCGAGGTGGCCCAGGGTCTTGAAAAGGCCGTGCAGCGGGGCCGCGCGACCGAGCAGGAACGCGACGCCGCCCTACGCCAGTTGACCGGAAGTGCACGGCTCGACGACCTTGCGCGCGTCGACCTCGTCATCGAGGCCGTGGTCGAGGACCTCACCGTCAAGCGGGCGCTCTTCGAGAACCTCGACGAGATCTGCAAGCCCGGAGCGATCCTGGCCACGACCACGAGCTCGCTGCCGGTCGTGGAGTGCGCGGCGGCCACCAGCAGGCCCGGTGACGTCGTGGGCCTGCACTTCTTCAACCCGGCCCTGGTGATGCGTCTGGTGGAGGTGGTGCACACGGTCGCGACGGCCGACGACGTCGTGGCCACGGCGCAGGCCCTGTGCGCGCAGATCGGCAAGACGGCCGTCACCTGTGGCGACCGGGCCGGGTTCATCGTCAACGCGCTGCTCTTCCCCTACCTCAACGACGCCATCAAGATGCTCGAGGCCAACTACTCGACAGCCGACGACATCGACACCGCCATGAAGACCGGCTGCGGCCTGCCCATGGGCCCGTTCGAGCTGCTCGACGCGGTGGGCCTGGACGTCTCGCTTGCCATCGAACGTGAGCTCTATCTCGAGTTCCGTGAGCGCGGCTACGCCCCGGCCCCGTTGCTCGAGCATCTGGTCAGGGCCGGTTACCTCGGTCGCAAGACCGGCCGAGGCTTCCGGACCTACGCCTGACAGCGCGCCCTCAGGACATCCCCGGCCTGACGGCATCCCCGGGCCCGCCGGGTTCGCAACACACCGATAGCCGGGCCCGTCCCGGTGACTGCGGTCAGGGGCGGTGGTCGGTTCTCCGGTGGGTTGCCGTCAGACTGGGGCCATGCCGTCACGTCGTCGCCCGAGCAAGCATGCCCGGACGCACGTGCCGCTCGACCTCACCCGCATCCAGGGCGGGGCGACCCGCGAGGAGTCGTACGCCGGCAGCCGCTGGACCGTACGGTCGGTGACCGGCGCGTCGGCAACACGGCCCTACCTGTGCCCCGGCTGCCAGCAGGGGATCGAGCCCGGGCTCGCTCACGTGGTGGTCTGGCCGGCCGACGGGGTCGGTGGGGTCGACGACCGTCGACACTGGCACACCGGATGCTGGCAGCGACGCGACGCCCGCCCGCCCGGAAACTCCTACCGCTGAGCCACAAGCCAGCCCGTCAGAAGAGGGGGGGTGAAGGTGGGGCTGGAAAGCGACGGGCAGACATCAGTGCTGTCGCTGTCGGGGCACGAGAACCTCGTCGTAGAGCAGCAGCACGCCTGCGGCCACGGGGATGGCCAGCAGCGCGCCCACGATGCCGCCGAGGGTGCCGCCGATGAGCGCCGCGACGACGGTCAGCACTCCGGGAACCGACACCGTGCGCTGCATGATGCGCGGCATCACCGCGTAGTTCTCGATCTGCTGGTAGACGACGAAGTAGACGATCACGATGAGGGCCTTCTTCGGCTCGTCGAAGAAGGCGACGAGCGCCACGACCGTGGCGCCCAGGGTGGCGCCCACCATGGGGATCAGGCCGAGCAGCCCCACCGCCACCGCCAACACCGCAGCGAACCGTAGGCCGATGAGGGTCATCATGATCCAGGCGAAGAAGGCGTTGATCGCCGCCACACAGACCTGCCCGATCGCGTACGAACCGACGCGGCGCATGATCTCCTCCGACAAGGAGATCACCCGGGGGCGGCGGCTCGCTGGTACGACCGAGTAGGCCGCGTGCTTGATCGAGGGCAGGGAGGCCAGGAAGTAGAGCGTCAGCACGAAGACGGTCAGCACCCCGAACACCCCGGACAGGATCACCTTGCCGATGTCGAGCACCCCACCGAACACCCCGACCCAGAGGTTGCCGTCGGCCACCCGCTTGTCGACCTCCTCCTGGATCTTGGCGATGACCTGGTATCGGTGGTCCATGTCCTGCACCCAATGGTCTTTCAGCAGGTCGCTGAGATAACCGGGCGCGTTGTTGGCCAGCTCGGTCGACTGCGCCGCGACCGGTGGGATCACGACCCACAGGATGAGCGCGAGCACCCCCAGTGCCCCGAGGGAGACGACGGCGACCGACCAGCCCCGGGCCAGACGCCGACGGGTCAGGGCCTCGACCAGGGGGTTGAGCGACAGGGTCAGGAAGAAGGAGATGACGAGCAGGGTGATGACGGTGTCGAGGCGGCCGATCGCCTGCACAACGGCGTAGGCCACGAGCACGCCGAGGGCCCCGACGAAACCGACGAAGAAGGGTGACTGACGGTTGAGCGGGTTGCCGGCAGTGCCGAAGTCGCGCCGGTTACCCGCCCGCGACCTCGCGCCGGGCGCAGGACCGGTCTCGGATGCCGGCGACGCACCGTCCTGCGGGTCCCCCTCGTCGCCCGTCGACGGGGTGGGGGACTCGTGCAGCGGGAGCGTGCTCTCGAGCAGGTCGTGCTCGAGCTGCTCGTCGTCGGAGAGGATCTGCTCGAAGTCACCGAGATCGCGAGAGCGCAGCTGCTGCATTCGCTCGCGCTGCGCTCGCCGGTAGTCGAGCAGGCGTCCCCAGATGGCCATCGGGCGAGCCTACGCGAGAGCGGTGACCGGCATCGGGAACCGACACCCGGCCCGGCCAGCTCGATCAGGCGTCGCGGAACCGGTTGATCGCGACCTCGATCGTCGCCCGCTTCTCGGGGTCGGTGACACCGAGCCCCGGCTCTGGTGCGAGCGCGAGCACGCCGACCTTGCCCTGGTGGGCGTTGCGGTGCACGTCGAGCGCCGCCTGCCCGACCAGCTCGAGCGGGTAGGTCTTCGACAGGGTGGGGTGGATCAGGCCCCGCCGGACCAGCTCGTTGGCCTCCCACGCCTCGCGGTAGTTCGCGAAGTGAGAGCCGACGATCCGCTTGAGGTTCATCCAGAGGTAGCGGTTGTCGTACTCGTGCAGGAAGCCCGACGTCGAGGCGCAGGTGACGATGGTGCCGCCCTTGCGTGCGACGTAGACGCTGGCGCCGAAGGTCTCGCGGCCCGGGTGCTCGAAGACGATGTCGACGTCGTAGCCGCCGGTGAGCTCACGGATGCGACGGCCGAGGCGCTTCCACTCGCCGACGTCCTGCGTGGTGCCCTCTGGGTTCCAGAACCGGTACCCCTCGGTGCTGCGGTCGATGATGAGCTCGGCTCCCATCGCCCGGCAGATCTGGGCCTTCTCGGGCGAGGAGACGACACAGACGGGCGTCGCGCCGCCCGCCAGGGCGATCTGGGTGGCGTAGGAGCCGAGGCCTCCGGAGGCGCCCCAGATGAGCACCCGGTCGCCGAGCTTCATGGCGGCGCCGTTGCGTGAGACGAGCTGCCGGTAGGCCGTCGAGTTGACGAGGCCGGGCGCCGCCGCCTCCTCCCAGGTCAGGTGGGCCGCCTTGGGCATCAGCTGGTTGCTCTTGACGATGGCCAGCTCGGCCAGGCCGCCGAAGTTGGTCTCGAAGCCCCAGATCCGTTGCTGCGGGTCGAGCATCGTGTCGTTGTGGCCCTCCGCGTCCTCGAGCTCGACCGAGAGACAGTGCGCCACCACCTCGGTGCCGGGCTTCCACTTCGTGACGCCGGGCCCGGTCCGCAGCACGACACCGGCAAGGTCCGAGCCGATCACGTGGTAAGGCAGATCATGGCGCTTGGCGAAGGTGGAGGTGCGGCCATATCGCTCGAGGAAGCCGAAGGTGGGCATCGGTTCGAAGATCGAGGTCCACACGGTGTTGTAGTTGATCGCGCTCGCCATCACGGCGACGAGGGCCTCGCCCGGAGCGAGCTCGGGCACCGGAACGTCGTCGATGTGCAGCGACCGGCGCGGGTCCTTCTCGCTGGTTGCCATCCCCTCGAACAGGCCGACCTCGCTCTGGTGGACGGTCACCCCACGGTAGGTCGGGGGGATCGACAGGGCGGCGTAGGTCTCGGGGGAGCGGTCGCCGCTGAGGATGGCATCGCGGATGGCCTGCATGGCGGTCCTTACGGTTGCACGGTGATCGGACGTGTTCCACCGAAGGTAGTGACTCTCCGGTAGCTCGCGAGGTGTGGTGTTAGCCGCCCCACACGGTGACCTGGGTCACGACCAGGTTGCGGGCCCAGCCGGTTCGACCAGCTCGACGAGTACGCCACCGGCATCCTTGGGGTGGATGAAGTTGACCCGGCTGTCGCTCGTGCCCCGCTTGGGCACGTCGAAGAGCAGGCGTAGACCACGCTCGCGCAGGGTGTCGCACACCGCGTCGAGGTCGACCACGCGGTAGGCCAGCTGTTGCAGCCCCGGGCCGGAACGGTCGATGAACTTCGCGATGGTGGAGTCGGGGCGCAGCGGGGCGAGCAGCTGGATGCGGGGCTCGCCCGCGCCCGACGCCCCCACTCCCATCATCGCCTCCCGCACCCCCTGTTCCTCGTTCGTCTCCTCGTGCAAGAGCTTCAGGCCGAAGGTGTTCTCGTAGAACGCGATCGCCGCATCAAGGTCGGGCACCGCGATGCCGACGTGGTCGATGTGCGTGAAGAGTGTTTCGCTCATGGGCCGAGCGTACGGACAGCGCCCGTGACGAACCAGAGGTCAGCGGCCGGATGCCGTGTGCGCTTGGTCATGCGCTGATCGGATGCCGTCTGGGTCGCGATTAGAGTGAGGGCACATCCTTTCCGAAGCCGTTGGAGGCCTGCCACCATGACCACTGCTGACCGACCGGTATCGGTGATCGTTGCCGGCGCCCGCACTCCGATGGGCCGTCTGCTCGGGTCGCTCAAGGACTTCTCCGGTTCCGACCTCGGCGGCCTCGCCATCAAGGGGGCGCTCGAGAAGTCGGGTGTCGCGCCCGAGCAGGTCGAGTACGTGATCATGGGCCAGGTGCTCACCGCCGGGGCCGGGCAGATCCCGGCCCGACAGGCAGCGCACGCGGCCGGCATCCCGATGACCGTCCCGGCGCTCACGATCAACAAGGTGTGCCTCTCGGGCCTCAACGCGATCGCCATGGCCGACCAGCTCATCCGGGCCGGCGAGTTCGAGATCGTGGTGGCCGGCGGTCAGGAGTCGATGACCAACGCCCCGCACCTGCTCGAGAAGTCACGTCAGGGGTTCAAGTACGGCGACGTCACGATGCACGACCACATGGCCTTCGACGGGCTGTGGGACGCCTTCACCGACGAGGCGATGGGGCTGCTCACCGAGCGCGCCAACCAGGGCGAGCAGGCCTTCACCCGTGCGCAGCAGGACGAGTTCTCGGCCCGCAGCCACCAGCTGGCGGCGAAGGCCTGGAAGGACGGTCTCTTCGACGAGGAGGTCGTGTCGGTGTCGATCCCGCAGCGCCGCGGCGAGCCGCTCTCCTTCAAGAGCGACGAGGGCATCCGCGCCGACACCACGGCGGCCACGCTCGCCGGTCTGCGCCCCGCCTTCTCCAAGGACGGCACGATCACGGCTGGTTCCGCGTCGCAGATCTCCGACGGAGCGGCTGCGGTGGTCGTGATGAGCAAGGCGAAGGCGCAGCAGCTGGGCCTGGCCTGGCTCGCCGAGATCGGGTCGCACGGCGTCGTCGCCGGCCCCGACTCCAGCCTGCAGCAGCAGCCCGCGCACGCGATCGTCAAGGCCTGCGACCGGGAGGGCATCACGCCCGCCGACCTCGACCTCGTCGAGATCAACGAGGCCTTCGCGGCCGTGGGACTGGCATCGACCAAGGCCCTCGGCATCGACCCCGAGCGCGTCAACGTCAACGGCGGGGCCATCGCGCTCGGTCACCCGATCGGGATGTCGGGCGCCCGCCTGGCGTTGCACCTGGCGCTGGAGCTGAAGCGGCGTGGGGGCGGCGTCGGGGTGGCGGCGCTCTGCGGGGGCGGCGGACAGGGCGACGCCCTGGTCGTCCGGGTGCCGAAGAGCGACTGACCGTTACGCTGCGCGTGTCCCACCGCGACCACCGGGCCGGGCGCACCCCGGGCGAGCGCCGTGCCGTCAATGTTGCGGCGCTGGTCGCCCGAGCCACGCAGGGGTCGCCGCGCGCGGTGGCCCGGCTCATCTCCCTCGTCGAGGATGCACACCCGGCGCTGCGAGAGGTGATGGCGGCCCTGACGCCGCACGCGGGGTCGGCGTGGGTGATCGGGCTGACCGGGGCTCCGGGAGTCGGGAAGTCGACAACCGTCTCGGCTCTGGTGGGCGGCTTTCGTCGGCGCGGCCTGCGGGTGGGGGTGCTCGCCGTCGACCCCTCGTCTCCCTTCTCGGGGGGCGCCCTTCTCGGCGACCGGGTGCGCATGGAGGCACACACGCTCGACGGCGGTGTCTACATCCGGTCGATGGCCACGCGCGGCCGACTCGGGGGACTGGCGTGGGCGACTCCGCAGGCGGTCCGGGTGCTCGATGCGGCCGGGTGCGACGTGGTCGTCGTCGAGACGGTCGGGGTGGGGCAGAGTGAGGTCGAGGTCGCCGCGTTGGCCGACACCACCGTCGTTCTGCTCGCCCCGGGAATGGGCGACGGCATCCAGGCGGCCAAGGCCGGCATCCTTGAGATCGCTGACGTGTTCGTCGTCAACAAGGCCGACCACGACGGCGTCGACGCCACGGTGTGCGACCTGCGACACCTCGTCTCCCTCGGGGCGCAGACCACGCCCGGGCGGTGGCGCCCGCCGGTCTGCCGAACCAGTGCCACCCAGGGAGTCGGGATCGACGAGCTCGTCGCGGCCCTCGACGCGCACCGGGCGTTCCTCGAGACCGACGGTGCCCTGCGGCGCGGTCGTGAGCGTCGGGTCACGGATGAGATCGAGCAGATCGCGATGGCGTCGATGCGGGCCCGGTTCGCCGAGGGCGACGGCCGGGCGGCCCTGCACGCCCTCGCGGCCGATGTCGTCGACGGACGAAGCGATCCGTACGCTGCGGCCGATCTGCTTCTCTCACAAGTGAGCTCCGGCACAGACCACTCCACCGGTTGGTCTGCGGGTCCGACCACGAGACGGTGACCCCCCACGACGAGCGACGCCGAAGCCCCAGGCAGTGGCGTAGCCTCCTAAACCTGTTGTGAGCAGACCGGTCGAAGTGTCACCGTCGGGGCATGGAGATCATCTCGCTCGACCGTGACGACGACGTCATGATCAAGGCCGTTTTCGGGGTCATCACCAGGAGCGAGATCGCCTCGCGCGTTCGACCGATCGAGCGGACCCTCGAGGAGTACACATCGATGATCCGCTTCCAGTTCCCGGGCGAGCACGACGAGTCTGCCGTTGCCGTCGTCGACGGCAGTCCCGTGGGTCTGGCGCAGGTCTTCTTCCCCGACCGCGACAACCTCGAGAAGTGCTGGTTCGATCTCGAGGTCGACCCGCAGCACCGCGGCAGGGGAGTCGGATCGGCGCTGCTCGAGTGGCTCGAGGAGCGCGGTCGGGCCGGCGGCCGCTCGATGGTGCTCGGTGAGGTGTGCGTGCCCGTCGGCGAACGGCAGAGCCACCCAGACCGGGAGTTTGCACTGCGCCGCGGTTACGCCGTGTCCAGCGTCGAGATCGTTCGCTCGCTGCCGCTCCCGGTGGACCCGGCCCTGCTCGAGCGAGAGCGACAACGGGTCGCGGCGAAGACTGACGGCTACGACCTCTCGGTGCACGTGGGCGGCGTGCCGAACGAGCTGCGTCAGGGTGTCTGCGACTGTGCGAACCGGCTCATCCTCGACGCTCCGACCGGGGACGTCGAGTTCGAGCCCGAGTCGCAGACGGTCGACGACTACCAGACGATGCTCGGCCACCTCGCCGAGCTGAGTCGCACGCTGGTCACGACGGTTGCCGTGCACCGCGAGTCGGGGGTCGTCGCCGCCTACACTGATCTCGCCCTACCGGCGAACGACTCAAACATCGTCTTCCAGTGGGGCACCCTTGTGCTGCCTGAGCACCGCGGGCATCGGCTGGGAATGGCGGTCAAGGTCGAGAACTTGGCCGCGCTCTCGCGTATCGACAGTGCCCGCACCTCGGTGCAGACGATGAACGACGAGCAGAACCCCTGGATGGTTCAGATCAACCAGCGCCTCGGGTTCGCGATCATCGAGGAGGCGCTCTCGGTGCGGAAGGACCTCTGAGCAGGGTGACTGGGCGCGGTTGATCAGGTGAGTACGGTGGAGCCATGCTGATCGCCTTCTCTGTCGCCCCCACCGTGGCCGCCGACGACACCGGCTCGGTGTCGGATGCCGTAGCCCGCGCCATCCGCATCGTGCGGGACTCGGGCCTTCCGCATCGCACCGATGCGATGTTCACGACGATCGAAGGGGAGTGGGACGAGTGCATGGCGGTCGTGAAGGCCTGCTGCGACGTGCTCGCCGAGACCGCACCGCGCGTCGGACTCGTGCTCAAGGCCGACATCCGTCCGGGTTTCTCCGGTCAGCTCGACGCCAAGCTGGAACGCCTGGAGCACGCCCTCGAACGACAGGCCGATGCCTGAACCCGACTGGCGCATTACCCCTCTCGTCGTCGCGGACTGCGACGAGCTCGGACGGGTGCACGTACGCAGCTGGCGTGAGACGTACGCCGGGCTGATGCCGTCGGCCTACCTCGCGGGGCTGTCCGAGACCCGCTCCGCCGCGTACTGGCGGCGGCTGTCGGAGCAACCCGAGGGGGTCGACCTCGGGGGACTGACCCTGGTGGCCCGCCGCACTGGGCGCATCGTCGGCTTCGCCAGCGCCGGCCCGAGCCGCGACACCGATGCTCCCACCGAGTGGGAGCTGCACGTCATCAACCTGCTGCAGGACGCGCACGGCCTGGGCCTGGCCGACCTGCTGCTCGACCGCGTGCTCGCCGACCGTGACGCCAGCCTGTGGGTCGTGGAGGGCAATGCTCGAGCTCGGGCCTTCTACACCCGCCGCGGCTTCATCGACGAGGGCGGGCGCAGCGTTCACGAGCAGACGGACGCCCCCGAGATCCGCATGGTTCGTCGAGGCTCTCCGTCGCGACCCTGAGCCGCAGGGGCAGCAGGCTTGGTCTCGCCGTGGCTACCCGGAGCGGTTGCCGAGCTTGTCGGCCAGCGCGGTAGCTGCCTCGCTGACCAGGAACGCGTTGGCAGGTTGAGGGATCTCTCGCTCGGCGTCGTCACGGATCAATGTCACCTGTTCGACGATCGACGTGAGACGGCCCGGTTGGGTGAGGGCCGCCAGCCGGGGGAAGTCCTGCACGCGGACGCCCGACGCTATGCCCACGGTGTACGGGCCCGCGGTGCTGTAGGTGAACGTGGAGGAACACGCTGAGCACCCGTTGGGTGGGCTTATCCCGCAGGAAGTTCCGCAGCAGGCTAGGGGAGAACTGGGTCGACGACAGCTGCAAGGCCACGACCGTCAGGCCTAGCACCAGCGCGATGACGATGATGACGGTGCTGACGATGGTCATGAGCAGTGTCCGCGCGTCGTCGGCATTGCCTTGGGACGCCAGGGGAGCCCACACCGATCCAGGCCCGATCGTCGCCTGAAACCACCGTCCCCGCGATCAGCGCCGCCAGTGCCCATGCGGCAGGCATCACCCATAAAGAGGCTGCGGCGAATTCGCGCACTGCGGCTCGACGGACCATAAGCCCGTCTTCCACCGCACGGGTCGTTCGACTCTGACGTATGCGGGTTCTCCCAGATCGCGGCGCGGCCCATGCTGATACCGATGGACATCGCTGCCGCCTGTGGATGACGGGCGTGCGCCGGCCGGGTCGGGGAGGTCCGTCGGCACCTGGCGCCGGTGAACCTCCCCGACCTGGCGCGTCGAGGGCACCGGGTCAAGTCGCGGCGCTCCTCCGGCACGGTGACCAGATTTGCGGTGTCTATGGTCTGGGTGCGTATCGTGGAGCCGAGTCGGCGTGCCCGGCCGAACTGCCGTGCCCGCTGCTGTCCACCGAAAGGTCCAGACCATGCTCCGCCCCGCCCACCGTCGACGTGCAGCCGCTGCGGGAGCCCTCGTGACGGTCGCGATGCTCTCCGCCTGCACCAGTGACAGCGGCGCCACCACCGCCCCGCAGCCCACGCCCGCCGTGGCGGAGTCCGCGGCCTCGAGTGCGGCATCCAGCGTCGTCGGAGCCGCGGTCGCCGCCCGCTCGGACGTCTCCAAGAACGGTGTCGCCGCCCGCGAGAAGACCTTCACGGGAGCGGCGCTCGACTCGGCCAACGCCTTCGCCAAGACCCTGCCGGCCCGCACTGCAGCTGAGAAGTCCGCGTCCGAGCTGGCGTCCACGGGCGTGTTGGTTCTCGGGGTGTCAAGGGCCGGTGACGTCGCCCGTCAGATCCTCGCCCAGACCACCCTGGTCAAGGGCGGGGCGGCCGTGCTGGTGCTGCTCGCCTCACCGGACGCCGCGACCGACTTCAAGGTGGCCGCGATCACCCCGATGCTGAAGGGCTCGGCCCTGGAGGCGCTCGACCCGATCACAATGGGTTCCGCCGGCGTCGGCACGGGCGATGGCCTGGCTGCGCAGCCGGATGCCGTGCTGACGGCCTTCGCGGCCTCGGTGAAGTTCCCCTCGCCCACGACGACGAAGCTGCTCGCCGGCGACCCGATCTCCGATCAGCTGAGGGCCTCCGCTGCGGCACAGTCGAAGGCGATCTCGGCCCAGGGAACGTTCAGCCAGACGCACGACCCGAAGGGTGTGGTCGGCGGACTGCGTCTCAAGGGCGGCTCGGGCGCCGTCGTCTTCGCTGATCTCGTGCGGGGCGATGCGATCGCCCTGCGCCAGGCCGCGAAGCTCACTCCGGCCAAGGACGTCACCCTGCTCTCGGGTCTCAAGCTGATCACCACCGAGGCCAAGCTCACCACGAACGAGACCGTCGCCATGGTGATCCCCGCCACGGGGGCAGCCCGCCTCGTGGGTTACTCCGACCAGCTCGTCAACGCCACCGGCCGTTGAGGCAGGATTGAGCACATGAGCCAACAGCCCTTCGCCGCGTCGGCACTGCGCGGTGCCGTCGACCTCTCCTCCCTCAAGAAGCCCCCGCCGTCGGCGTCCTCGCCAGCGGGTGGCGGCGCGGCTGGAACCACGCCAGACGACGGCGCGGGCCTGATCATCGCCGGCACCGACGAGTCCATTCGCGACGTGCTCGCAGCGAGCTCACACCACCCCGTCGTCATGGTCATCTGGTCGTCGCGACTGGCCGAGTCCGCCGACTTCGTCGCCACCTTCGTGGCCGTCGCGCGACGATATGCCGGCCGCTTCCAGCTCGTCACCGTCGACGCCGACACCAACCCGACAATTCTGCAGGCCTTCCAGGTGCGGGCCGTGCCGGTGAGCTTCGCCTTTCTCCAAGGCCAGCCGGTGCCGCTCTTCGAGGGCGCTCAGCCGGAGGCTGCGGTGACGGGGGTCGTCGACCAGGTGCTGGCGCTCGCGGAACAGCACGGCGTCACCGGAACCGTATCGGTCGACGACTCGGCCCCGGTGGCGGTCGTTGAGCCAGAGGAGCCGCCGTTGCCGCCGCTGCACCAGAAGGCCTTCGACGCCATCGAGGCGGACGACCTTGCCGGAGCTGCCGACGCCTACCGAGAGGCCCTGACCGAGAACCCGGCCGACGCGGACGCGAGGGTGGGCCTGGCGCAGGTCGGGCTCATGCAGCGCACTGCAGACGCCGACCCGCAGGTCGCCCGCGACGCGGCGGCGGCGGGGCTAGGCGACGTCGACGCCCAGATCCTCGTGGCCGACCTTGATCTGCTGGGCGGCCACATCGAAGACGCCTTCTCGCGACTCATCGACACGGTGCGTGTGACGGCCGACGCCGAACGCAACAGGGTGCGCGAACACCTCGTCGAGCTGTTCGAGGTGGTCGGCACGGGCGACGATCGGGTCAAGCGGGCCCGCAAGGCGCTCATGAGCGCGCTGTTCTGATTCGGCGCCACCCCCGGCACCCCCTGACTGACCCTGCTCGGCCTACCGGCCCTGCGCCACCCGCCCTAGGCTGCTCGTATGTTGCCCTGGTCAGCAGACATCGTTGGTCGTGTTGATGAACACCTGCTCGACAGCGTCGCCTTGAGGGGTAACCCGCTGGGGGACCCCCACGAGCGCCCGCTGTGGGTCTATGTGCCGCCGGGGTACGACGACGAGCCGGACCGCCGCTACGCCTCGGTCTACGTCATCCAGGGCTATACCGGTCATCTGAGCATGTGGCGCAACCGCACCCCGTTCCGGCAGCCGTTCGTCGAGACCGCGGACGCTGTCTTCGCCTCGGGGCAGGCGCCGCCGACGATCGTGGTGTACGTCGATGCCTGGACGGCGTATGGCGGCAGCCAGTTCGTCGACTCGACCGGCACCGGGAACTACCACACCTACCTCTGCGACGAGGTCGTCCCCTTCGTCGATCGCCGCTACCGCACCGTGGCCCGACCGGAGAACCGCGCCATCAGCGGCAAGTCGAGCGGTGGGTTCGGCGCCATGATCACGCCGATGCTGCGCCCTGACCTGTTCGGGGCCCTGGCGACCCATGCCGGCGACTCGCTCTACGAGTACTGCTACGTGCCCGAGTTCCCCCAGGCCGTGCGGTTGCTGCGAGCGTACGACGGCGACATCTGGCGCTGGTGGGCGGACTTCGGCAGCCGCACCGCCTTCACCAAGGAGGCAGACCAGATCCTGCTCATGCTGCTCGGGGTGTCTGCCTGCTTCTCTGCGGCTCCCGACGGCACTCCACAGCTGCCCTTCGACCCGACGAGCGGCCAGCTCGTGCCTGACGTCTGGGACCGTTGGCTGGCTCTCGACCCCGTACGCATGGTGGATCGATACGCCGAGGCCGTGCGGTCGTGGCGCGCAGTATGGATCGACGCCGGGACGCGCGACGAGTGGTACCTCGACGTCGGAGCCGACGCGTTCCGGCACGAGCTCGTCGGGGCGGGACTCCCCGCCAACCGCATCCGGTTCGAGCTGTTCGATGCGGGGCACGGCGGCATCGACTACCGCTACCCGTTGGCGTTGGCTTGGCTCGCGGCGCAGATCGATCCGGCCTCGACACGAACGTAGCCACCCGTTCGTCCAGCGCCGGCCCAGCGCCGCCCAGGGTCAGGCCGACGCTGCGGTGGCGACGACGGACTCCTCCAGCCGAGACAGCACGGTAGTGACCGTCTCGTCGACGGTCTGCTCCGAGCTGTCGACCCACAGGCCCCACCGGGGCGTGCGCCGGTCGAGCTGCTCAGGCAGCAGCACGACCAGGTGCAGGGTCTCGGGCGAGACCAGGTCGAGAAAGTCCTCGAGGTGGTCGCCCAGCACGGTGTCACTGATCACCGCGTCGAACCCTTCGAGCTGGTAGGTCTGGGCCGTGGCGATAGCCGCAGACCACCGCAGGAACAGCTGGCGCAGCTGCTCGGCTCGGGGCGGCTCGCGGTAGGGGTCGCGGCCCGCGACGACCATGTGGTCGAACACGGCAGCGTCGATCGCCACGGCGCGTTCAAAGCTTCGTGCGAGAGCGGCGCCCACCGCGGTCGTATTGGCCGCGAGGGCACCACTGACGAGGAAGAGCCGTCCCCGCCCGGTCTCGTCCTGACCGGCCGCGTCGTCGAGATGCTCGCCCATGGTCTCGCTCAACCGCCGAGGGCGGCGGTGACGACCTCCTTGGCCTCGGCCTGCACCTGGGCCAGGTGGTCGGCTCCCCGGAAGGACTCGGCGTAGATCTTGTAGACGTCCTCGGTGCCTGAGGGCCGAGCGGCGAACCACGCGCTCTCGGTGGTCACCTTGAGCCCACCGATCTTGGCGCCGTTGCCGGGGGCAGCCGTGAGCTTGCCCGTGATGGCTTCTCCCGCCAGCGACTCGGCGGTGACATCTTCGAGCGAGAGGGCGGCCAGCTTGGCTTTCTGCTCGCGGTTGGCGGGAGCGTCGATGCGAGCGTAGGCCGGGCTGCCGTGGCGCTCGGTGAGCTCGGCGTAGTGCTGGCTCGGCGTCTTGCCGGTCGCGGCGAGGATCTCCGAGGCCAGCAACGCCAGCAGGATGCCGTCCTTGTCGGTCGACCAGACCGTACCGTCGAAACGCAGGAAGCTGGCTCCGGCCGACTCCTCGCCTCCGAAGCCCACAGAGCCGTCCAGCAGCCCGGGCACGAACCACTTGAAGCCGACCGGCACCTCGATGAGGGTGCGTCCGAGATCGTCGGCCACCCGGTCGATCATCGAGGAGGAGACCAGCGTCTTACCGATCGCGGTCGACGCCGACCACTCCGGCCGGGCGCCGCCGTAGAGGTAGCCGATGGCGACCGCCAGATAGTGGTTGGGGTTCATCAGCCCGCCGTCGGGGGTGACGATGCCGTGCCGGTCGGCGTCGGCGTCGTTACCGGTGGAAAGGTCGTAGTCATCCCTCGCGTGGATGAGTGAGGCCATCGCGAACGGCGAGCTGCAGTCCATCCGGATCTTGCCGTCCCAGTCGAGCGTCATGAAGGCCCACTGCGGGTCGACCCGCGGGTTCACGACGGTGAGGTCGAGGTCGTGTCGCCGCGCGATCTCACCCCAGTACTCCACCGACGCCCCACCGAGCGGGTCGGCCCCGATGCGCACCCCTGCTTCTCGAATGCGGGCGAGGTCGACGACGTTGGGTAGGTCGTCGACATAGGTGCCCATGAAGTCGTAAACTCCCGCGTCGGCGCGGGCGCCCTTGTAGGGCGTGCGGTGCACGGCCGAGAGCCCGCCGCGGATGAGCTCGTTGGCGCGGTTGGCAATGACCGACGTGGCGTCGGTGTCGGCCGGCCCGCCGTGCGGGGGGTTGTACTTGAAGCCACCGTCGGAAGGGGGGTTGTGCGACGGCGTGACAACGATCCCATCAGCGAGACCGCTGGCCCCTGGGTGCTTTCCGCGGTTCGCTCGCAGAATCGCGTGAGAGACGGCTGGCGTCGGCGTGTACCCGTCGTGGTCGTCGACGAGCACCTGCACCCCGTTGGCGACCAGCACCTCCAGGGCTGTCTTCCACGCCGGTTCCGACAGCCCATGGGTGTCGCGGCCGATGAAGAGCGGCCCTTCGTAGCCCTGCGACGCCCGGTACTCGCAGATCGCCTGGGTGGTCGCAAGGATGTGATCCTCGTTGAACGCCGTTCGCAGACTCGAGCCACGGTGGCCGGACGTGCCGAAGACCACCTGTTCGTCGGGGTTGCTGACGTCGGGGTGCCGGTCGTAGTAGGCGCCCACGAGGGCATCGAGGTCGACGAGGTCCTCGGCGGTGGCCGGCTGCCCTGCTCTGGGGTGGTTCATGACGGGGCTCCCTTCGGGTTCGTGCCAACGGTTCCCACCGGTGTGGAGCTGCTGGTGTCGCCGCTGCCGCTGGCGAGGTGGACGACGCGCGGGGGCGTCGCAGCGATCGCTACCGACTCGGTGGCAGCGTCGGTGACGCCGGCTGCCTCCTCGTCGACGGGAACGACCCAGACGCTGGAGAAGCGCGGCACCGTGATGTCGACGGAGTACGGCTGGTGGTGCCACGACTCCTCGCGTGCCTCGAGCACCATCCCGGTCGAGCTGGGGGCGTCGGGGTGGTAGCCGGCGGTGTCGAGCACGACGGTCCATCGACCACCGCGCGGCACTCCGATGCGGTAGCCCTGCTGGGTCTCGCCGCCGAAGTTCATGACGCAGGCCACGACGGGAGCGTCCAGGGCCCGGTCGCCGCGCCCGAACCGGAGCCAGGAGACGGTGTTATGGGCGGCGTCGTCGGCCTCCAGCCATTCGAACCCGGCCCGGTCGTTGTCGAGCGCCCAAAGCGCCTCGTTGCCGCGGTAGATGGCGTTGAGGTCCTTGACAAGGTTGTGCACCCGGAAATGGAGCGGCTGGTCGAGCAGCCACCAGTCAAGGCTGCGGCCCTCCGACCACTCTGCCTCCTGACCGAACTCGCAACCCATGAACAGCAGCTGCTTGCCCGGGTGGCACCAGAGGTAGGCCAGGAAGGCGCGCAACGTCGCGATCTGGTCTTCTCGCGAACCGCGCGACTTGCGCAGCAGCGAACCTTTGCCGTGGACGACCTCGTCATGGCTGATCGGCAGCACGAAGTTCTCGTCGAAGGCGTACATCAGCGAGAAGGTGAGGGCCCCGTGGTGGTGCTGGCGGTAGATAGGATCCTGGCCGAGGTACTTCAGGGAGTCGTTCATCCACCCCATGTTCCACTTGAATCCGAAGCCCAGACCGCCCTGGTCGGTCGGCTTGGTGACCCCGGGCCAGGAGGTGGACTCCTCTGCCACCGTGACGATTCCAGGCACCCGCTTGTACGCGGTGGCGTTGGTCTCCTTGAGCAGCTCGACGGCCTGGTAGTTCTCGCGGCCGCCGTCTTTGTTCGGCACCCACTCACCGGGCTGGCGGGCGTAGTCGAGGTAGAGCATCGAGGCCACGCCGTCGACCCGCACGCCGTCGGCGTGAAACTCCTCCATCCAGTAGAGCGAGTTGGCCACGAGGAAGTTGCGCACCTCGGGACGGCCATAGTCGAAGATGTTCGAGCCCCATTCGGGGTGCCACCCCAGTCGACGGTCAGGGTGTTCGTAGAGGGGCTCACCGTCGAAGCGGGCCAGGGCCCACTCGTCGGTGGCGAAGTGGCCGGGCACCCAGTCGAGGATGACGCCGATGCCCGCCTGGTGCAACCGGTCGACGAGGTAGCGGAACTCGTCGGGGGTGCCCCAGCGTGCGCTTGGGGCGTAGTAACCGGTCACGTGATAGCCCCACGACGGCACGTACGGGTGCTCCATCACGGGGAGGAACTCGACGTGGGTGAACCCGAGGTCGGCGACGTAGTTGACCAGGTGCTCGGCGAGCCCGGCGTAGCCCAGACCCTGACGCCACGAACCGATGTGGACCTCGTAGGTGCTCATCGGCCCGGTGTGCACGTTGGAGGCGCTGCGCTGCTGCATCCAGTCGGCGTCGTTCCATTCGTAGTGTGACTCGGTCACGATCGCGGCCTGCTTGGGCGCGACCTCGGTCATCCGGGCCATCGGGTCGCTCTTGAGGCGCACGATGTCATCGGAGCCCCGGATCGCGAACTGGTAGTTCATTCCCTCCGCTGCGCCGGGCAGGAACAGCTCCCAGAGGCCGGTCGTGCCGAGGGCGCGCATCGGGTGCGAGACCCGGTCCCAGCCGTTGAAGTCGCCGATCACGTGCACCGCTTTGGCGCGAGGGGCCCACAACGCGAACGATGCTCCCCGAACCTCTCCGAGCGGCCCCTCGTAGCGGCGGACGTGCGACCCGAGCACGGTCCACAGCAGCTCGTGGCGGCCCTCGTTGATCAGGTGCATGTCGATCTCGCCGAGGGTGGGCGCGAACCGGTAGGGGTCGTCCTGCTCGTGCTCGATGCCGTCGGCGTACTCGACCAGCAGCCGGTAGTCGTGGGTGTGGTCGAAGTCGGGCGAGGTCATCGTGAAGATGCCATCGCGCACGTGCAGCAGCTCGACGGTCTTGATGCCGTCTTCGGTGTCGAGCCGCGCCGAGACCTTCGACGCCAGCGGTCGAAACGCGGTGATGGTCAGCCCGCCCGGTCCCTGGTGGTGCCCGAGCAGGTCGTGCGGCTGTCCGTTGCGGCCTTGGAGGAACGCGTTGATGGCGCCGTCGTCGAGGGTCGGTCCCGCCGCTGCTGGGGGATTGGCTGCTGGGGGAGCTGCTGGTTCGGGCGTTGCCAGTGGGGGAGCCGCTGGTGGGGGCGTTGCTGTTTCGGGCGTCGCCGGTTGCGGGCTGGGGGGTGTGGGTGGGGGCGTGGTGGTCATGGTGCGCCTTCCTCGTCGAGCAGTCGATCGATCGCTCCGAGCGGAATGGGCAACCAGGTCGGCCGGTTGCGCGCCTCGTAGACGACTTCGTACAGGGCCTTGTCGAGCTCGAGAGCCTTGGTCAGGGTGGCGGAGTCGGCGTCGGGCGCGCCGGCGACGGCTGCGTACCCATCGAGAAAGGCGTGCCGGCAGGCAGCAGCCCAGACCGTGGCGTCGATCGCAGGGTCGGCCAGGTGCACCGACCCGGCGGCGTAGTCGAAAGAACGCAGCATCCCGGCGATGTCGCGCTGGGTGAGGTCGGGCAGCACCCGCTCGGCGAGCGGACGCAACGGTTCGCCCTCGAAATCAAGGGCGACCCAGCCCCGCTCCGGCACATCGAGCACCTGACCGAGGTGGTAGTCGCCGTGGATGCGCTGCAGGGCCGGTAGCTGAACGTGCCTGACCGTCTCGAGCAGTCGCGCCACGTCGGCCTCGTGGTCGGCAAGGGCGGGAGCTGCGGCCACGGCTGCGGCATACCGTTCGCGCATCGTGTCGAGCAGACGACCCCGGGTCTCGGAGGTGGCGTCCTCGCTGCCCAGCGCGCCGAGGAGCGTCGCGTGGATCTGGGCGGTGACCGAGCCGAGCTCGCGGGCCCGGTCGGTGAAGTCGGTGCCCGTCGCGGCCGCCACCAGGGCGACCCGCCAGGCGTCCTCGACGCCGGGGATGAACTCTTGCGCGAAGGCGAAGTGCCCGTACTCACTGCCGCCGCCGCTCGGTACGTCCCATGAACCTGCGAGGTGACCGAGCACCGCCGGCACGCGGTCGGAGCCGGCGCGGGTGAGAGCTGCCTGCACGATGACGTCAGGGTTGTCGCCGTGCTGCAGGGTGCGGAACACCTTGACGATGACCGGCGGCGCCGGGTTGCCGTCGCCGTCGTCCATGTGGCAGATGATCGAGGTGTTCGACTGCTCGCCGCTCAGCACCGCGGAGGATGAGACCGTGCTCCGCTCGACTCCCGTGGGGGTGCCAACGGCGCGCGCGTTGCTGCCACTGCCGGCCTGCGCGTCCTCCGATGCCTCACCAGCCAGGATCGTGCGTACCAGCACGGCGGGGTAGACCGGGTCATGGGGCGCGTCGTAGACCCAGCGCGTGCCGAGCACACTGTGTTCCATAGTGCCGAGCAGGGCCTGCTCGCCGCCCTCGAGTGGGGCGGGCCGGTAGGTGAGCGGCACCTGGTAGACGACCGGGGGTGACGTCGCGGTGTCGGCGAGCAGCAGGGTCTCGAGGCCGACCTCGCCCTCCGGGTCGTCGAAGCGGTACCCGCCGACGCGATGAAGCGCCGGCACGTGACCCTTGCCGGCATACCATCGCTGGTGCTGGATCCACCCGGTGACCATGTCGATCTTGTCGGGCACGAGTGTGGCGCTCTTGTAGACGATCGACATCAGCGGCCGTCCTCTCCGCCGCGAAGCTGGAACCAGAAGAAGTCACGCGACCCGAGGGTGATGGTGACCCGCCCGTCGGCCGCCACCCACGGGAAGCCGCTGCCCCCGAAGAGGTCGATCAGCTTGCGGCCGGCGAAGTGCTCGGGCAGCTCGAGCGTGGCCGCCTGGGGCCTGCTCGAGAGGTTGTTGATGCACAGCACCGCCTCGGCGGGCTCGTTGCCGTCGGCCGGCATCGACCGCGTGTAGGCGAGGATCGCCTCGTTGTCGGCGGGTACCACGGCGAAGTCGCCGAGGCCGAACACCGGATGCCGCCCGCGGATCTGGAGCATGCCCCTGACCCAGTGCAGCAGCGAAGCCGACGACGCCATCTGTGCTTCGACGTTGATGTTGTTGTAGTGGTAGACCAAGCTGGAGATGACCGGCAGGTAGAGCTTGCCGGGGTCGGTGCTCGAAAAACCTGCGTTGCGGTCGGGGGTCCACTGCATGGGGGTACGTACCGCATCGCGGTCGGTCAGCCAGATGTTGTCGCCCATGCCGATCTCGTCGCCGTAGTACAGGCACGGTGAACCGGGCAGCGACAGGATGAGCGCGTTGATCAGCTCGATCTCGGGCCTCGAGTTGTCAAGCAGGGGAGCCAGGCGGCGCCGGATGCCGACGTTGGCCCGCATCCGGGGGTCGGGGGCGTACCACCCGTACATCGCGACCCGCTCCTCCGGCGTGACCATCTCGAGGGTGAGTTCGTCGTGGTTGCGCAAGAAGGTGCCCCACTGGGTGCCGGGCGGAATCTCGGGAGTGTCGGCGAGCACATCGATGATCGGCGCCGCCTTCTCCTCGCGCAGCGAGTAGTAGAGCCGGGGCATCACGGGGAAGTGGAAGCACATCTGGCACTCCGGCGCATCCTCGGTACCGAAGTAGTCGACGACCTCGGCCGGCGGCTGGTTTGCCTCGGCGAGCAGGATGCGACCGGGAAACTCCTCGTCGACCATGGCCCGCAGCCGCGCGAGGAACTCGTGGGTGCGAGGGAGGTTCTCGCAGTTGGTGCCCTCCTCCTCGAACAGGTAGGGCACGGCATCCAGCCGGAAGCCGTCGATCCCGAGGTCCATCCAGAACCGGACGATGTCGAACATCGCCTCCTGCACGGCGGGGTTCTCGAAGTTGAGGTCGGGCTGGTGGGAGAAGAACCGGTGCCAGAAGAACTGGCGCCGCACCGGGTCGAAGGTCCAGTTGGAGACCTCCGTGTCGACGAAGATGATGCGGGCGTCGGAGTAGGCGTCGTCGGTGTCGGACCACACGTAGAAGTCGCCGTAGGGGCCGTCAGGTTCGGCCCGGCTCGCCTGGAACCACGGGTGCTGGTCACTGGTGTGGTTCATCACGAAGTCGGTGACGATGCGGATTCCGCGGGCGTGCGCCTGCGAGACAAGCTCGGTGAACTCCGGCAGCGTGCCGAACTCGGGCAGCACTGCCTTGTAGTCGGCGATGTCGTACCCGCCGTCACGTAGCGGGGAGGCGTAGAAGGGCGGGAGCCACAGGCAGTCGACCCCGAGCCACTGGAGATAGTCGAGCCGCTGGATCAACCCGGTGAAGTCGCCGGCGCCGACCCCCTTCGAGTCGCCGAACGCGCGCACCAGCA
>JBDTVJ010000033.1:0-28138 GCA_040007275.1 Terracoccus sp.
AGCCCCGTCCTCGCGACGCCGCACATGTCGTCGACCCATTCTTGTGCGGCTTTGTCTGAACCGAACTGCCTCGTTGTCTCCTCCCACTTGTGAGTGATGGGATGAGTCCAGCGGACGCGTGCGAGATGACAAACGCCCGCGGTCTGGAGCGCCAAATGCGGACGTCACCACATGCCACGGCTCGCAGCGGTGGCTCGAAGTTCCTGCTCCCGACACGGCCTTTTCGTTCACCCGTGCGGAGACCCACGCATCGATGAGGCCACGCAGGTACCCGTAGACACTGCCAATCTTGACGAAGCTCGGCCCGACTCCTTCAAGCCTCCATCGCCGCACCGTCGAGGCGTTCACTCGGAAGTGCGCGGCCACCTCGTCCGTGGTCATGAGCTCGTGCAGCGACACGATCAGGCTCCTTTCCGGCTTGGTTATCTGGGTCACGTCTGCTTCGGGTCACCATTGGTTCCGAGGCTGGAGCCTGCTGGGTGTGGCCATCGGCGCGCAAACTCACAGATGCAGACTTGCCGCATGTTCCTGCGAACGTCGCAATGGTTGAGACAGCTTGGACTCCTGCGAACGACGCAACACTGAGGGTGTGTGAAGGTCGTCATGGAGGAGCATTCGTCACGTCGTGGGGTGCCCGGGCCGGCGCCGTTGACCCGGCAGCGGGAGGAGTACACGAGGCTGGTCGCGCGTGGGGTCAGCAACGCTGAGGCGTGCTGTCTCGCGGGGGTGGACCCGCGGACGGGGACACGGTGGCGTCACGGGCGGACCATCCCGGCCCGGACGGGACCATCCGAAAGCATCCGGCCGTGATCGATCCCACGCAGGGGCCTACTCGCTCGTCGCCGTACCTTTCTCAGGAGGAGCGGGTGGTGATCGCCGACCGGCGCCGCACCAGGGTGGGGATGCGGTCGATCGCCCGCGAGCTAGGCCGGGATGTCTCGACGGTCAGTCGTGAGCTGGGTCGCAACAGCGACCCAGCCGATGGGTATCGCTCGTTTGTGGCGCAGCGGGCGGCGAGGTCCCGGATGGCACGCCCGAGGCTGCGGAAGGTCGCGGCCGACCCGGTGCTCACGGCTGTGGTGCAGGGCTGGCTCGACGCGTTGTGGAGCCCCGAACAGATCAGCGCCAGCCTCGCGGCGGCGTTCCCGAACGACGCCGCCCGGCGCCTGGCCACCGAGTCGATCTACCAGGCGCTCTACGCGGACGGCGTTGTGCTGCAGAGCGACCCCACGTCTTGTCTGCGTTCTGGGCGCCGCCGGCGTCGGCCGCACCGACGCGCGGACCGGCGCCGCTCGAAGGGGGGAGGGCGCGCCGGGTGCGCGGCGCCCGATCGGTGACCGGCAGGCCGAGGCAGAGGACCGGCAGGTGCCCGGACACTGGGAGGCTGATATAAACTTTGGGCGTTCCAACCGGTCGGCGATCGCGACCCTCGTCGAGCGCGCGAGCGGCTACACGGTGCTCGTTCACCTGCCCGGCCGGCACACCGCCGCTGTCACGGGCCAGGCCCTGATCGCGGCCGCACGCCCACCGCGTTCAGCTTCATGGCCGCCGCTGGGCACCCCGACTTCGACCGGCTAGGGCTGGCGACCATCGCCCCGCGGGCGCTCACGGACCGAGCTGCGGCCAACGGCATCCCTAACGTCTTCGCCCCGTTGCAGCCCACCTGGAAACACAAGTACCCCTGCGTGCCCATGGCCCGGTACGCCACCTGGACGCGTGAGGATGGTCTGTAGATCGACTCGTGGATCCGCACCCACCAACGCATGGGGCCCGGATCGTCGGGCCTGCACCCGACTCATGGTCATCCCCGACACCGTCACCGACCGGGAGCAGGCCCCTATCCGAGAGCGGGTTGCACGTCGTTCCCAACGGTCTCAACGGGCTCGAAGTCGACCGCGAGAAAAACGAGACCACCATGCCTGGACAGCCGCCGCCGACAATGTCCGATACTCGGCACAGGGGGGAAGGGCTTGCGCCCGACATGCGGCGGATAGACGCGCTCGTTCGCGGCATGCCGCAACTGTGGATGATGGCTCACGAGGTCATCGTGCGCTCCACCCGCAAGCTTGTGAAGCGTCTCTCCGGGCCGGTGGCCTCTGATGCGGACAGGTCCACCGCGATGTTCGGCGATTGGTATGCCAGCGTGCTGCCATGGCGACCACGTCACGTCGCGTTTCTGGTGAGTGAGACTCCGTTGCTGCCCGTGATGGTGCCGCCGGCGCCGGCGTCGACGCTTCTCGAGCGGTTCGCGATCCAGCTAGCCGCTGTGCTTCGCCGACACCGCGTTGACCAGACCGTGATCCCGGCGGAGTGCAGCGGGACGGTTGACTATCGCGTGGGTGCTACTGAGCCGCAGCGTGCTGGGGTCAATGAATGACTTGACCCACTTGGCGAATGCGTACCGCTCGGGCCGGGCCGCGACCTGGTCGAACTGGCCGTTCAGTCATCGACCGTCCCCTGCGGGCCGCTGATCACGTCGATCTTGGCCGGGCCGGCGAAGTGGCACGCGACCTCGTGGTTGCCGATCTTCTGCACCAGGGGGATCTCAGTGGTGCAGCGCTTGCGCTCCGTCTCGTTCAGCTCCTCACGGAACCGCGGGCAACGGGTGTGGAAGACACAACCCGACGGCGGGTTGATGGGCGAGGGCAGGTCACCCTTGAGCAGGATGCGCGCGCGCTTGTTCTCCTTGCGCGGGTCCGGGATCGGCACGGCCGACAGGAGGGCCTGCGTGTAGGGGTGGAGCGGCTTGGCATAGAGCTCGTCCCGGTCGGCGACCTCCATGAACTTGCCGAGGTACATCACCGCCACCCGGTCACTGATGTGGCGGATCACGGACAGGTCGTGGGCGACGAAGACGTAGGTCAGGTCGTACTCGGTCTGAAGGTCCTCGAGCAAGTTGACGACCTGCGCCTGGATGGACACGTCGAGCGCCGACACGGGCTCGTCGCAGACGATGAGCTTGGGACGCAAGGCGACCGCGCGGGCGATGCCGATGCGCTGGCGCTGTCCCCCGGAGAACTCGTGCGGGTAGCGGTTGTAGTGCTCCGGGTTCAGGCCCACACGCTCCATGAGCCTTTGCACCTCGGCCTTGACGCCCCCCTCGGGCGTGATCCCTTGGATGTCGAACGGGGCAGCGACGATGGCGCCCACGGTCTGTCTCGGGTTGAGCGAGCCGTAGGGGTCCTGGAAGACCATCTGCATCTCGGTGCGCAGCTTGCGCAGGTCTCCGCCGTGGACGCCGGTGATGTCCCGACCGTTGTAGTGGATGGTGCCGCCGGTCGGCGGGAGCAGCTGCAGCATCGTGCGGCCGGCCGTTGACTTGCCACAGCCCGACTCGCCAACCAGTCCGAGGGTCTCGCCGCGGCGCACCGTGAAGGAGATGCCGTCGACGGCCTTGACCGGGTCGGACGGCCGACGAATGATGCCCGAGGTCCGCATCGGGAAGTGCTTCTGGAGATCCTTGACCTCGAGGATCACGTCCGAGTCAGCGTGATTGGTCACGATGTGGGCGTCCTAATCTCCGTGTCAAAGATCAACTTGCGCGTGGGTGCCGGGATCAGACACCGGACAGGATGCCAGTCCTGCGCGTCGAACTCGGGAACGATGGTCGAACACCCCAGGTTCTCGTCGTCCCGATAGGCACAGCGGGGGTGGAAGGCACAGCCGGAAGGTGGGCTGATGAGCGACGGGGGGTTGCCCGGGATCGGCTGCAGCCGGTCGAGGCGCTGCCGGTCGATGCGGGGCATCGACTGCAGGAGACCCCAGGTGTAGGGGTGCTCGGGTGAGTAGAAGGTCTGGTCGGCCGTGCCGCCTTCGACCGCCTTGCCGCCGTACATGACCATGATCTTGTCGGCCATCTCGGCCACGACCCCGAGGTCGTGGGTGATGATGATGATCGCGGCGCCGAACTCGTCTTGCAGGTTCACGAGGAGCTCAAGGATCTGGGCCTGCACGGTGACGTCGAGGGCCGTGGTCGGCTCGTCGGCGATGAGCAGGCGCGGGCTGTTGACGAGCGCCATCGCGATCATCGCGCGCTGGCGCATGCCACCCGAGAACTCGTGGGGGTACTGGTCGATGCGCTTCTGCGGGTTGGGGATACCCACCCGCCCGAGCATGTCGATGACGTGCGAGCGCACCGCGGACTTCGAGGCCGAGCGGTGGTGCACCTTGTAGGCCTCGTTGATCTGGTTGCCCACCGTGTAGTACGGGTGCAGGGCCGACAGCGGGTCCTGGAAGATCATCGCGATCTCGCGCCCGCGCATGACCCGCAGCTCCTCGTCCTCGAGCTTGAGCAGGTCCTTGCCCTCATAGGCGATGCTTCCCTCGACCTTCGCGCGAGTTCCCCTGTGCAGGCCCATGATGGCCTGGCTCGTGACGGACTTGCCCGATCCGGACTCGCCCACGATGCCGAGCGTCTCACCGGCATTGAGGTCGAAGGTGAGTCCGTCGACGGCTTTGACGAGTCCGTCCTCGGTCGGAAAGGTCACCTTGAGGTCGCGAACGGAGAGCAGTGCATCGCTCGTCCCCTCCGTGGGCACCCACGTGCTCATGTGTTCTCCAATCTGTGATGGTGCAGCGGCCGGTCCGGATCAGCTGTACTTGACGCGCGGGTCGATGACCGCGTAGAGCACGTCGACCACGATGTTGGCGGTGATGACGAACGTCGCCACCAAGAGCACGATGCCGATCGTGACGGGGAGGTCGTAGGTCGTGGCCGCCATGACCGCGGTCCGGCCGAGTCCGTCGTAGTTGAACACCTGTTCGGTGATGATGGCGCCCCCGAGGAGACCTCCGAGGTCCAGGCCCGCGACGGTGGCGATGGGGGTCAGCGCGGCGCGGAGCGTGTGCTTGAACAGGATCCGCCCGGACGTGAGGCCCTTGGCCTGCGCGGTGCGTAGGTAGTCCTCACCCTGGGCCTCGAGGACGAAGGCACGGGTGAGTCGGATGTACCCCGCGATGTAGACGAGGGCAAGGGTCAGGGCGGGCAGCAGGAGGCCCTGGAGCCACGTGAGGACACCACCGTCGGCGATGGAGGTGTAGACCGGGACCGGGACGATGCCCCACTTGAGCGCGAAGAAGATGTAGAGTCCCAAGCCGGTGAAGAAGGTCGGGAAGGCGTAGAACACGAGGGCGCTCGCGACGATGGCGCGGTCGGCCACTTTTCCCTTGCGCAACGCGGCCACGATGCCAAGGCCGACGCCGGCGACCATCCACATGATGAACGCCGCGATCGCGAGGGAGGCTGAGACCGGGAGCTTCTCCATGATGATGTCGCGCACGGGGCGACTCGACAGCGGCGAATACCCCAGGCAGGGCGCCGGGCACTCGGCGATCGTCTCGGGCGCGGACTTCTTCAGCGCCGGGTCCTTGGGGAACTCACTTCCGACGAATATTCCCTTCGTGAAATCGACCCAGTAGGACAGGACCGGCTGGTCGTAGCCGAGCGCCTTGCGGTTCTGCTCGAGGAGCTCCGGAGTGCAGTTCTTGCCGCACGTGTAGCGCGCGGGGTCGGCGGGACTGGCGAAGAACAGCAAGATCGTGACGAGCGACATGGCCAGAATCATGACCATGCCTGCAGCCACTCTGCGGACGATGTACGCATACATGTGCGAGGTCGCCCCGAGGCCGGGGCGCGTCCTTCCGGTAGTAGGGAGTGGAGTCCACTGCATGTGCGGGTGGAGCGTTGGTGGGTGGGGGGGCGGACATAATCCGGCCCCCCACCCGGTACGTCAGGTCACCTCAGAACCGCCGCACCAATCCGAACTGCGCTTCTTAGGACTTGTTGACGCTGATGACGCCGAGGTCCGGGAACATGCTCACCGCAGGGTTCTGGTTGTAGTTGCCGACACCAGAACCGTGCAAGAAGTAGAAGGTCTGGATGTAGTTCGGGATGTAGGCAACGTCCTTGCCGAGGAATGCGTCCAGCTCCTGCCACTTGACATTTGCGGCGTCCTGGTTCGGCGCTGCAGCGGCCTCGTCCATCAGCTTCTCGGCGTCAGGGTTCTTGTAGTTGCCGTAGTCCTGGCCGTTGGACTTCCCCGTGAGGTTGATCCGCGAGTCGAACAGCGCCGGCAACACCGTGAAGATGGATGGGTAGTCAGCACCCCAGCCACCCTCGGTGACGTCGAAGGAGTTGTTGGCCGGGTTCTGGATCACGTCGTAGTACGTGTCGGTCAGGGGCGCGAGCTTGACGCTGAAGCCGGCCTTGTCCCAGCCGGACTTGAGAGCCGCCGCAGCGTTGTCACTGGTCGGAGTGCCGCCCTGGTACGTGTACGTGATGGGGTAGGGCATCGCGACGCCGGCCTCCTGCAGGAGCTTCTTCGCGGCGGCGGCGTCCCCGGCCGGGGGCATCGTGAAGGCGGGGTTCTCCTTGTAGCCCGGCAGGTCCGGGGCGACGAGGCTCTTGGCGAGCGTCGCAGCCTTGGCACCACCGATGGCGTTGATGTAACCCGCCCGGTCGGTCGACATGGCGAGGGCCTGGCGAACCTTGGGGTCCTTCATCTTGTTGAAGTTGGGCAGGATGTAGAACGTGTACGGCGAGGGGACGTTCGTCGCACGCTTCTCGACGTCTCCGGTGATCTGGTTGTAGAAGGCCGGCGGGATGACGCGGTCTGTGATGGCGTACTTGTCGTTGCCACCGTTGGCGATGAGGCGCTGCGTGATGATCTCGTTGGTGAGCCCCTCGGTGAACACGAACTTGTCCGGGTTCGCCTGGCGGTTGCCGTCGGTCTTCGGGTCGTACTGGTCGTTGCGCACGAACGTGGCGCCCGTGCCCTTCGTCCACTTGCCGCCCTCGGCCTTATAGGGGCCGTTGGAGAAGATGACGTAGTTGTTCTTGTCGCCCTGGTCCTTGTCCTGGCGGAACGGGGCGGCGAAGTTAAGGCCGGCGATGGCCAACGGGAAGTCGGCCCACGGCTTCTCGAGGTTGAACGTCAGCACGTTGCCACTGCAGGTGACGGCCTTGTCGTACACGTCCTGCCCGGTCTTGAGGTAGGGCCCCTTGTAGGCCTTGGCGACCGACGGCAGGTAGTTGAGCGGGTAGATCGACGGGCCACCCGTAAGGACGTCGGTGGCGAAGTTGCGTGAGAAGCCGTACTTGAAGTCCTCACACGTGGTCGGCTTGCCGTCCTCCCACTTCACGCCGTCCTTGATCGTGAACGTCCACTTCTTGGCACCGTCCTCGCTCTTGCCCGTGTCGGTGGCCACGTCGGCCATCGGGACGATCGCGTCGGCGCCAGACTTGCCCGACGGGAACTGCAGGAGGCCGCGGTAGACCAGTCGCTGCTGGTTGAAGATGTCGCGTCCGATGTAGGTCCGCTGCGGGTCCATGTGCTCGGCCGGCCGCTTCGTGAGCCAGTAGATCGTGCCGCCCTTCTGGGCGCCCCCTGCCGTGTTGGACCCCGAGGTCGTGCCGCCGGTGGTGCCACCTCCGCTACACGCGGAAACTCCGAGCACGGAGGCGACTCCGAGAGCTGCGAGGGCCGTAGTCCTCTTCCTACTGCTCATACCACTCCTTTGAAACGCACCGCTGTGACGGCGCACCCACCCCTGGCGGTTGCCGAGGGTAATCTTCCACGTGCCTGCACCTGCGCAGAGCCAAGGCTGCAGGCATCATCGGTCCGCCTTCGGGTCGAGGGCGTCACGGAGGCCATCGCCGAGCAGGTTGAAGCTCAAGACGACGATGGCGATCGCCAGACCGGGGACGAGGAAGAAGATCGGGACGCTCGAGGCGTAGTTGACCGAGTTGGTCAAGATGTTGCCGAGCGTCGGCGTGGGGGGCTTGATGCCGACCCCGAGAAACGAGAGCGCAGCCTCCGCGGAGACGTACGCCGGAAGGACCAGCGTGCCGTAGACGAGGATCGGCGCCCACAGGTTGGGCAGGAGCTCCTTGAAGTAGATCCTCCGGTTTGACGCGCCCAGACTCCGCGCGGCCTCGATGAACTCACGCTCCCTCATCGACAGGACCTGACCCCGGATGATGCGGGCGAAGGTCGGCCAGCCGAAGAAGCCGAGGACGAAGATGATGTACAGCCCGGTCGCCAAGTTGTCGTTGCGGACCACCTGGCCGATGACGTCGATGAACATGCCTGAGAGCGCGAGCAGCATCAGCGTCACTGGGAACGCCAGCACCATGTCTGCAAAGCGCATGATGAAGAAGTCGGTCCGGCCCGCCAGCAAGCCGGCGATGAGTCCGAGCACCGTTCCGGTGACGACGGCAATGGCCGTCGCACTGGTGGCCACGATGAGCGAGAACGTGAGTCCCAGCACGACACGGGACAGCGTGTCTCGCCCGGTGCCGGGCTCGACTCCCAGCAAATGGGTCCATGACATACCACCGAACGCCCCTCGCGGGTACCCGCCGAGGGCCGGGTCGATCAGTTCGGGGTTGAAGTCGTTAGGCTTGAGGATGCCGAGCACGTCCAGGACCGGGGCCGAAACAGCCATGAGGACCACGACAGAGGAGACCGTCAGGGCGATCATCGTGAGCCGGTCGCGGCGCAGGCGCGCCCGGGCCAGCTGCCACGGAGTGCGGCCCTCGATCTTCTTGGTCGCGGGCTCCTGCTCGAGGTTGAACGTCTCCTCTGCTGTCCCAGCACCGAACTCGACGTCTCGATGGATCTCGGACACGGCCTCACTTCTCCTCGCTTATCGGACGTCGCTGGACATGACGATCGCCACGAGCACAACTGCGACTGCACCTCGTGTTGGGGACGTTAACGCACCGGGCATTCCTATGACAGGCCCTTTTGCCAAAACCCTGAAGTTGGACCCCGGCTGAATCCCAACCGTTACCGTCTCGCAATGTGAAACAGTGCGGCGCGCGCTCAGGAAGGGTGTGGGGCGAGACCCGACGATCAGGGAGGCCACCGGATCTCGTCGCCCGGCGCGCGTTCCTCGCGGCCTACCGGCGCACGATGCGCGCGGTCGGCGAGGCCCTCGACGCCGACCTGTCGGGAGACCCTGCTCGGTGCGCCGCGACCGTGGCGCCTCGCCTTCGCGGCTACCCCTGCCTGCCGCCGCGTCAGGTGCTGCTCCGCATCAACGACCAGGTCAACTACGACCTGCCGTTGGCACTGCTCGGTGGCATCAGCGATGCCGACTTCGCCGACTCGGTCCTGCTCGACCGGCGTCGGCGTGACCACGAGCGCCTCCACGGGGTACTGTCCGGCCGCGTCGCCGCCGAGGACGACGGGCTGAGCTCCCTGAGTACCAAGAGCGGGCTCGACCGAGTGCTGACGCCGCTCAACCGAGCCGCCTTCACACGCTTCCTGCGTGGGCCCGCACCAAGGTGTGGCACAACACGACGGAGCTGAATATAGCTCACACCGCCAGCCCGCAGGCGTATGCCGTCCGGCTCGCCGAGCTCGAGGTGCCCAGGGCCGCTCCTACGCCCAGAACCCCGGCCTCGGCCGTCTGGCAGTGCAGCGTCGCTACGGGCTGGTTGTCGGAAACGAGCCGAGCTGCACCAGCAGACCGAGGTCGTCGCGGCAGGCCCAGTGCTCGGCGATCACCCCGTCGCTGACCCGGAACAGGTGCATGAAGGTCCAGACCAGCGCCTTGCCGGTGGCCGGAACACCGCTCAACAGCGGAGACGTCGACGCGGTGTGGGTGCCGACCAGGTCAAGGTGGACCGACACCAGATCCCCAGAGGCGACCACGTGGTGGATGCGGATGTCCGGGCTCCCCAGGTCCTGCTCGAGGATGAGCGCAATCTGCCGAATGCCTACCCGGCCCTGGGGCGTCGCAGCGTGGTTGATGAAGTCCTCCGCCACCAGTTCGAAGGCCGCTTCCTCCCGTCGATGAAGGCGGGCGAAATACTCCTCGACCACTGCCTGGGGAGTGAGACTCTCGGAAGTGGATTCGGTGTGCAACGTCATGTGGTCGCCTCTTTCATGGAATGAGCGAGCAGAAGAGAACGCGGGAGCCGGTTGTGACGGGCTGCGCGGTCTATCAGAGCCAGTGTCACTCCTGCCCGGGCTGACACGCATCAGTGCCACCCCCGCCGACCGGCCCGATCTTCCGACATTGTTCAGTGCCAGCGCTCAGGATGGCCGAGCGGCCGATCCCTAGCGTCGTCGGTATGACAACGACACGGCAACGGATCGCCCTCCTCAGCGTGACTCTGCTCGTCGCCGGATCGCTCGCCGGGTGCGGAGCCGGATCTGATGGGAAGCCTTCCGGGACGTCCACCACGGCAGTCAACTCCCCGGGCCCGACCAGTCAGCAGACCCCGACCCCGCGGCCTGGAGAAACCTTTACGACTGGGGACACGCCCAGGCCCGAAGCCTCCCCGTCGACCGTGAGCTCGGCAGCGCCGGTCGCGCAGTCGGTCGCTCTCGACGCGAGCGGATGGCTCGCCGGGTTCAAGGTGGCGGTGAAGGCGGTGAGCATCGACCCGACGACTCACCTCATCACCATCGGGGTCAGGCTGACCAACACCTCCCAGGTCGACGCGCAGCTCAGCCGGAACAACAACGAGATCAGCATCGACCCTGGAGACGGTTCGGGTCTGGTCCCGATGCAGTCGGTGACCCCCGATGCCCAGGTCGTCGCCGGCACCACGGCCACCTCGACCCTGGCCTTCGCCGCGCCGGCCGGAGCCGCACTCGACAAGGCGGTACTCGTGCTCGGTAAGTCGGCGAACCACCAGTGGCTCATCCCGCTGCAGGTGGGCGGATCCGGGTCGGGCGAGGCCCCTGTCACATTGACGCCGCCGGCTCGGCTGACCACCGCCGGTCAGATCTATTTCCAGATCACCTCGGCGCAGCTGCTGCCGTGGTCGTGCTCGGGCACTCCGAGCACCACCGCCTTCATCCCGTCAGCGAAGACGACCTCCGTCATCGCCGTGAACGGGACGGTCGGCGCCGGGTCGCTGGCCCGCCACGCCAACGCGCTGAGCCAGATGAGCATCACCGCTCCTGACGGCACCACCGCGGCGGTCATCACCCCGCCCCTCAAGGCGTGGCTGAGCGACCAGTCCAGCCCGAACGAGCTCATGTGCGTACCGGTGCCAACCGGGCTCTCGGGGCGCTACGTTCTCAAGGTCACCGACGACGTCCCCACCTCCGCCACCGCAACGATCATCGTTCCGTGACCACCCGCACCGCGGTTCCGGGATTCACCAGCACACGCGAGAGCTCCGATGCAGAAGGAGGTGCCGATATGCGTCGTCTTCTGGACGCCCGCCGCAATGCAGCCCTGCTCCCGGCAATGGCAGTCGTTGCAGTCGCCCTCGTCGTCATCGGGACGGTTCTCAGCGCGCAGAACTGGATGCGTGGAGCCACCTGGGACGGCTACGAAGTCGTCCTCGTCAGCGTGCGCCTAGTCGGTGGGGTTCTTGGACTGAGTGTGGGCTGGTGGTGGTGGTGGCGCGCTCCGGCCAACCCGACCGGTCGCCTGCTCTACCTGGCCGCCGTCGCAGACTGGCTCGCCCTCATTTGCTACTGCTGGCCGCGATCGCGCTTGGCCGGCGATCTCGCCTGGGTCGGCGTCCTCATAGAGCCCCTCATCGTCGTCATCGTCCTCAGCTGGCCGACCGGGCGCCCGAGCCGACGCCTCGTGCGCGTCGTCACCTGGTGGACCGTGGCCGGCGCCGTGCTTGTCTTCGTGGGGGGTGTCTTCAGCCGTCAACCGAGTCCAACCCCAGACTGGCCTGACCCGTTCGAGGCGCTCTTCGCCATCCCGACGGTATTTCGCCTCGTTGACCCCATCCAGGCACTGGCCACGCAGGCCCTTCCGGCGGCCATCGTGCTGGTCGTCCTGGTGCGCCGACGTCGAGCCGTACCTCCCGCCGTTCGGCCGCTGATCACGCCGATCACGGCGTCCGGAGTTTTCATCTGCGCGTCGCTACTCATCCTGCACCTCGGCTGGCAGGTCTTCGGCAACCTGCTCGGCTACGGTCCCGCCCTGAGCATCTGGCGCTTCCTCACCCTCCTCGGCCCCTACTTCATGATCGGGTTCGTAGCGCTCGGAGTGCTCGTCGGAGCGCGCCGCCGCCGCCGCGCCGTCTCCCTCGGTCGTCAGCACCGCGAGGTCGACCTGCGGTCTGCACCGGCCGTCGTCAGTCCCTCTGCGGCAGCAGCGGCCACGACCGGCGACGCGACGGCGCTGGTTCGCTACCGGCGGCCGGACGGTACCTGGATCGACGCGGCCGGCGTCACCTTGCCCGAGGCCGACATCACTCGGCGACTCCTACCCGTGCTGGACGAGACGGGTTCGACGACGGCTGCGCTGGAGGTCGCCGCGTCAACGCCCCTGTCGCCGCTGCTCGCCGACCTGGCGGTGAGTCTCATCGCCGCGCGGTCAGCCAACGAGCGGGCCACCGCCGTCGCGGACGCGCGGCGGGCCGAGGTGCGATCGCGTTCACGTGAGCTGGTGGCGGCCACCGACCGGGGCCGACGCCAGCTGGAGCGCGACCTCCATGACGGGGCTCAGCAGCTGCTCGTCGGGCTGGCGCTGGCGGCGGGTTTGTCGGCGAGACGTGGTGCGACTGGGGCGGACGTCATCATCGACCAGATCGGTGAGGTCCGTCGCGAGATCCTTGCGCTCGTCGACCACGCGACACCAGCGGCGCTGGCCGACGGGCTGGCCGGCGCGCTGCATGCCCTCGCCACGGTGTGCCCCATCCCCGCCCTCGTCGACGCCGATGGTGACCTACCGGCTGGTGACCCCCTTGCCCTGAACCTATACCTCGCTGCCGGCGAGGCGATCACGAACGCGGTCAAGCACTCGGGCGCGGGCCTGATCCGGGTGCGCCTGGGCATCGACGCCGTCGAGGCAGAGCTGAGCGTCAGCGATGACGGCGTCGGGGCCGTCACCGACGTACCCCCCAGCATCGCAAGCCGGCTGGATGCCGTCGACGGCTCCGTCCGCGTGACGAGCCCCCCTCGGGGCGGCACCGTGCTGGACATCCGAGTGCGTCGGCCTACCGGCCCCGGGGCGGTGATGGCATGACTCGCCGACGCGTCGAGGTGGCGGCGCTGTGGGTCGGCACCGTCATCGCGCTGGGCGCGGGCTGGACCGGGATCGTCACGCACATCGGCATCGACCATATCGACTGTGGGCAAGCAGTCTTTGTCTCCCTGTGCGCCCTCGCCGCTCCCGCCCTGGCAATGGCCATGACGGCACGGCATCCCGATGAGCCCACGGGCCCGCTGCTCGGCCTCACCGTCCTGACCACGATGCTCGCCGCCTGCCGCACCGCAGACCTCGGGCCGGTGGCACCGGTCGCCGGCGTCACCGGCCTCCTGCTGGCGCCCCTGCCAGCACTCGTCGTGTCCCGGTACCCCGCACTGACCTTTCCCCCGCGCGCCGTGCGCCTGGTGTCCCACTGTTTCTGGGCATCGGCAGCGCTCGGCGTCGTGCTCGCCCTCCTGCTCGTTCTCGGAGGGCCCGTCCCGACCGCGCTGTGGTTCACAACCTCGCCCGGCCCCGTCGGAGGCCTGACGAAGGTCCTGCTCGTCCTTCAGGCGGCACTGGTGTGCGCGGGGCCGCTCGTGCTCGCCGGCACCTCGCTGATCCGCCGGATGCCGCGGGCCTCGCGGGTCGCGGCGCGCCCCATCATGTGGCCCCTCCCCTGCTGGGCCCTGGCCCTCAGCGTCAGCGAGGTCTGGGCGGTCGCTGTCACCTTCGGTTCACCGACACGCGACCTGTCCTCCGGCGTTGACCCCACGCTCTTCGTCATCCTGCCCGCCTTCCTGGCCGGGGCTCTCGCCGCCGGCATCGGCTGGATCGACCTGACCGTTCGAATCCCGACGTCACTGGCGGGCACTCCCGCCCCCCGCACGTCGACCGTCAACGTCGAGCAGTACCTCTCCCGGGCACTCGCCGACCCGTCGATCCGAGTCCGCTACCCGGTCGACGGCGCGCAGAGCTGGGTGAGCGCCGCAGGCCGCAGCGCCTCTCCTGAGACCGGAACCGCCGACCGCGCCACCACGGTCATCGTCCGCGGATCGCGACTCATCGGACTCATCGACCAAGACGCAGCCACCACCGCCCACCCTGACGCCGTTGAGCTCGTGGCGACCGGGGCGGGGCTCATCATGGAGACCGAGCGCCTGCGGGCATCCGCCGCCAGCGACCTCGAACAGGCACGAATACTGGCGGAGCGGCTGCTGGTCGCCTCGGACGAGCCACGATCGGCCCTGCGCACAACGCTCGTGAACGGCCCGTTGGCCGAGCTCGACAGCGTCGCGCACGCACTGGCCGACGGGACGCCCGTGGCGGACGTCGTGGCGCGGCTGACCGCTGTCGCCGCCGACGTACGAGCCATCTCGCACGGGGTCCTCTCCGCGTCGCTGGCGACCGGCGGGCTGAGGGCCTCGCTCGGCGGCCACCTGGTGCCGGATCGTCGGTACGCTCCGGTCATCGAGATGACCACCTATCTGGCAGCGCAGGCTGACCCGACCGCAACCGTGGAGGAGACGATGGGCGAGGACGGTCTTTGCCTGGTCATCCACACCGGCCCCGCGCCCGCGGCTGACGTGCATGACCGAGTGACGGCCCTCGGCGGCACGGTGTCGAACCAGGACGGTGGCTGGGTCATCCGCCTCCCCACCGAGATCGGGCCAGAGCGCCCATGACGACCACGACCCTGCTGGCCTGGCCGCACGACGCTCCCGAGCCGACACCGGCTGTACGCGCGCGCGTCGAGGAGCACGGCGGTCGGTTCCCGCACCGGTCCGGGCTGGCCCTGTTCACCGGCACGGCGGATGCCGTGGCGGCGGCCGTCGACTGGCAGCAGTCTGAGCAGGAACGGCCCGCAACGTCGCTCGCGCTTCACGTCGCCGAGGTGACCTACCGGGCCGATGCCCCCGAACCTGCTTCCGTCGGGCTCGTTCGCGAGCTCGCAGAGCGCGGACATCCCGGGGACATCCTTGCCACCGAGGTCGTTCGGTTGCTCCTGCCCACGCCGACCCCGGCCCACTGGTCTGACGAGCTGGCGACGTCGATCGGGGAGCCGGCCCAGCTGGTGCATGCCATCAGGTGGCCCCGGAGTGCCGAAGCCGCGCCCATCACGGTCGTGGTCGCGGAGGACGTTGCGCTCATCCGGGCCGGGCTGGTCAGCCTGCTGCGCGACGACGGATTCGGCGTCATCGGTGAGGCCCGTGACTACGACTCGGTGCTGGCCACCGTGCGGGCCACGCGACCGCGCCTGCTCATCACGGACGTGCGGATGCCGCCCGAGCAGGGCGACGAGGGACTGCGCGCGGCGTCGTTGCTGCGGACCGAGCAACCGGGGCTGGCCGTGCTCGTGCTCAGCCAGTCGGTGCAGGCCGGCGCCGCCGCCAACCTGCTGACCGAACAGACCTCCGGCCTGGGGTATCTGCTCAAGGAACGAGTCACCGCCCTGGACGAGTTCCTCGACGCCGCCCGCGCGGTGGCCGCCGGCCGGACCGTCATCGACCCGCTCATCACCGACGAACTGCTGGCCCGCCACCGCAACCGCGACCAGCTCGCGGCCCTCGCCGAGCGGGAACGGTCTGTTCTCGAGCTGATGGCACAGGGGCTGTCCAACAGCGCGATCGCCGACCGGCTCACCCTTTCGGCGCGCACGGTGGAGTCCCACGTCCGCTCCATCATGACCAAGCTCGACCTCTGGGAGGACCCAGCCGGTAATCGCCGCGTCCAGGCGGTCATCCGCTGGCTCGACCAGTCCTGATCCACGTCACCAGCGCGCCATCAGCCGACCGGGATGTCCCCCCGGACTCCGTAGACGACCGTGGCGAGGTTCTTGATGAACCACTGTCCGGTCGACGGGCGGAACACCGCGAGCTGTGCGTGTCCGACACCGGTGTAGTCGCCAGGCACCGGGATGTCTCCTGGCTGGCCCCATTGCACGTTCCCTACGCCGTGGATGTACCAGGTGCCGTTCGAGGGCCGGAAGATCGCGATGTCGGTGTGGCCAGACCCGGTGTAGTCCGCAGGGACCGGGATGTCCCCGGGCACGCCCCATTGAACGTTGGCGACATCCCGGATGTACCAGATGCCGCTCCACGGACGCCACACCGCGGTGTCAGCCCAGGGCTTGCCGTCGTAGTAGCCCGGCACCGGTACGTCGCCGGGCACCCCCCATCGCGTCGTCGCCACTCCGCGGAGGTACCAGGTGCCGTTCGACGGACGCCACACCGCGAGATCCGCGACGCCCGACCCGGTGTAGTCCGCGGGGACCGGGATGTCCCCGGGCACGCCCCACCGAACGTTGGCGACATCCCGGATGTACCAGATGCCGGTCGACGGACGCCACACCGCTGTATCCGCCCACGGCTTGCCGTCGTAGTTGGCCGGCACCGGTACGTCCCCGCGCACACCCCATTGGATCTGCGCCACTCCCCGGAGGTACCAGGTGCCGTTCGAGGGACGCCACACGGCGATGTCCGAGTGCCCGGCCCCGGTGTAGTCACCGGATACGACGATGTTCGGCCTCAGCCCGAGGCCCTGCTTGGTCGTGAGCACGAGCAGCGCGGCTGCGTTCACCTTCGCGGCGAACTGGGCGTTGGCCCGCCCCTCTGCGGCGACTGCGTCAACCATCTGGGGAATGAGCGCGGGGTCGACGTCAAGCACGACGTCGCCGCCGGCATCGATGAAGTCGACGGCGCGTTGACCGGGTGTCCAGGCCCGCACCTGCGCGGCGGCGCCGAGGTCGTCGCTGATCACCACGCCGTGGAAGCCGAGCTCGCCGCGCAGCATCCCACCGATCACCGTTGGTGAGAACGCGGCCGGCCGGTTCGCGTCGATGAGCCGGTAGTAGGCGGTGGACATCATGACGAAGGGCGCGCCGTGCTGTATCCCCGAGAGGAACGGGGCCAGGTACGGGTCGTCGTAGCTGGTGACATAGTCGGTCACCCCGGAGGACGTGTCGGTATTTCCGGCAACCCGACCCAGGCCCGGGAAGTGTTTCACCGTCACACCGGTGCCTGCCGCGCGCATGCCGTCCACGAAAGCGTCACCGGAGGCTGACACCCCCGACGGGGTGTGGCTGAACTCGCGGTACCAGTAGCCGATGGGCAGGTTGCCGGTACCGATGCTGACGGGCACGGTGTCCATCACCGGCGCCAGGTTCAGGTTCACCCCGGCGGTGGCCAGTTGACGACCCCACGTCGTAGCGTCTGATCGCAGGGTGGTCGGGGCTGCGCTGCCCTGGGTCAGCGCGGTCGGCATCGCGGAGAACCCCGGGCCCTGCAACGTCTGCACGTTACCGCCTTCTTGGTCGGCGGCGACCAGGAGCGGAGCGCCGAGCGTCGCCAGCGGGGTCGCCGCCTGTTGGAGCCGCGCCGTCACCGCGTGGGTGGCGGAGGTCCCCGAGTAGCTGCGCCCGGTCAGGACCACCGATCCCACGTGGTAGTTCGCAAGGTCGGAGAGCACGGTCGAATCAACCTGCGCGGCAGGGTTCCCGACCATGAACAGCTGCCCGATCCGCTGCGCCTGCGACATCCGGTCAAACGTCTCTTGCGCCCAGTGGCCGGCCCCTTGGGCGTTGGCCGGAGGCTGCGCGGTCGGGGCCGGGACCGGGGCGGATGCCGGCGAGCCGGCGAGCCCGGGAGCCGTGACGGCCGCGAGCACGACGGCGGCGGCACGAGCGATTGTGGAGAACATGACCGAACCTCTTCGAACGAGCACGTCCCGACCTCCCTGGTGTTCCGTGGAACCGTGGTGGCAGCCGGGGTGAGCATCAAGCTGTGCTCACGCCTTCATTGTGCGCCGCCGGCCCGGACAGCGCCGCTCGTCTGGACCAGTGTCGTCACGGTCTGTTGGTCACATGTGCCCGGCAAGCCAACACTGCTCGGGGGATTGCGTGGATGATGACCGAGTGACAGCTTCTCCCGCCGAGGGCGGCCCCGAGACCCACCGCTCGACTCCCGAGTCTCGATGGGTCGATCTGGGCGGCCCCGTCCACTATGTCGACTATGGCGGGCCGGAAGACGGGCCAACGCTCCTACTGGTTCACGGTCTCGGCGGGTCGCTGCTCAACTGGGCGGCGATAGCGCCCACCTTCGCGCAGACGTGCCAGGTGATGGCGATCGACCTCGTCGGCTTCGGACGTACCCAGCCCCTCGGGCGGTCCCCGCGCATCAAGGACAACCGCGACCTGCTCGCCCACTTCATCGACGAGGTCATCGGCCACCCGGTCATCCTCGTGGGGAACTCGATGGGTGGGCTCCTCAGCCTGCTGATCGCGGACCAGCGTCCCGACCTGGTGTCGGGGCTGGTCCTCGTCGACCCTGCGGTTCCGGTGGGGCCCACGACTCGCCCTGACCCGCTGGTCACGCTCATGTTCGGGGCCTATGCCGTGCCGGCCGTGGCACGGGTGTTCATGTCTCGTCGTCGCAGCCTGATGTCCGCCGAGGCCCAGGCCATGGCGGTGTTGCGGCTCTGCTGCGTCGACACCACGCGCGTGCCGGAGCAGGTGCTGCAACAGCACCTTCAGCTCGCCCGTGAGCGTGAGCACTACTCGGACGTCGACGCCGAACTCGTCGTCGCAGGACGCTCCCTGGTGCTCGTCCTGGCCCGCCGCCGATGGCTCTTCGCGCTCATGGGCCGGATCAGTGTGCCGGTGCTGCTCATCCACGGCTCGAAGGACCGGCTGGTACCGATCCGTGCGGCGAGGTCGGTGGCGAGGAGCAACCCGTTGTGGCGGTTCGAAGTTGCCGAGGACGCCGGTCACGTTCCGCAGCTAGAGGTGCCGGAGTGGACGATCGCCCAGATCCAGGACTGGATGGCCTCCGAGGGTGCGGTCGCCGTGCTCGGCGCACACCAGTGACGACGGATGACGACGTGAGCTACGACGTCGGCGACGGGGTGCGCGCGCGAGGCGCCGCGTAGAGCCGGTCGATCTCTGCGGTATACCGCTCGGTGACGACAGCGCGCTTCACCTTCAGGGTCGGTGTGAGCACGCCGCTCGCGACGGTGAAGTCCTCCGAGAGCACGGCGAACCGCTTGATCCCCTCGGCCTTGGACACCGCCTTGTTGGCGTCGTCGACGGCTGACTGCAGCTCGGCCAAGAGGTCCGGGTTCTCGTGGATGGCTTCGATCGTCGCCGCGTCGGTGTGACCGTGATCGGACAGCCACTGCGGCAGCACCTCGGCATCGATGGTGAGCAGCGCCGCGACATACGGCCGGCGGTCGCCGACCACGAGGGACTGGCTGACCAGCCAGTGCGCCCGGAGCCGATCCTCGAGCACGGCGGGCGCGACGTTCTTGCCGCCTGATGTCACGATGAGGTCTTTCTTGCGGCCGGTCACCGTGAGGTAGCCGTCGTCGTCGAGCGAGCCGATGTCGCCGCTGCGGAACCAGCCATCGTCGTCGAAGGCCTCCCTGGTGGCGACCTCGTTGTGCCAGTAGCTTCCGAACACGACGCCGCCCTTGAGCAGCACCTCGCCGTCCTGCGCGATCCGCACCGAGCAGCCCGGCAGGGGGCGTCCGACCGTGCCGATCCGTTGCTGCCCGGGCACGTTGAGCGTGACCCCCGCGCAGGTCTCGGTCAGGCCGTACCCCTCGAGAGGGTTGATGCCGACGCCACGGAAGAAGTGACCCAGCCGGGCTCCCAGGGGGGCCCCACCGCTGACGATGTAGTCGACCCGACCACCGACAGCGGCCCTGAGCTTGCTGTAGACGAGGCGGTCGAACAGGCTGTACCTCAGCCGCAGCAGCAGGCTCGGCCCGCTGCGGTCGAGGGACTTGCTGTAGTCCGTGGCCGTGGCCTCGGCCAGGCTGAAGATCCAGCCCTTCTTCTCGGATGCCGCCTTGTGCTTCGAAGTGTTGTAGATCTTCTCGAAGATGTACGGCACCGCGAGTATGGCCGACGGCTTGAAGTCGACGAGGAGCGGCGCGGCCTGCTTGGCGTCGCTGCTGTGGGCCAGGTGAACTCGGCTGTGAACGGCGGTCAGCTGGATCGTGCGAGCGAGGATGTGCGCGACGGGGATGAACAGCAGTGTCGTGGTGCGGTCGTTGAACACCAGCTCGGTGACGTTCTTGGCCGCCACGACATTGTGGATCTGGCTGAGCAGGTTGGCGTGGGTGATGACACACCCCTTGGGACGTCCGGTGGTGCCAGAGGTGTAGATGATCGTGGCCAGGGCGTCGCTCGTACGGGACGTTCGGCGAGCCTCGAGCTCCCTTGCGTCGACGCCGTCGCCAGACGCCGCGAGCTCGTCGAGGCGCGTCGTGTCAATGGTCGGGCTCTGGAAGCCGTCGGCGTCCAGGGTCCACACAGCCCGCAGGTCCGTCAGGGTCGTGCGTACCGACGCGACGATGGCCACGACATCGGCGTTGGCAACGAACACGCCGACCGCGCCGGAGTCCCGCAGGATCCATTCGACCTGCTCGGCCGAGGACGTCTCGTAGATCGGTACCGTGACCCCGCCCGCGGTCCAGATCGCAAAGTCACACACCATCCACTCGAAGCTGGTGCCGGCCATGATCGCCACCCGGTCACCTGGGGCTAGGCCCCAGCTCATCAGACCGGCCGCAACGTCGGTCACCCGCTCGGCGAACTGCGCATGTGTGACGGGCACCCAGTCACCAGCGACCCGGCGCGAGTAGCAGGCCTCCGGCCCGTGGTCGCGGGCGTTGGCGAACACGTCATCCGTGAGGGTGTCCTCAGGCGCGGGTACATAGCGGGCCGGCTCAGCCATTTCAAGCATGACGCACCTCAGAGCGGGTGGGAGGGGGTGTGAGAGCGACGAGTTCGGCGACCGACGCCTGGATGCCATCGGACAGCACGTGCAGGTCGGGCACAGAGTCGTGGTCACCCGTGACACCCCAAGCCAACCCACCGGCGTACGACGCGATACCGACGGTGATGCGCAGGTCGGCACCGAGGGGGATGTAGGGATACAAGTCAGTCATGCGGCGTCCCAGCAGGTAGAGGGGCATCTGAGGGCCGGGGACGTTCGTCGTCACGGTGCTGAAGGCCCGTTGCGGACTATGGGCCCAGACCTTGACGCCGAGGGCGTACAGGCCGGCGGGCAGCAGGTCTGCGGCGCCGAGAAGGGCGTCCACACCCAGAGCGGTACCGCCGGTCTTGAGGGTGTGTAGCTGAGCGGAGACTGCGTAGAGACGCTCAAGCGGATCCTCCTGTCCCACGGGTAGATCCGCAAACACGGCAGACACCCGGTTGCCGAGGACTCCGCGCTCGTCGGTGTGACGGGTCGACACCGGGACCATGGTGCGAACCGTGCGCCCTTCGACGGACTGCCCTCGAGACAACAGCAGGGCGCGAAACCCGCCCGCGATGGCCGCGAGCACCACGTCGTTGACGGTCCCGCCGTGACGGTTCTTCACGGCCTTGACCTCGTCGAGGCCGGCACGCACCCAGCGCCAGTCGCGTCGCGGGCCGAGTGGGCCGTTGAGCCCGAACTCGAGATGGGCCATCTGCTCCCCGAACCGGGCCATGCCGACCACCTCGGTCACGCTCTCGGGGATGGCTTTTGGCCGCAGGGCCCGAACGAGCCCCAGCACGGTCCGCACCGGACTCGAGCCGATCTCAACCAGGGCATCCGTGACGAGTCGCGCTGCGGACGGCGCGGCCTCTGGCGCCCACTGCTCGGGCGGGGCCTCGCGCGGCGCATGGTCACGCGCCTCGTGCGGGAGGCTCTGGCGCGTCGTCGTCAGCAGCACGCTGATGATGTCCGCACCGGAGATGCCGTCGATCATCGCGTGATGGTTGGTGTTCACCAGAGCGAAGCGTCCGCCGTCAAGGCCGGTGACGAGCCACGTGTGCCACAGGGGCCGGTCGAGGTCCAACGGTTGCGAGATGAGGCGAACCGCCATTGAGCGCAACGCGTCGTCGGTGCCCGGTGAGGGCAGGTGCCGGTGGCCGACGTGGTCGCGCAGCTCAAACCGGGGGTCGTCGACCCAGACCGGGAGGGCCAGGTCGAGCGGGACCCGGCGCACCTGCTGGCGGTAGCGCGGGAAGGCAGGAAGCAGGTCCTCGACGGCCAGGCAGAGCTCGTCGTAGGAGGGCGACGGCCCCTCGAAGATGAGCACCGATCCCACGTTGAGCTGCTGCACGGGCCGTTCGAGGTGGAGGAAGGAGGCATCGAGAGGGCTCAGGCGCTGCATGGTCCCAGTCTGTCCCGGCGCGGGTGGGAGGGCACCGGGCCCTTGGTCCCGACCCTACGAGCTCGTCGGAGGGCGCACGGTAGGCCTGGGCCGAGCGGCCGAGGTGGAACGCGTCCCATCGGTCGTCGACGGCCCGGGCCAGCAGCCGGCATCCGGTATGGGATGCCGGCACCAGCGAGGTCGACGCGGGACTCGATCGGGGCTCAATGCCCCCTGTATGGGCGGCGCTACCGACAGAGGCCGGGCCTGCCCGTCAATGAGCTGACCGCCGCCCTCGGCGCGATCCTCGCGGTCGACCCACCGCAACCCGTCTCGTCCCGGTGATCAGTCGAGTGACGGATGCGCGGTCGAGAGGCGTTGTGTCACGGTGGCGTCATGACCGATCACATCTACACGACCACGCTGCTGTGGAGCGGATCCACCGGCGAGGGCCTGCGTGCCTACACCCGTGACCACCGGGCCACCGCTCCGCCGGCAGCCGCGCCCGTCGAGCTGAGTGCCGGCCCGCGCTTTCGCGGCAACGGCGACCGCCTCAATCCCGAGCAGCTGCTCGTCATGGCGGCCAGCTCGTGCCAGCTGTTGGCGTTCCTGGCCGTGGCCACCCGCGAACACGTCGACGTGCTGCACTACGAGGATGCCGCTGTCGGCACGATGAGCGAGGGCGAGGGACCGATGAGCATCGAGACCATCCGGCTCACGCCCACGATCCGGGTCGCCGCCGGCACCGACCACGAACTCGTGGCTCGACTGGTGCACGAAGGTCATGAGGGATGCTTCATCGCCAACTCGCTCAAGACGGACGTGACGGTCGTGGCGACCGTGGTCGACGCGCAACCCTGAGCTCAGTGAGCGGTCACCTCGGGACGTGGCTGCCACGGCCATCGACCGGTCACCTCGAGTTCGAGAGCCAGACTGAGAAAGCTGCGGATGAGCACGATCGCGGCGAGCACGGTCACGCTCGCGAGGGTCGGTCGGGTGGCTACGGTTCGCACGATGTCAGCTGCCACGAGCAGCTCCAGGCCGAGCAGGATCGATCGGCCGAGCCCACGACGGAAGCCGACGTACACATCTGGCTCGTGTCGGGCCAGCCGGCCGAGCGCCTGCCCCGCCACGATGAGCGTCCCGAGCAGCACGGCCAGCACCCCGGCCGCCTCCATGACCTGACCGGCCGCCTGGACCAGCTCGTCGAAGCTCACCGCGGCGCCCGCGTGATGGTGTTCTCGCGGCCGGCCCCGTCCAGCCACCCCTGCTGAACGGGGCCGGCCGCGCCTCCCATCGAGATCACGAACGCCAGTAGTGGTTCGCCGCCGCGATCGTCTGGAACTCGACGGCCACGACGTGTCCGGCTGCGATCAGAGACTCGGGAGAGGTGGCGTAGTTGGGGCGTCCGCCCCCCAGAACATCGAGGTCGGGCTGGATGTTGTGAATGGTGTGCCGAGCGATCGCGAAGGCGAGAGCCCGTCCCTCTTCGGGTGTCTCGGTGATCAGGGTTCCTCCCGGAACCATGGTGAGCTCGGAATCGGGAACGCGGTTCATGGTCTCTCCTCGGTGGCAGAACTGGACGTGGCCGACTCGATGCTGCCCCGAGCGGCTGTTCTGACGGTAGGCCCGCCGCGAACCGGCGCGGTATCGGTCGGATGACTCAAAGCACCCCCGTGAGGGTCACAGCTGGCGCGCTCCCGACGCCGTAGCGGGCCTCGAGCTCGGTGCACCGCCAGCGTTGGCGCACTAGCATCGAAGAGCGCCCTGTTCCGGGCCTGATCCCTGCGGCTCGACCTCGGAGGAGGCTGTGATGCGCAGTCTCGAGCCCGCTGAGCTGCTGTTCGGACGCGACATCGACTTCGGGCCGATAGCCGCCTGGTTACGGGGCGTCGCAGATTCGGGCACGGCCGCGTTGGTCACTGGTCCGGCCGGCATCGGCAAGACCTCGTTGTTGCGACACGCCTGGGATCAGTCTCTCGACCAGGGGATGCTGGCCGTGTCGGCCACGGGAGTGCAGTCCGAGACCACGCTGCCCTTCGCTGCCCTGCACCAGCTGCTGCACCCGATCGCGCCCCGCATCGAGCAGCTGTGGCCCGACCAGCGAGCCGTGCTCCGCACCGTGTTCGGTCAGGTGAGCGGCCAACCGGCGGAGCCGTATCTCGTCGCGTTGGCGGTGCTCGACCTCCTGGCTCACGTCGCTGCTGACGCGCCACTGCTCGTCGTCGTCGACGACGCGCAGTGGATCGACAGCGCCACCGTTCACGTGCTGTCCTTCGTCGCCCGGCGGATCGAGGCCGACCAGATCGTGCTGCTCGTGGGCCTGCGCGACGGCTACCCGACCGCGTTGTTGGAACTGGGTCTGCCACGAATCCAATTGCAACCACTGGACGCCGAGGCCGCCGCCATGGTCCTTTCCCAACGGCATCCACATCTGGCCGACGCCGTCCGTCGACGTGTGCTCGACACGGCAGCGGGCAACCCCCTCGCCCTCGTCGAGCTGCCCGGTGGGAGCGGAGGGGGTGGTGCGAGCACCGCCGAGCAGTCGACCTGCTGGGCCACGGGCTCGACCACTGAGCCGCCGCTCACGGCCCGGCTCGAACGCAGCTTCGCGGCGCGGCTTCCCGACCTGAGCGCCATCACCCGTACGGCGCTCGTCACGGCAGCCGCGTCGGACGGGCTCGATCTCGAGGAGATCATTGCGGCCACGGCCAGACAGGTCCCTGGCGAGCTCGTGACCTTCGCGGTCTTCTCACCCGCAGTCGCGGCGGGGCTGGTCGACATGCTGGGCACCCAGGTCAGGTTCCACCATCCCCTGGTGCGATCGGCGATCTACCAGTCGTCCGACGCCGATCAGCGACGGCAGGCGCACGCGGCCCTCGGGGCGGTGCTCGCTACTCGGCCCGAGCGTCAGGTCTGGCACCTGGCCTCGGCAGCCGGGCGACCCGACGAGGCGGTGGCGGCGCTGCTGGAGCAGCGGGCCCGGTCGAGCGACCTGCACGGCTCGAAGGCGTTGAGCGCGAGCACCTGGGAGAGGGCTGCCGCACTCAGCCCCGACCGACGCCGCGAGGGTGACCGCCTGCTCCATGCCGCCGAGCTACGGTTGGAGCTGGACGAGCCGGTGCGCGCCGCGGAGCTGTTGGCCAGGGCCGAACCCCTGGTCGACGGTCTTCGAGCAGAGGCTCGGGTCGCCCTGGTGCGTGACTCCCTCCAGACCCCCACCCCGGGCGACCCCGGACGCATCCGTTCCCTGGCGAACCTCGCTGCACGTCTGATCGACGACGAGGCCACCGACCTCGCGGTGCGAGTGCTGCTCGCGGCCGCGGCGCATGCCTGGTCGAGCGACCCTGGCCAGCAGGCGTGTGACGAGGTGGTCGCGGTGGCCGAGTCGTTGCCCCTCCGCCATGACGATCCGCAACGACTGTCGATCCTCGGCTACGCCGACCCCAGTCGGCACGGCAGGTTGATCGTCGACCAGGTTCGGCGGCTGCGTCCGGACGAGCTCGACCCGGCATCCGCGGAGCTCGCGGTCTCGGTGTTCCTGACGGGGGCGGATGCCGGGGTGTTGGCTCTGCAGGCCCGCGTGGTCGACACGCTCCGGGTGCGGGGTCAGCTGACGGCGCTGCCGCGTGTGCTCACCGTGCACTCCTGGACGGCCATCGCCTTGGGCGACTGGCAGACCGCCGTCCCGGCCCTCGACGAGGCGATGCGCCTGTCGGACGAGAGCCGCCAACCTCTGTGGCGAGCGGCTGCGATGACCGGCCAGGCCATGGTCGCGGCGCTGCGCGGTGACACCGAAGCGGAGCAGCGACTGACCGAAGAGGCCGAAGGGATTGCCCTCCCGCTGCGTGCGAACCCGGTGCTCAGCGGCATCCAGTACGTGCGCGGTGTCAGCGCCATCGCTGGTGGTCTGTACGACGAGGCCCACGCGCGCCTGCTTCGCCTGTTCGACCCGGCCGACCCCTCCTTCCACCCCGTGCAGGGGGTGTGGGGGCTGGGCGACCTGGTCGAGGCCGGTGCACGCTGCGGTCGCTCAGCCGACGACCGCAAGCTCCTCGAGACCCTCCGGGCGCGACCCGGCGTGCAGGTCTCACCGTGGAGCGACCTGGCCTTCCGCTACGCAGCCCCCCTGCTCGCCGAGCAGGACGAGACCGACGCGGCCTTCCGGGAGGCGCTCGCATCACCCCTGTCCCGCTGGCCGTGGTACCGGGCTCGTCTGCTCCTGGAGCACGGCAGATGGCTGCGCCGGCAACGGCGGATCGCCGAGGCCCGTGCGCCGCTGCGTGCCGCGCGAGACAGTTGTGATGCGCTGGGAATCGTGCCGTGGGCCGTCCGCGCCCGCCACGAGCTGCGTGCCACGGGGGAGACCAGCGCCGAACCGCGCGGCCGACCGTGGGAGACCCTCTCACCGCAGGAGCTGCAGATCGCCCGACTGGCGGCCGAGGGACTGTCCAACCGCGACATCGCCCAGCGGCTCTTCCTTTCGCACCGAACCGTCGGGTCACACCTGTACCGACTGTTTCCGAAGCTCGGAGTGACGTCGCGGGGTCAGCTGCGTGATGCCCTGAATCACCCCGCGACCTGAGCACGCACAGCGAGGCCCGCAGCTGGAGGTCACGGATCGAGACGACGGCGCCGGGACGCGGGGCGATGATCTGGGCCTACAGCTCCTGTGCGTCCAGCCATGACAGGCACGACTCCGCCACGAGCCGCCAGCCGTTGTCGACGGTGAGCGAGTGGCCCCGGCCCGCGAACTCGACGAGGTCGGTCACGGCGGGGGAGCCGCGGTACTGCTTGAGGGTCGAGGTGGTGATGGCTTCGGGAACGGTGTGGTCCTCGCCACCCATGATGAGCAGCAACGGTCCACGGTCGGCGTTGTCAGTCGCCACCTTGGCCGGAGAGTGCAGGGAGAAGTTCGCGGCGGCTGCCTCGAACAGCGGCCGGCCCGGTGATGGAATCGTCCACGCCTCGTGCAGCCGGTCCGACTCCTCCCGTGGCAGGGCATTGCCGAACGCGAAGGCGAACTGGTCGGCGGTGAGCGACACGACCCGGTGCCGGTTGGCGAGGTTCTTGAAGACCGGCAGGGTGGCGCGCAGGGACGACAGCGGCAGCGGCAGCACGCCCTTGATCTGTGCTGCGTCGATCGCGATCCCACCGGCGCCGTGGTTCTCCCCGAGCAGCTTCTCGACGAGCATGCCTCCGAAGGAGTGGCCGATCAGCACCGGTGGCTGGTCGAGGCCCTTGATGAGCTCGACCAGGTGGGCGAAGACGTCGTCGATGCCGCGGTCGGCCATGTCGTCACCGTGCTCCCGCGTCTCCGCCACCGTGGGGCGCTCCCCGGGCCAGTCCGCCAGGTGGGGTTCGTAGCCGTGCTCCGCGAACAGGTCGGCCCAGTGCTGCCACGACGTGGCGTGCAGCCAGAGGCCGTGGATGAAGACGACGGGAAGGCGGTTGTCGGCCATGGGAGGCTCCCGATCTGGTTGTCGTTGGCCGCCCGCGAGGATCGAAGGCGCGCGGCCGGTGGTGGCACCTGCACGCTCATCGTGCGCCGGGTCAGGAGCGGCAGGCATCGGTCAGACGACTCAATCGCCCCCGTCCAGGCGAGAGCGCCTTCTGCTGCCGCCGGCCCGGCGGCGAGATCGGTCGCGCGGCAGAGGAAGTACGAACCTGCATCCGCCACGGCGAACCGGTGCTCCAGCTGCACCGGATCGACGTCGAGACGAATCCCAGTGCCGGCCAGCAGGAGGTCTGGTTGCGCGACCCCGACGGCTACGTCGTGGAGCTGGCGGGGCCGTCGCCTCACCGACCCAGGGTCGACCGCGCCTGACCCCTCATGCTGACGGGGGAGTCGACGGTGGCGCACCGACGGTGACGGCAGGCATGGGTGACCGGGGCCGCTGTGGCCCGGTCCACAACGGGCTCGCCGATGAGCTGCGCACCCTCGGTGGCGGTTAGGCTCGGCGCGTGAACGAGGACCAGACAGGGGGCGCCGAGCCGGCTCGCGCGTCGGAGAGAGTGCTCACCCTGCCCAATGCGCTCTCGACCCTGAGACTGCTCGGGGTGCCCGTCTTCCTCTGGGCGATCCTCGACGAGCGTG
>JBDTVJ010000034.1:0-27656 GCA_040007275.1 Terracoccus sp.
GCACCGTGCGGGGAATCGGCTATCGGATGGGGACCGGCCAGTGACCCGAGCGACCCCGGACCGGGACCACGCGCAGCGTGCTCCCCGCTCATCCTCCCGGCTGGCCACCCGCCTGTTGGCGGCCCAGTCCTTGGTCCTGCTGGCGGGGGCGCTGACGACGTGGCTCGTGGCCGGGGCCGTCGCACCTGCCATCTTCCGCGAGCACCTGCTACAGGCCAAGGTCGCGCACACCGCCGCTGAGACTGGGCATGTCGATGAGGCGTTCGCCTCCGCGCTGATCATCGCGGTCGCTGTCGCCCTGCTCGTTTCGGTGGCCATCGCCCTGACCGTCACGTGGTACTTCACCCACCGGGTACAACGCTCAGTCCTGGCCGTCGCCGTCGCCGCCTCCGCGATCGCCGAGGGAAGGCACGGCTCCCGTGTCCCGAGCCCAGCCCTCGGCGCCGAGTTTGATCAGCTCGCCGACACGGTCAATCAGCTCGCGCAACGGCTCGAGGGGATGGAAACCAACAGACGCCGGCTGCTCGCCGACCTGGCCCACGAGATGCGTACCCCGCTGGCCACCATCGACGCCCACCTGGAAGCCATCGAGGACGGGGTGCGCGAGCTCGACGACCCGACCCTGGCCGTTCTGCGCGGCAGCACCCACCGGCTGGAACGGCTCGCTCACGACGTGACAGCCGTGTCACGGGCGGAGGAGGGCCAGCTCGAGATGTCGCTGCGCCCGACCAACCCGGCGGTGCTCGTCGAGGTTGCTGCTCTCGCCGCCCAGGATGCGTTCGACACCAAGGGCGTTCATCTGAACACCGCAGCTCTCGCCACCCCGCTCGTTGCCGCTGACCCCGAGCGGATGGCTCAGGTCCTGGGGAACCTGCTCGACAACGCGCTGCGCCACACCCCGGCAGGGGGGACCGTCTCCTTGACCACGTCGAGCTCCGGCCCCCGATGGGTCGAGATCACCGTTGCCGACAATGGCGAAGGCATCGACCCCGAGGCCCTCACCCACGTCTTCGACCGGTTCTACCGTGCCGACCCCGCCCGCACCCACGACCGCGGCGGCAGCGGGATCGGCCTGACCATCACCCGGGCCCTGATCGCCGCCCACGATGGGAGAATCACCGCCCGAAGCGCGGGGAAGGAGACGGGAGCCACCTTCGTCGTTCGCCTCCCCGGACTGAGCTCCCGCAGCTGAGTGGAGCAGGCGCCTCGGATCCGCGCGGCGACTGTGGGCTGACTGCCAGGTCCACGACCCGACGGACCACTCAGCCCGCCACCGTTGGCGCCAACCAGGTCACCGTTGTTCTCTTTCCTGACCAGGCCCAGGAGGCGTTGGGGCATCCCGCCGCTAGGCCGCTGAGCCGCTCAGCGGACGTCGAGCTCTTGGAACATCCCGTTGGCGTAATGGTTCTTGAGGTTGCAGACCAGCTCGTACCGGCCAGGGGTGAGCTGGAGCGTCACCCAGCCGACCGCGGCGGAGTTGATCCCCTCACCTGACCCCCCTGCGCAGGAGGTGGACGCCTCGCCCAGGCTCCCCGACTCGCTGACCTTGCCGTCCGCACCGGGCACCCGCTGCCCGGCCGTGGCGGCCTGCGCCAATGGCAGCACGACCAGCTCGTGCGTGCGCCAGCCGCGATTCTCCGCGACCAGGCTGACCTTCCCCGCGGCCGCGACCGCGGGAGTCGCCCGCAGCATCATCCGCGCCCCCATCGGTGCGTCACCGCCCATCATCCGCGTCATCCCCATGTCCGCGAGGGTCACGGTCACCGTGCTGCCCGGCAGCGAGGCAGGAGCGGCACAGCTCAGCGCAGGAAAGTGGTAGCCCGCTGGTCCGCCCATGATGCTGCCCCGGGTGCCCGGGGCGGCCGGGCCGGCCGGGCCGCCCATCATGCTGCCCAGGGTGCTTGGTCCGGCTGGTCGGCCCATCATGGTGCCCGGGGTGCCTGCGCCCGAGGACGTGCAACCGGTGAGCAGGGCACCGACCACCAGACCGGCAAAGGCAAGCAGCTTCCACCCGGGGGCATGTTTGGTCACCCTGCCACTTCACCACCGCTGCGCCATGACGCGTAGGGCCCAACGTCCCTCCGACGGAGGCCGACCTGCTGCAGGTCGCGTGCGACGAGGCTGGCTTACGTAGCCCTCGCTCTACCCAAGAACGAGAGCTACGCCCGTCTCGGGGCGCGTGCCATGACGTCGCTCATCGGCGCCGCCCTGATCTCCTGAGCCCACACCGAAGACGCGCGGACAGCCCTCATGGCCAGAGGGGGCCGCTGACGACCGCATAGACGGCACCGCCGGCGAGTCCGAATCCGATGCTCAGGAGCGCGGCGGCCGCGGCCGTGCTCGCCGACCAGCGGCGAGGCATCTCGAGCGTGACGGCGATGCCGGTGTCGGCCTCCTGCTCCGCCGGCGAGAAGGCGGGAATGATCCAGCGCAGGTAGTAGAAGAGGCTGATCAGGCTGTTGACGAAGACGGCCAGGGTGAGCCAGGCCATCCCGCCGTCCCAGGCGGCGGTCGCGGTGGTGAGCTTGCCGACGAAGACCACCGTCGGTGGGGTTCCGACCAGACCCAGCAGGGCCACGAGCAGGGATGCCGCCAGCCACGGCCGGGAGCGCGACAGCCCTCGGTAGTCGGCGAGGTCACGTGCTTCGGGCAGGGCGGTGGTGACGGCGAAGGCGGCCACGTTGGTGACGGTGTAGCCCACGAGGTAGAGCAGCAAGGAGGGAAGGGCGAGGTCGCTCCGGCTCGCTACGGCGACCGGCACGAGCAGGAAGCCGACCTGGCTGACCGTCGACCAGCCCAGCATCCGGCGCGGGTCCTGCTGCCGGTAGGCGGCGAGGTTGGCCAGGGTCATGCTCACCACGGCCAGCGCCCCGACGAGCAGGGGCCAGTCGACGGTGTCGGGCAGCACGGTCACGAAGCGGTAGAGCGCGACCATCGCGCCGATCTTGGGCACGGTGGTCAGGAACGTCGCGACGGTGCCGTTCGCGCCTTGCGTCGCGTCGGGCACCCAGAAGTGCGCTGGCACCCCACCGGCCTCGAACAGCAGCCCGGCCACGACGGCGAGCAATCCGGCGGCCACCGCGGCGGGGGGCGCCGCTGCGAGCCGCTGGGCCAGGTCGGTGTGCAGGGTGGCGCCGGTGACCCCGTAGAGCAGGGTGACCCCGAGTAGCAGCACGATGCCGAAGAGCGCGCCCATGAGGTAGGTCTTCATCGCCGCCTCGGCCCCCCGAGGGGTGCGTACCAGACCGATGAGGCCGTAGAGCGGGATGCTCGCGAGGAAGAAGGCGACGGCGAGCACGAGTAGATCACGCGCGCCGGCGAGCACGACCGTGCCGGTGGTGGCGAAGAGCAGCAAGGCGTAGGTCTCGCTCTCGCGGGCGGTTCCGGTGAGCTCATCGCCAGCCACGGCGAGCACAAGGAGGGTCCCCAGCGCGGCGGCGATGCGAGCGACGCCGGTGGCGGTGTCGACGGCGTACGTGCCCTCGAAGGCGGCCGCGGGTGCGCCGGTGAGCCCGACCGACGACACGATGATGCTCGCCACCAACGCCGTCGCGGCGATGACCCGGGTGACCCACTGGCGGCCCCGGGCCAGGAATGACCCGCCCAGCAGGGCGGCGAGGCCGCCTGCGAAGAGCAGAATCTCGGGCAGGAGCAACAACGGCCGCATGGAGGTCTCCACGAGTCAGCGTCCGAGCAGAGTGATGACGGCGGAGGCAGCCGGATCGATGACGGCGAGCAACGAAGCCGGGTAGAGGCCGATGAGTAGCGACAGGCCGAGCAGGATGCCGGTCGACCAGACCTCCCGAGAGTACAGGTCGGCGAACCCGACTGACGCGCCTCGGAGTTCGCCGGTGAAGACGCGTTGTAGTGCGCGGAGGAATAGCGCGGCGGTGATGAGGATGCCAAGCAGGGTGATCGCGGTGACGGGGGCCACCGCGATAGCACCGGTGAAGATCTGGAACTCGGCGATGAACCCCGACAGGGCGGGCAGCCCGAGGGAGGCGAACGCCCCGACCGCGAAGAGCCCGGCAAGGCGCGGCGCCGGCCCGGCCAACCCGCCGAATTTGCTCATGTCGTAGGTGCCGGCCCTCTCGTGCAGGGTTCCGGCGAGCAGGAACAGGGCGCCGGTGATCAGTCCATGGCTGACCATCTGGGTCACGGCCCCGGTGACCGCGATACCTCGGGCTTGGGCGGTGTCGCCAGCAACGAGTCCGGCGGCGCCCACCGCCATGACGATGTAGCCCATGTGGTTGACCGAGGTGTAGGCGATCATCCGTTTGAGGTTGCTCTGGGCGAGGGCGACCAGGGCGCCGTAGAGCACGGAGACGATCCCGACCACCATGATGACCCAGGCCCACGAGCGCCACGCTTCGGGCAGCATCGGCATCGCGATGCGCACGAAGCCGTAGGTGCCCATCTTGAGCAGCACGGCGGCGAGCACGGCCGAGCCGACCGAGGAGGCGTCGGTGTGTGCCGGCGGCAGCCAGGTGTGGAACGGCACGGTCGGGGTCTTGACCGCGAGGCCGAGCAGGGTCGCCGCGAGCACCAGCCCCCCGGCCAGGCCATGCCCGGCCAGGGGGTTCGCGGCGATGATTTCGAGCATGTCGAAGGTGTGCGGGTTGGCATAGACGTAGAGGCCGATGAACCCGACGAGCAGGGCCAGCGAGCCGAGGAAGGTGTAGAGGAAGAACTGCAGGGCCGACCGGGCCGCGTTCGCGTGGCCCCAGCCGGCGATCAGAAAGTACATCGCAACGATCGAGAGGTCGAAGAAGACGAAGAAGAGGATGAGGTCGGCCGAGACGAACAGGCCGAGGCTGACGGACTGGAGGGAGAGCAGCAGGGCGGCGTGCAGGCGTGGGCGACGCGCCTCCTTGAGCGAGTAGACGGCGCAGGCGAGGAAGACCACGGCTGTCATGGCCACCAGGGGTAGCGAGAGCCCGTCGACCCCGACGTGGTAGCTGCTACGCACCCCGGGGATCCATTCCACCTGCTGATCCAGCGCAAGCCGACCAGGCGCCGGTGTCTCATAGCGGGCCCAGGCCACGCCGACGAGCACCACCTCGACGGCGGCGACGCCGAGCCAGAGCCACCGGGCGGCGGCGTCGCCGATCCGCGGAACCGCGACCAGCACGATCGCTGCCACCAGGGGCAGGAAGACCAACAGGCTGAGCATGTTCACCTCACCATCAGAGGAATCAGGAGCAGCAGGAGCAGGGCGGCGAGAGCCGCCACCGCCTGCAGGTAGTAGTGGTGCAGCTGACCGGTCTGCGGGCGGCGGGCGAGACCGCCGAGCCGTCGGATCCGCCCAGCCAGTCCGTGCACGGTGCCGTCGAGAGCTTGGTCGAGCCGCGCGGCGAGGCCGGCCAGGCCCCGAGGGGCGGATGCCGTGTCGAGCCCGCCGTCGTCAGGCCGTGTCACAGAGCCAGCACCCTGGCTCACCCCGCCCACCGAACCGGCCAACACGTACACGGCGCCATCGAGACGACGGTCGACCTGGTCGAGACTGCGAGCCAGGGCGAGGGTCGGGTCGACGACGACGAGGTGCGCTGCTCGTTCGAGTCCGAGCCAGCCGGCCGCCCACGCGGGGGAGGGGGTTCCCCACCGCCAGACCGCGAGCCCGGCCACGACCGCGATCGCCCCGGAGACCGCCAGCTCCAGGGGAGACGCGTTCACGTCGGTGCCTCCGCCGACGGTGCGGGCCACGGCGTCGGCCAGGGGGGGCAGGGCCAGCAGACCGAGCAGCATGGCGCCGGACGCCAGCGGCAGCAGCGGAATCCGCTGCCAGGTGGTGACCTCGCGGGTTCCCTGTTCCTCCTCGTCGAGGTGGGCTCGCGCGTCGGCCTTCTCTGCGGTGGAGGGCCGATGCCAGATGACGACGAGGATCTTGGCCGCGTAGGCCGCCGACAGGGCCGCGGCCGCGAGCCCAGCGGCATACAGCCACGGGGAGGCCTCGAGCGCGGCGGCGAGCACGGCATCCTTGGTGGCCCACAACGACAGCGGCGGTAAACCGGCAAGGGCGGCGGCGCCGATGGTGGCGCACCAGCCGACGAGCGGCCACCGGCGCGCGACCCCGAGCAGACCGTCGAGGTGCTTGGTGCCGAGCGCGGTGAGCCACGCCCCCGCGGCGAGGAACAACAGGGCTTTGGTCGCGGCGTGCGCGACGAGCTGAGCGGTGCCGCCGGCGACCGACCCGACCCCGGCGGCGAGCACGACGAAGCCGAGCTGCGACGCGGTGGAGGCAGCGAGCAGCTGCTTGAGGTCGGTCTGCGCGAGAGCGACGGCCCCGAGGCCGAGAGCAGTGAGTACCCCGGCCCAGGCCGTGACGGTGGGTGCCCAGCTCGTTGCCGCGAGCAGCGGCTCGGCGCGTAGCAGCAGGTAGCCGCCCAGGGCCACCATGGCCGCGGAGTGCAGTAGCGCGCTGACCGGACTGGGGCCTGCCATGGCGCGTGAGAGCCAGAAGGAGAAGGGCAGCTGGGCCGCCTTGCCGAGCGCCGCGACGAGGATGCCGGCGACGATCACGTCGCGCCAGCCCGCCCCCGTGCCAGTACCCGAGCCGGAGGCCGCCCCGAGATCGCCGAGTGAGAGCCCGACCCCGGCCGCTACGGCGGCGGCGGCCGCGAGGTAGAGCCCGAGGTCGGCCGTGCGGGTGGTCAGAAACGCGGTCAAGCCCGCCGAGACGCGGCGCTGTTCCCGCCACCAGAAGCCGATCAGGGCGTACGAGGTGGCGCCCATCACCTCCCAGCCGGTCAGCAGAGTGGGCAGCGTCAGGGCGGTCGCGGTGAGCGACGCGGAGGCCGAGAAGAGCAGCATCAGCCCGTTGAAGCGGGCCCCGTCCTTGCGCACGTCGGCGGCCGCGAAGAGGAGCACCAGCAGGGTGACCACGGCGACGGTTGGCACCACCACGGCCGACAGGCCGTCGACCCCGAGAGCGAACTCAGACCCCGCGACGAACCGATATCCGACGTTCGGTCGGGCGAAGGCCACGACGACTGAGGCCGCTACCACCACGGTCGACACGGCGATGGCGACCGGCGCGGCCACACGGCGCAGCGTGGGCACGACGAGGACCAACCCGGCCGAGGCGGCCGGGAGCCCGACGAGCAGCCAGAGCGCCAACGCGGCGAACCCCGTGGTGCGAGTGGTCATGGTCATGGCCGCGGTCGTGTTTGCGGGCAACAGCGTGGTCAAGGCGGCGGTGGTGATGTGCGTCATTCGGCGAGGTCACCGGCCATGTCGGTCATGTCGGCCTCGTGGTCGCGGTGCAGCAAGGTGGCCACTGCGAAGCCCATGGCCATCTCGACGGTCATCGCGGCGATGATCACCATGAGCAGCACCTGCCCGCTGGGGTCGGGGGCGAGGAACCACCAGAAGCCGGCGGCGGCGAGGATCAGCCCGTTGATCATCAGCTCGAGGCCCATCATCACCATGACGACCACCTGTTGGGAGAGGGCCCCGTAGAGCCCGATGCTGAACAGGGCGGCGGCGAGCAGCAGCACGGTCTGCAGGGTCATCGGCCGACCCCTCCGCGCTGGGGGTCGTCGGGGTCGCCGCGCAGGTCATCGCCCAGCCGGTCGTAGCGGCTGCGCTTGGCGGCGATGACGATGCCGGCCACGATCGTGGCGACCATGACCGGGCTGACGACGGTCATGACGAGCATCTTCGAACCCATCAGGGCCTCGCCGAGGGCCCGGGTCGTGTCGCTGGAAGGCTGGCCGCGTCGGGTCGGCCACGGGATCAAAAGGGCCCCGGCGGCAAGGGTGACGAACACGGCACTGGCCGCGGCGATGGCCTTGCGTTTGTCGTGCACCATGCTCATCGGCATCAGGGCGGGGTTCATCCCCATGAACATGACCATGTAGACCGCCATGACGGCCATCTCCATCACCATCATCAGGATGACGATGACCCCGACGTAGTCCTGATGCAACAGCAGGACCTGCACGCCGACGGCCACGAACGACAGGGCGAGGGCATAGGTGGCGCGGGCCATCGAATCGACCACGAACACGGCCGCGCCCATGACGACGGCGACCACGGCCATCACCCAGAAGAGGATGTCGATGAACACGGCTCAACCCCTCCACACGGCGACGACCGACACGATGAGCACCTGCGCGAGGGCGGCGGGTAGCAAGACCAGCCAGCCGACCTCCATGAACAGGTCGGGGCGAGCCGCGGGTAGCCGTCGGCGCACCAACACCAGCGCGGTCAGCACCACGATGGCCTTGACGAGCACCCACAGCCAGCCGGGCAACAGTGGACCGGCCCCGCCGCCGAGGAACATCGGCACGGCGAACGCCGCCCCGGCAGCGAGCAGTGCGTACCGGCCGGTGAAAAAGAGCAGCCGGTCAAGGCCCGAAAGCTCGGCCGCGACCCCGCCGGCGACGTCAGCCCCGACGGCGGCCGAGAACGGTCCCCACACCGAGAAGCCGAGCACGCCTACGAGGTAGACGACGAAGGCGACCGGCATCCAGACGACGAACCACAGGCCCTGCTGGGCGGCGGCGACGTCGCCGACGCGCAGGCTGTGCGCGGCGACTGGCGGGGCCACGAGAGCGAACATGAGCGGCAGCTCGTAGCCGATGGCCTGGGCCAGGAATCGGTACCCCCCGACCAGGCCGTGAGCGGAGTTCGGGCCCCACCCGGTGAGCCAGACCAGGGCCCACACACACACGTCCATGGCGTTGAACCAGACCACGCCGACCGGGGGGTCGAAGACGGTCCACGACCCGAGCGGCACCACGATGACCATCAAGGTTGCGATGACGAGCGGGCCGCCGCTCCCGGTACGCCACAGTGGCGTGTCGGCCTCGACCGTGGTGCGGCGGCGTTGTCGCATCAGGCGGGCCACCTCCCGCAGCGGGCGGCCGGGCCCGGTCGGGCTCGATTCGGCGCGTCCCGTCGCAACGCCGTCGACGGTCGCGGCGAACCACGCGAGGCCGAGCAGGATGACGCCGGCCAACACGACCCAACCGACGGGAACGAGGGTGAGTGGCGAGGTGGCCGAGGTGGTCGGGTCAGGCATCCCGCGCCACCTCGGGACCGTGTTGCGCCAGGGCCGATGACGGCGTGATGTCGATGGCCAGGCTGGCCACGACGAGCCGAGCCGCAGCGAGATCGAGGCCGACCACGAGGCGCTCGGCCACAGCGAGCAGCACGGGCAGGGATGCCGGGGGTTCAGCATCGCCGACGAGCTCGGCTCTGGCCTGGTCGGCCAGGCTCACCAGCCGCTCGTAGACGTCGCCGTGCAGTGGCGGTGGAGCGTCCGGCTGGTCGCCCGGACGGAGGTCTCCGATGCCACGCAGAGACCAGCGCACCAGCCGGGCCCGCCGCAGCCGACGCCGGAGGTCATCGAGCAGGGCGGTGCCGGCTGCGGCATCCGGTTTGTCGATGAGAGCGTTGCGAACGCGTACGGCGGCGGCGTAGCCGTCGGCCCAGCCCGAGAGTGCGAGCAAGCTCGCGAGCTGGTCACAGCACCGGGCGGCGCGTTCGTTCGGGCCGAGCCGCATTGGTGTGCTGACGGATTCGTCAAGGACGCTGGCTTCGGCCGCGACCACGACGTCGCCCTGGAGGGTGCAGCGCAGCACCACCCCGGCCGGCCAGTGGGGCAGCACCGGGCCGAGGGGCAGGTGGAGCACATCCATCTCCAACCCGTCGCGGTCGTCTCCGCCCTCGGCGAGCGGGATGCCGCTGGGCGACATGTCCATATCCATGTCGCTGTCACCGTCCATGTCCATGTTCATGTCGCCGGTCATGTCGCTGTCGTCGCTCATCCGGTCAGAAGCGAAGCCGGTGCGCTCACGCGCGTCACGGACCTGCCGTTCGGGGTCGAGCAGCTCGGCCGCCACCGAGTCGAGGGCCTCCCGCACGGTCGCAGCGTCGGCGGGGCCGGACACGACGATTCGCGACCGTGGGCCGGGCAGCTGGGCCCAGACCGACTCGACCCGCTCGGACAACTGTGGCCCGGGTGTCCCGGCGGTCACGAGCGCGTCGGCGTCGGCCGGAGAGATCGCCAGCCGCCAACCCCGGCGGCCGATCTCTTGTTCGATCGCCACCCGGGTGAGCCACGCTCCGGGTGCCTCGATCACCAGCACGTGGGTGACGTCGACGGCGAGGGTGGCCAGCCGCCGTCTCAGGCCCATCGCAGGGCCCCCTCGCGCCAGGCCCAGACGACAGCGAGCAGCAACGCGCCGAGAAAGAGAAACATCTCGATGACCGCGGACGCGCCGACGTCGGCCACCACGACCGCCCACGGGTACATGAAGAGCATCTCGACGTCGAAGGCAAGGAAGACGAGCGTGGCGAGGTACCAGCGAGCGTGGTAGCGCGAGAGGGCATGCTCCTGAGGGCGCCAACCCGACTGGAACGGCAGGACCTTCAACGGCTCGGGTGACACAGCACTCATCCGGTGCAGCCCCCATAGACCGGTGAGGCTCACTGCCGCGACTGCGATCACCATGAGCGGAGCCAGGTACACGGTCCATCTCCAACCAGGTCGAGGGCCAGAACGGGCGAGAACGTCGAAGGAGGAGCGGGCTACTGCCGGCTGTGCTGTATCCGGCGGTGTCGGGTCACCGACTCGGGTCGAACGAACGCAGCCGCAGGCTGTTGCTCACGACGAACACCGAGCTGAACGCCATGGCGGCACCGGCGATCAGGGGGCTGAGCAGCCCGAGTGCCGCGAGGGGGAGGGCCGCCACGTTGTAGGCGAAGGCCCAGAACAGGTTGCCCTTGATGGTGCCCAGGGTCGAACGGGCGAGGCGGATCGCGTCGGGGACGGCCCGCAGGTCACCGCTGACCAGGGTCAGGTCGGAGGCCTCGATGGCAACGTCGGTGCCGGTGCCCATCGCCAGGCCGAGATCGGCCTGGGCCAGGGCCGCTGCGTCGTTGACCCCATCGCCGACCATCGCCACGATCGATCCCTCGCGCTGCAGCCGCTTGACCACGTCGACCTTTTCGCGCGGCAGAACCTCGGCGATGACGTCTTCGCCGGCGATCCCGACCTGTTCAGCGACGGCCCTGGCCGCGCCGGCGTTGTCGCCGGTGAGCAGCACGGGACGCAGCCCGAGCTGCCTCAGCTGCGCGATCGCCTCGGCCGAGCTCTCCTTGACGGTGTCGGCCACCACGACGACCGCCCGGATCACACCGTCCCAAGCGACCCAGACCGGCGTCTGTCCGCGCTGCTCGGCGGTATCGGCGACCGCCTGCAATCGCTCCGGCGCCGCCAGAGCCCACTGTGAGGTCAGCCACGGCAGGCGGCCCGCGAGCACGGCATGACCGGCCACCACGCCAGAGACGCCTTGACCACCATGATTCACGAAGTCGGACACCGGCTGCGGCGGGCTGTCGTTGCGGCTGGCGTGCTCGGCGATGGCTCGGGCGATCGGGTGTTCGGAGGCGTGCTCGAGCGAACCGCCGAGGCCGAGCACCTGCCTCAGGTCGGTCGCTGACACATCGGGGCCGCCATCCACCTCGATCGTAACGACGCCCATCCGCCCGGTTGTGACGGTTCCGGTTTTGTCGAGCACCACGGTGTCGACCGCGCGGGTCGATTCGAGCACCTGCGGCCCCTTGATGAGGATGCCGAGCTGGGCTCCTCGTCCGGTGCCCACCAGCAGCGCGGTCGGGGTAGCCAGTCCGAGAGCGCACGGGCACGCGATGATCAGCACGGCGACCGCCGCGGTGAACGACGCCGTGGCCGAGTGACCGGTGAACAGCCAGGCCGACAGGGTGATGAGGGACAGGCCGATGACAACCGGCACGAAGACCGACGAAACACGGTCGGCCAGCCGCTGTACCGGCGCTTTGCCGTTCTGGGCGTCCTCGACCAGCCGGGCCATCTGGGCCAGCTGGGTGTCGGCGCCGACCCGGGTGGCCTGAACGACCAGCCGGCCCCCGGCGTTCACCGTGGCGCCCACCACTGCGTCTCCGGGCCCGACCTCGACCGGTACCGACTCGCCGGTCAGCATCGAGGCGTCCACGGCCGAGGAGCCCGACTCCACGGTTCCGTCGGTGGCGATCTTCTCCCCGGGGCGCACGACGAACCGCTGCCCGAGACTCAAGGCCGCCACCGGTATCCGGCGTTCGACCTCCCCGCTCGAGCCGTGCTCGAGGACGGCTACGTCCTTGGCTCCCATGTCGAGCAACGCGCGGAGGGCGGCGCCGGACGTTCGCTTGGCACGGGCCTCGAAGTAGCGCCCGGCGACGATGAACGTGGTCACGGCCGAGGCGACCTCGAGGTAGAGGTGCGCGGCATCACCGCTGGCCGTGCTGGGGAGCAGCTCGAACGGCATCCGCATACCCGTCATGCCCGCGGAGGTGAAGAACAATGCCCAGACCGACCAGGCGTAGGCGGCCCCCACCCCCACCGAGATGAGGGTGTCCATGGTGACCGCGCCGTGGCGCAGGTTCGTCCACGCCGCCCGGTGGAAGGGCAACGCGCCCCAAACCACCACCGGTGAGGCCAACGCGAACGCCAACCACTGCCAGTTGTCGAACTGCAGCGCCGGGATCATCGACAGGCCGACGACCGGCACGGTCAGCACCGCGGAGACGAGCAGGCGCTGGCGCCACGCCTGAGCCTCCGCGTCCTTCGGGTCGGGCTGCCCCGTGCTGTCGGAGCCGGCCCCGCCGCTCTCAGCGGTCGCCGAGAGTGCCGGGGCGGGCACGACGGCGGTGTAGCCAGTGGCCTCGACAGTCGCGATGACGGTGGCCACATCGACCCCATCCGGCACGGTGACCCTGGCCTTCTCGGTGGCGTAGTTCACGCTGGCCCGAACACCGTCGAGCTTGTTCAGCTTCTTCTCGATGCGGTTCGCGCAGGAGGCACACGTCATGCCCCCGATATCGAGATTGATGTCGTGGGTCTGCTGGTCGAAGCGATCGGTTTCCAGGCTCATGGCCGGTGTCCTTCCCACCTGATGGAGGGTGCGTGCTGTTGAGGGGGCTCCTGCTGGTGTTGAGCCAGTTGGGTTCGTGGCTCAGCTGTGAGAGAGGCGGTAGTCACCGGCTTCGTCGAGTGCGGTGGCAACGTCGGCCTCAGGAAGGGGTGCGTCGCTGACGACAGTGACACGCGAGGTTCCTCCGGCGACGAGGTCGACGGAGACGTTGCGCACCCCTGGCAGGGCCGAGATCTCGTCCGTGACGGCGCTGGCGCAGTGGCCGCACGTCATGCCCACGACGGGGTAGGTCTTCGTGTTCTGCTCGCTCATCGTGTTCTCCTCGTTGGGTGCTGTCACGGTTCGGTTCCTACCGGTGATGGGCACGCGGGATCAGGCCCGCATCAATCGGCTGATGGCCATGGACGCCTCGGTCAGCTTGGCGTCGAGGTCAGCTTCCGGGTCGGTGGCGGCATCGGTGAGGCAGTGCCGGAGGTGGTCTTCGAGGAGGCCGAGCGCGACGGCCTCCAGCGCCTTGGTGGCCGCAGCCACCTGGGTAAGGATGTCGATGCAGTAGGTGTCTGACCCCACCATTCGTTGCAGGCCTCGGATCTGGCCCTCGACCCGCCTCAACCGCTTGAGCTGGGAGTCCTTGCTCAGGATGTATCCGGGGATTGGGTGGTCCCGGTGGTCTTCGCGCATGCCTGCCTCCGTCTGTGCCTGCCAGTATACCCCATACCCCTATGGGGTGTCACGCCGACGTCATGAGTGGTGGGCCCGACGGCGTGACATGAGGCCGTGCAGGCGATGAAAAGACGCAGGATGCGCTCCGGGGATCGTTACTGCCGCTGAGTCAGCAGCTTTTCCAGTTGAACGATTTCTGACTGCTGAGAGGTGGTGATGGATTGGGCGAGGGAGTGGACCTCCGGGCGCTCGGCCAGCTCGAGCGCGGCCTGCGCCATGATCACCCCGCCTCGGTGGTGGGCGACCATCAGCGTCAAGAACTGTCGTTCCGCCTCCGGGCCGCTCGCGCGCCGGAGCGCCTGAATCTGTGCAGCAGTGGCCATTCCCATGCCGTCGTCGTTCGCCACCGTGTGGTGGTCCCCTCGCATCCAACCCATGCTCTTCGTGGACGAGGTCTGGGCCAACCCCCAGACCGAGAGCCAGCCGTACATCTGACCGGACTGCTGGGCCTGACTGGTGGCGATGTCGTAGGCGACCGACCTGATGGCCGGGTCGGTCGTTCGGTCTCGCACGATCAACGACAGCTCCACCGCCTGGTTGTGGTGGGTCTGCATGTCCCGCGAGAACCCGGCGTCGGCGCTGTCATCAGCCGGGGCGTGCCCGGAGGCGCCCGCCCGGTAGCCGGTGAAGGCCGCCAGCGCGATCAGGGCGAGCAGTGTCACGGCTGCCACGACTGCCCCGGCCAGCCATCGACGACGTGCCGAGCCCGACCGAACGTCGCTGCCGGGTTGTCGCGCTGGTCCCGGCAATGACGGTACCGGGCTGGATGTGATGGGTGAGGTCATGGTCACCCTCCGGTCGGCGCCGGGTTGCCGGTGCCGCCGCTGCAGGCAGCACCAGGTTCTGGGGTCTGCGGCCCCTGTCGATAGGCCTTGACGAACGCGCCCAGACGCGGGTCGTCGGCGCCGGTGAGCACCAGCTGCTTGCCCCACGCAGAGACCACGACGGGCGCCTTGAGTCCGGTGAACGGGGAGAGCACGGCGTACGTCGACGGCAAGCTCTCGCGCAGCGCGGTGACCTGCTCCGGGGGAAGGTCAGGCCGGTAGGTCACCCAGACCGCTCCGTGCTCGAGAGCGTGCACAGCGTTCTCGTTGGACACCGGCGCGGTGTAGGCGCCGCAGTTGAGCCAGACCGGGGAGTGTTCACCACCGGCCGGTGGGATCTGGGCGTACGTGACCGGGGTGTCCACGTGGCCTTGCTTCACGGTGAAGCTCGAGACGGCCGAGAGGTCGGGCTGGTCGCCCTGCTCGCGCACGACCACCACCGTGACGGCGAGGGCGATCGCCACCACCACGGCCGTGATCGACCCCCACAGGGCGACCGTCCGGCGCCGAGCCCGGGACCGCTCCCTCGCCTGCATGTCTGCCACCACCTGACGCCGGTCCGCGTTGCTGTGGATGCTTCCCCGCTCTGACTTCTTACCTGCCATGACCTGCTTCTCCTTACGAGCCAAGGGTGGCGACAGCTGTCGCCACGCAATCAGCAGAACTTTCGAGACCTGTCGTCATCTGTCGTGGGCGGGCCGGGGCCGTCTGGTCGGCTGACACCAGGGCCAGACGGCCTCAGCCCGCCGTGGTGTCAACCGGCGATGGTGGGAAGGAGCTGGTTCATGACAGTGATCTCCTTCTTCTGGGCGTCGATGATCTGCTGGGCGAGCTTCCTCGCGTCAGCGTTCTTCCCGTCGCGCAGCTCGACCCCAGACATCTCGACCGCGCCCTGGTGGTGGGCGACCATCATCTGCAGCCACATCCGGTCGAAGGCGGACCCAGATGCAGCCGACAGCTGCTGCATCTGCTCGTCGGTCATCATTCCGCCCATCCCGGCGCCGCCCATCTGCGACATGTCGTGTCCACCGCTGGTCGGGGCGGGCTGCCCCCAGGCGGTCAGCCACCCGGTCATGGTTGTGATCTCCGGGCCCTGGGCGGCCTGGATCTCCGCAGCCAACGACTTCACCTTCGCGTTGGTGGCCTGCTTCTGCGCCATCTGCGACATCGTGACGGCCTGCTGGTGGTGCGGGACCATGCCGGCGGCGAAGGCAACGTCGGCCGCGTTGTGCTGACCGGATGCCGCATCCGGGCTCGGGGCGGCCGGGGTGGCGGCGGTCGTGCCCGCCGAAGCGGGGCTCTGCGCGTCTGCAGTACCGGCAGGCGTGCTCGTGCTGCCGCACGCGGCCAAGGCGATGGCCGTGAGGGCGGCGGCCGTCGCGACCGTGGCGTGACGAATCATGGTGTTCATGGGTGGGTCCGTTCTGTTCGTGGTCAGGGCTGAGAAGGGCAACTGCGTGAGGGCTCCGCGCCCGACCGAGAAACGGCCGGGGGCGCGAGCAGCCTGTTCACGTTCGGCAGATGCACAGCTCCGACAACGATGGTGTTCGACAGCTCGGCGGGCCCCGGACCAGTCCCGAGAACGCGCGACGACCGGCATAACCGAGCGAGCGCACCATGCGGAAGGGCTGGCGCTGTCTGCGCAGCACCACCCACACCAGTAGCGACAACACGGCAAGACACATCGCCAGACCGGCGTGACCGCCCCTCTGGTCTGGGCCGGGTGCTGCACTCACAACGCACTGCGAGCAGCCCAGCACGTCGTGGTTCAGGGACGCGGCAGGGACACCAACGAGCTCATGGTTTGTCGAGTCGGCGTTCGGTTCCATGTCGTCTACGGGGTGAGCGGACATGGCGGGGCCGGCATCATGACCGAGTGCGTGCCCCATCCCTGGATGACCAGCGCCGAGGGAGTGCATCGCGACCACGCCGCACGACAGCAGGATGACCAGCACGGCCAGCAGCCCGCTGCGCAGTCCGGGGCGGGCGTGCCGCAACCCGTTCCTTCCTCTGCCGGCCATGGTGTCCATTCTAGATCGATGACGAGAAGGTCGGGGGGTGTGCGTCTTTCGGAGGATGGTCTTGCTATGGGAATCAGGCAGGACGGGAACCCGGTGACGCCGGTCTTGCTGGATCGCCGAGCATCAGGGCCCTGGCAGTGAGCACGATGATCCCGAGGACGATCTTCGTCGAGTCAGCGCGTGGTGCTGGACGCTTCCGGGAGGTGGTGTTCGTGCTCGGCCTCCGGGCCGAGGTCACGATCGGTGTGGTCGGCGTGGAACAAGGCCTGCGCCAGCAAGGTCTGCACGTGGGTGTTGGCGGCGGAGTAGTAGATGAAGGTGCCATCGCGTCGGCCTCGAACCAGCCCGGCGAGGCGCATCTTCGCCAGGTGCTGACTGACCGACGTGGGGCTCACCCCGGCGAGGTCGGCCAAGCAGGTGACCGACGACTCGCCCTGGAGCAGGGCCCAGAGCAGCTTGATCCGGGTGGGGTCAGCCAGCATCCGGAAAGTCTCGGCCGCGAGGTGAGCTTGCTCGTCCGGGGGCATGGACAGCTCGGGAAGGTCAGCGTGCATGGCCCGAGTTTAGTCGAGTGCGTACCTACGCATCTATGCAGATAGCATGATCGGCATGTCAACGCTGCCACCCGCCGACCACCGGCTCACGAGGAAGCACTCGGACGCTCATCCCGCTGAACACGCCCATGACCATCACCATGACCAAGACCATGACCATGACCATGAGCGCGACCGGGGTTGGTGGGCTCGGTTGACCCATGCCGTGAAGCCGCACTCGCACGACAGCGCCGACTCGGTCGACTCGGCACTGGAGTCGAGCGCCCGCGGCATTCGTGCCGTCAAGATCAGCCTGATCGGGCTCGGCATCACCGCGCTGCTGCAGGTGCTCGTCGTGCTCGTCTCCGGCTCGGTGGCCCTGCTGGCTGACACCATTCACAACTTCTCCGACGCCCTGACCGCCGTGCCTTTGTGGATCGCGTTCGTGCTCGGGCGGCGTGCTGCCACTCGCCGGTACACCTACGGGTATGGTCGGGCCGAGGATCTGGCCGGTCTGTTCGTGATCGCAATGATCGCCCTGTCAGCAGTGGTCGCAGGGTGGGAGGCGGTGAACCGCCTGCTCAATCCGGCCCCGGTGACCAACCTCGCCTGGGTGGCTGTCGCCGGCTTCGTGGGCTTCTTGGGTAACGAGGCCGTGGCGCTCTTCCGCCTCCGTGAGGGCAAAGCCATCGGTTCAGCGGCCCTGGTCGCCGACGGCTACCACGCGCGCACCGATGGGCTCACCTCGCTGGCAGTGCTGGTCGGTGCAGCCGGCGTCGCAGTCGGCTGGGCCTGGGCCGACCCTGTCATCGGACTGCTCATCACCGTGGCGATCCTGATGGTGCTCAGAACGGCCGCGCGCGACGTGTTCCGACGCCTCATGGACGGCGTCGACCCCGACGTCGTCGACCAGGCCGAAGCGACTCTGCGCACGGTCGAGGGCGTCTGCGGGGTCCGCCAAGTTCGGATGCGCTGGATCGGGCATGCGATGCACGCCGACGCATCGCTCGACGTCGACCCCTCCCTCTCGCTGGAGGCGGCTCACGATGTGGCCCACCGTGCCGAGGCCGAGCTGGTGCACTCAGTGCCCAAACTGACCGAAGCGCTCGTGCATGCCTACCCCGGCCACCGTTCATAGGAGCACCGGTAAGACGTGTGTGATCGGACGCGTCACACGGCGGCCTTACGGGATGCTCGCGCTGGCCGCGACCGCGGGAGCAAGCAGACCTCGAACGACCGGAACCGTCGACGGTAAGCCTGTCCGGGGCGAGGACTCTCGGCGGGGAGGGTCAGCCAGCGATACGAGTGGCCCGTCACCGAGACAGACGCAGCTGGCAGGTTCTTGCCACCTTGGGGAGGGGGCAGTCGACTCGAGCCGGCTCGGCATCAGCGTCACCGGTGCACTGTCAGCCAAGGAGTACATCGCTCTTATTCGTTGCTGGCGCAGTTCATCGAGCGCCTTCGCCACGCGCAACGACTCCATCGTGACGCCCGAAGGGATCGCGACGCGCGGTTGGGGTGGCGCCGGCTACGTCGGTGGGAACCGGGCGGGTCTGTCGCTGGGACTGAACACGCACCCTGACGCCCGAGTGACGCCAAGAGATGTCGTCTCTGCTCACCGTGACCACACCGCGATCAAGGGCCATTCACCATCGAGCCGTGTACCTGACCTCAGCGGGGACAACAGCTAGCCTCTGAGAGATGCGGCGAGTCTCCATCACCACCGAGGCGGGTGAGGCCATGAGCCTGCCTACGTCTCAGCCGGACCCGGCCGTGATGAGTTGCACCGCGACGTGGGCGCACGGTCGCCCGTGGGCGGATGCCGCTGCGCCAGCTCCACACGGACGTGGGTGACGTGTGGTGAGCGAGCCCACCACCGAGCAGGCGGCTCTCGTCGAGCATTCGGCACTTGAGCTCTCGGACCTCATCCACCGGCGGGAGGTCTCGTGCGTCGAGGTCATGAGCGCACACCTCGCGCAGATCGACCGATACAACCCCGTGCTCAACGCGGTCGTCGCGCTCCGCGGGCGGGATGAGCTGCTGGCCGAGGCGACCGAACGCGACAACGAGCTGGCGGCCGGTCGCAGCCGCGGTTGGATGCACGGCTTCCCACACGCGGTCAAGGACCTGGCGGCGGCCAAGGGGCTGGCGCACACCTCGGGGTCACGAATCTTCGCGGACCGCATCGCCGGGGTCGATGACCTGGTCGTCGCTCGGATACGGGCGGCCGGTGCCGTGATCATCGGTAAGACCAACACGCCGGAGTTCGGCCTCGGGTCGCAGACGTACAACGAGGTGTGGGGCACGACGGTCAACCCCTACGACCCGTCCCGGACTGCGGGCGGCAGCAGCGGGGGAGCCGCGGCAGCACTCGCGGCCAGGATGGTCCCGGTCGCCGACGGGTCAGACAACATGGGGTCGCTGCGCAACCCACCGGCCTTCACCAACGTGATCGGTTTCCGACCCTCCTGGGGCCGAGTGCCGGAGCCGGGCTTCATCCCGTACGGCAGCGTGAGCGGGCCGATGGGGCGTACGACGGCCGATGTGGCCCGTCTGCTGTCGACGATGGCCGGGCCCGACGCGGGTGCGCCCCTCGGCATCGGAGAGGACCCGGCTCACCTTGCGGATGACCTCGGGCGGGGGTTCCTCGGGGCGCGGATCGCGTGGGTCGGCGACTGGGACGGCTACCTGGCGATGGAACCCGGGGTGCTGACTCTGTGTGAGTCGGCGCTCACGACCTTTGAGCTGCTCGGATGCCAGGTCGAGGCGGCCCTGCCGGCCTTCGCGCCGCACGAGATCTGGCAGTCCTACCTGGCGTGGCGCTCCTGGGGAAACCTGCGCTACGCAAGCCTGTACGAGGATGCCGCGACGCGCGCCTTGATGAAGCCCGAGCTCGTGTGGGAGATCGAGTGCGGGCTGCAGCTGACTGCGCTCGATCTGACCCGGGCGGCCGCCGTCCGCGACGCGTGGTACGCCGCTCTCGTCACCTTCTTCGAGAGCTACGACTATGTGGTGGCGCCGAGTGCGCAGGTCTTTCCGTTCGACAAGGCCGTGCACTGGCCCGAGACGGTCAACGGCCGACCCATGGACACCTACCACCGCTGGATGGAGACCGTCGTCCCGTGGACCATGGCCGGCCATCCGGTGGCGGCCATGCCCGCGGGCTTTGATGCGCGCGGGTTGCCGACCGGGATCCAGATCATCGGCGGGCGCCACGGTGACCACGCCGTTCTCCAGCTGGCCCACGCGTACGAGACGGCCAGCCCCGTCATGGACCGCAGCCCTCCGCCGTTGCTCGCCCGCGACTGACGGCCCGCCCTGTTCACCAACCGACCGGCCCAGCCGATCCAGGACCCGCGCCCAAAGCAACACGGCGTGATGGATCGCTGAGAATTAGCGTCATCAAAGCGAGGCTGCGGAAACCTCAAGGCAAGGGGGCCTCGTGTTCTTCGGGCGCTTTCTCCAGATTGCCGATGCCGGTCTTGAGGCGACTGTGCGAATGGCCGTAGGTGAAATAGATGACGAAGCCGATGACCAGCCACACGATGAATCGCAGCCACGTGGCCACCGACAGGTTGAGCATGAGCCAGACGCAGGCCAGGATCGACAGGATGGGCACCCATGGCACCGCCGGCACCCGGAAGGAGCGGTCCAAATCTGGCCTGGTGCGACGCAGGATGATCACCCCGGCGGAGACCAGGACGAAAGCGAAGAGGGTGCCGATGCTGACCAGTTTGGACAGCTCGCCGAGCGGGACGACGCCAGCCAGAATGGCGACGAAGACTCCGGTACCGATAGTGACGATGTACGGCGTACCGAACCTGGGGTGGACCGCCGCCAACTTTTTCGGCAGCAGGCCGTCCCTGGACATGGCGAACAGGACCCGGTTCTGCCCGAGCATGAGCACGAGCACCACCGTGGTCAACCCACACACCGCGCCGAGCGAGATCAGCGAGCTCGCCCAGTTCACACCGTTCGCCTTGAACGCCTCCGCCAGCGGGGCGCTGGTGTTCATCCGTGGGTCGCTGTACTTCAACATTCCGGTGATGACGATGGAGACCGCCATGTAGAGGACCGTGCAGATCACCAGGGAGCCGATGATGCCACGGGGGATGTCACGCTTCGGGTTTCGCGTCTCCTCGGCGGCCGTCGCGACGATGTCGAAACCGATGTACGCGAAGAACACCACCGACGCTGCAGCCAGGATGCCGAACGCGCCGAACTGGGACGGGCTCATCCCGAAGGCCGCCTGGATCAGCGGCTGATCGATACTGCTTCCCGTCGTGGGGGCCGGCACGCTAGGCGGCACGAACGGCTGGTAGTTGGCGGCCTTGACGTAGAACAGTCCCGCGACGATCACGAACAGCACGACCGCGACCTTGACGACGACCAGCACCCCGGTGAGCCGGCCGGACAGCTTCGTGCCCAGCACGGCGATCACCGTCAGGCCCAGCACGATGGCCATAGCGGCGAAGTCCGGCCGGGCGGCGTCCCCGGCCATCCAGGTGGGCAGGCTGAACAGGCTGGCCAGGTAGCCGGACCAGCCGCGAGCGACGACGGCCGCGCCGAGCGCGAGCTCCAGCACGAGGTCCCAGCCGATGATCCACGCCACCAGCTCCCCCAGCGTGGCATAGGAGAACGTGTAGGCACTGCCGGCAACCGGAACCGTCGAGGCGAACTCGGCATAACACAGGGCGGCGAGCGCGCAGGCGATCCCCGCGACGACAAACGACAGTGCAATGGCCGGGCCGGCATTGACGTGGGCCTGCTGCCCGGTAAGGACGAAGATACCCGTGCCGATGATCACGCCGATGCCGAAGACCGTCAGGTCCCAGGCGCTGAGCTCTTTCTTCAATCGGTGCTCTGGCTCTTCGGTATCGGCCATTGACTGTTCGACACTCTTGATCCGGAACAGATTCATCGCTGCCATCCTTCGATGTGCGGACACGGCGTCAAGCCGCATTTGTTGATCATGCACCCGAATACGGGGGGCAGACCATAGCCTCGGCCAAGTCGTGGCACACCGAGCTCGCGGCGGGCCTCCTGATGGCCGACAACGACCAGAGGCTCGACGCCACTCGGCGGCGTACGACTGACGCACCAGAGCGAGCAGCGACCTCGTCAGTGACGTGGACCCGGCGTGCCGTGAACAGGACCGCCAAGGGATACCGTCAGACCATGGATGCCACCGTGTCGAGCCTGTTCATCTATCCCGACCCGGCCTCGACCGGCCAGCAGCTCTCGACCGTGACGATCATGCCCGACGGGCCTGCGGGAAACCGTTCCAAGAAGCATGCGGTGCACCTCGTCACGGCAGCCCAGTACGTCGCCGATCACCCCAAGGCGAACATCGTGCTCGACATGGATGCCGCACTGCTGGCCAACCTCGTCGGCCGGGTCGTGCGCCTGGGTGAGTGCACCCTGAGCGTGACCCGACAGCCGTCGAGCTGCGCCGGCGTGTACGCCGACGTCGTGACGCCCGGCGACGTCACCGTCGATGACCGCCTCCTCGTAGCCGACGACGCCTGAGGAGTAGCGGTGACCATCCATTCTGAGCACCCCTTCGACCAGCCTGAGGGCGAGCGCGACCAGGTGCGCCGACTGCGAGGCAGGATCGGTGCCACTGTCTCGCTGTGGACCGCCGGAGCGGGGATCGAGCGGGTGGGTCTTACGGTCTCGTCGTACCTGGTCGCATCGGGTGACCCGAGCCGGGTGGTGGCGCTGCTGCACCCTGACTCAGATCTACTCGACCGGCTCGAGGAGACCGGCACCGCCGTCATGGCTCTGCTCGCCTGGCGCGACCGGGAGCTCGCTGACGTCTTCGCCGGTCTGATGCCCTCACCCGGCGGGCCGTTCCGGCAGGGCGACTGGCAGCAGACCGAGTGGGGCCCGCGTCTCACCACGATGACGACCTGGGCCGGCATCCGGCTCGACCCGACCACGCAGCGCGACGCGGGGTGGTCGGTGCTCGTTGAGGGGGAGGTCGAGCACGTCGAGGTCGGCGACGAGGGCGACCCGCTCGTGCACCGGCGAGGCCGCTATGTGCGCCCGGCATCCGGCTGATCACGCTTGTCGAACCCGGCTCGGTGACCACTCGACCGGGGGGAGTGCAGGCCGGGGTGAGACGGTCGTGCGCGGCACTCCTGGATCGTGTCGGTGGCGTGTCGCTGCCGTAGCGGGTCGGCAGGGCCTTGATCCCGGCGGCCCGGGCCTCCAGCTCGCGCTGTGCCAGCTCGCCGGTCACGACCCGGGTTCTCGATCGGGCTGGCGTAGACCCCGTCGTCGTCGATGTCGCCGTAGCGACCGAGGAGGCTGGGGTGGGGCAACCGCACGTGCTCGAACATCAGGCGGGCGACAGCAGCGTTGCCGATGTAGTCCTTGAGCGCCAACGGGCTGGGGGAGTGCCCGACGAGCTCGTCGGTATCGGGGTCGAAGGAGACCGTCGTGAGCAGGCCCTGCACGTCGATGCGGTGGCCGGTCTCGCCCATCGCGAAGCACCCCTGCAGCTCGCCCCTGATGATGCGAGGCACGCGCGCGTCGTGACGTCCGGTGCCGACCAGCGACACTGCTAAGCCGAACAGGCCCTACGACACACCGGCCTTGACGAAGAGAGACAGGTCGGGGTGCCTGAGTATCTCAAAGGCGGTCGTCGAGTCGCCGTGAGGGCGGAGCGGTCGGCGTGGGCGGGTGGAGCAGGAACTGCGGACATCGTGGCGTCCTCTCGCAGGGTCACTCAGGGGGCGGCCGGGTTGGTCAGCTGCGGAGCCAGTCCGCGCCACGTGAGATCGGTGAGCGTCTCGACGAGCTGGTCCCGGGAAAGACGGTCGGAGGCCGCCAGCCAGTCATCGGCCACGGCCTGCACCGAACCCACCAGGGCAACGGCCCAGACCCGCGCACGGCGGTGCAACGCGTCATCCGGCACTCCCTGGACACCGAGCGAGCCTCGGAGCGCCCGGGTGAGATGGTCGGTCAGCTGGTCGGCCACCTGCAGAGCCGTGCCTTCTACGGGGTTATCGGTGAGGGGCCGGTCGACCAGCGGGCGGTTCACGACGAAGCGGTACACCTCGGTGTCGCTCTCGACGAGGGACAGATAGGCCTCGACGGTCGACGCGATCACCGCGCGCGGGGCCGGCGGGGAGGCGTTCGACGCGAGCAGCGCCGCACTGACGTTGCCGACCACCCGCGCGTCGATGCGCCGCGCCACGGCGCGGTAGAGACCCGCCTTGTCGTCGAAGTAGCGGTAGATCACCGTCTTGCTCGTGCCTGCCTCGGCGGCGATGTCGTCCAACCCGACCGTGGCACCATGACGCCGGATGGCCCTGATGGTGGCATCGACGAGCGACTCCCGTCGCTGTTCCCGATGCTGCTGCCACCGGGAGTCACGTCCGTCGCGGGGGGTGACCGGCGGTGCGGGCCGGTCTTCGGATGACCCTTGACCGGAGATGTCCACACCGCGAAAGTAACAGGTACGTGATGTATCGACTACTAGCGGTGTCGGTTACCTTGGGTCACGTGGGCGGCCCGCCCACGCGACCCGTACGCACAGACCCTCGTGACACCTCCCGTGCCACGCGAGCACGAGCCGGCTGACAACAGGAGTGACTGATGGCGACGAAGCCGAAGCCCACCACACGCACGGCGCGACGTGCCGCGGTTCTCGGTGGCAACCGCATCCCCTTCGCTCGAGGGAACGGGGCCTACGCCAAGGCCTCGAACCAGGACATGCTCACAGCCACGCTCGACGGGCTCGTGGCCCGATACGGTCTCGCCGGCCAACGTCTCGGGGAGGTCGTGGCGGGCGCGGTGCTGAAGCACAGCCGCGACTTCAACCTTACTCGCGAGACCGTTCTCGGCAGCCGCCTCGACCCGACGACGCCGGCCTACGACGTGCAGCAGGCTTGCGGCACCGGCCTGGAGGCCGCGATCCTCGTGGCCAACAAGGTGGCCCTCGGCCAGATCGAGGTGGGCGTAGCCGGTGGTGTCGACTCCGCCAGCGACGCACCGATCGCGGTCAGCGAAGGCCTGCGACACACGCTGCTGGCCGCGAACCGGGCGAAGTCCGCCGCACAGCGAGTGAAGGCGCTGGCCGGCCTCCGGCCCGGCGACCTGCTCCCGTCGATCCCCCAGAACGTGGAGCCCCGCACCGGCCTGTCGATGGGCGAGCACATGGCGATCACCACCGAGCGGTGGGGCATCACGCGCGAGGCCCAGGACGATCTGGCGGCGGCGAGCCATCAGCACCTCGCTGCCGCCTATGAGCGAGGCTTCTTCGACGACCTCCTCACGCCCTACCTCGGTGTGACGCGCGACAACAACCTCCGAGCGGACTCGACCGTGGATAAGCTCGCGAAGCTGAAGCCCGTGTTCGGCAACGGCGAGCACGCCACGATGACGGCCGGCAACTCGACAACGCTCACCGATGGCGCCTCGGCGGTGCTCATCGCCAGCGAGGAGTGGGCGCGCGAACACCATCTGACGCCGCTGGCGTGGCTCGTCGACGCCGAGACCGGTGCCGTCGACTACGTGCACGGCGACGAGGGCCTGTTGATGGCTCCGGCGTACACCGTTCCACGCCTGCTGGCGCGAAACGGGCTCTCGCTGCAGGATTTCGACTTCTACGAGATTCACGAAGCATTCGCGGCAACGGTGCTCACCACCCTCAAGGCGTGGGAGGACCCGGACTTCTGTCGCGACCGCCTTGGCCTGAGCGCTGCTTTGGGCTCGATCGACCGCACGATGCTCAACGTCAACGGCTCGTCACTGGCCGCCGGCCATCCATTCGCCGCCACCGGAGGACGCATCCTCGCCTCGCTGGCCAAGATGCTGCACGAGAACGGCGGCGGTCGCGGGCTGATCTCGATCTGCGCTGCCGGCGGCCAGGGCGTCGTCGCCATCCTGGAGGCCTGATCGTGACCGACCTGTTCACCACCCTCGTCAGCTCACCCGTGGCCAGGAGGGTGGGGGTGCCCCAGCCGACGCACCTGCGCCGCTACCAACCCGGTGTCGCGCTCTGCGAAGAGCCGGTGCTGGTGGCCGGCGGTGGCCGATTCGAAGCGGGCCTCACCGACTGGCTCGCCACCCTGGAGATCGCCACGGTGGCGCAGGCCGACGCCACGTCCGACCGGCTGGGGGCCTTGGTCATCGACCTGAGCGCCGCGACCGACCCGAGCGATCTCGACCAGCTGCGAGTCATCGGGGCGCCAGCGGTCAAGCGGCTGGCCAAGAACGGCCGCGTCGTCGTGGTCGGCACCGACCCGGCCACCCTGAGCGACCTGGCCGCGGTGAGCACCCAACGCGCACTCGAGGGTGCCGTTCGCTCCATCGCCAAGGAGCTACGGGCCGGCGCCACCGCCAACCTCGTGCTGGCCCGAGGAGACAGCGCGGGGGGTGTGCAGTCAGCGGTGGAGTTCTTCCTGTCGGGCCGGTCGGCCTACGTCGACGGCCAGGTGGTGCGGGTAGGGGAGGCGAGCGCCACCAACCCCGACACGCTCCGCCCGCTCACCGGCAAGGTCGCGGTCGTCACCGGCGCGGCACGCGGCATCGGGGCAGAGATCGCCACCGTGCTGGCGCGCGACGGGGCGACCGTCGTGGCCGTCGACATCCCCAGTGCCGGCGACGCCCTCGCGGCGGTGGCCAACGGGATCGGCGGGACCGCGCTCCAGGTCGACGTCACGGCCCCCGACGCCGGCCGCCGCATCGTGGAACACGCCACGGGCAGGCACGGCTCGATCGACATCGTCGTGCACAACGCCGGCATCACCCGCGACAAGCTGCTCGTCAACATGGACGAGTCACGCTGGCGGAGCGTCATCGACGTCAACCTCGGGTCGATACTGCGGATGAGCGAGACGATTCTCGCCGACGGCGGCATGACCGACGGTGGGCGCATCGTGTGCATCGCCTCGATCGCCGGCATCGCGGGCAACCGCGGTCAGACCAACTACGGAGCGAGCAAGGCCGGAGTCATCGGCCTCGTGGGTGCCCTCTCAGACCAGCTCAGAGACCGGTGCATCACGGTCAACGCCGTTGCGCCGGGCTTCATCGAGACCGCGATGACGGCTCGAATCCCTCTCACCACGAGGGAGATCGGACGCCGGATGAACTCGCTGCGGCAAGGCGGCCACCCGGTCGACGTCGCTGAGACCATCGCCTGGTTGGCCCAGCCCGGGAGCGCCGCCGTCACCGGACAGGTGCTTCGCGTCTGCGGGCAGAGCCTGCTGGGGGCTTGAGCCGCGATGGCCCGTGAGACGACCCTTTCAGCGATTCCCGACCTTCGTCGGCTCTACGCCACAGCCGCGTTCCACCGGGGCAACGACCGCTACTCGGTGCCCGACGAACGGTTCACGCTCGACGGCCTCCGCGTCGACCTGGACGACCTGGCCGACTACTCGCACCTCTGCGGGTTCAGCCTGACCGGCATCCTGCCGCTCACCTACCCACACCTGTTGGGGTTCCCGCTCCAGATGGTGGCGATGGCCGGAGACGGCTTCCCGCTGCCCCTGCTCGGGGCCGTGCACGTCGAGAACGTGGTCACGGTGCATCGCCCGCTGTACGCCGACGACCGCCTCGATCTCGTCGTGCACGCACAGAACCTGCGGCCCCACCGGCGGGGGAGACAGGTCGATCTCGTGACCGAGGTCTCGGTGGCCGGCGAGC
>JBDTVJ010000035.1:0-27473 GCA_040007275.1 Terracoccus sp.
GGGAACGAGAAGTCGTACTCCGTGCACCGCATCACCGGCGCCACCATCGAGACCCCCTGACCGACTGACTCCTTCACCCAACCCCTGTCACCGTCGAGAGGGCAGCTGGTGTCGTCCCACACCACACGAACGGCCCTTTCGACCCCCCTTCACCGTCGAGAGGACGTTTCGTGCGACACGAAACGTCCTCTCGACGGTGAAGGGGTCAGGGGTGGGCGTCGGGGGTGGGCGTCGGGGGCGGGGTGAGGGCTCGGACGACGTTGCTCGGGCTCGGCCGACCCAGCTGCCGCGCCATCCAGGCGCTGGTCTCGACCAGGGTCTCGAGGTCGACGCCGGTGCGCACCCCGGCGCCGTGCAGAGCCCAGACGAGGTCCTCGGTGGCGAGGTTGCCGGTGGCCGACTTCGCGTAGGGGCAGCCGCCGAGGCCCCCGGCAGCCGCGTCGACGACCATGACACCGTCGCGCAGCGCGGCCATCGTGTTGGCGAGCGCCTGACCGTAGGTGTCGTGGAAGTGCACCGCGATGCGGTCGGCGGAGATCCCGCGGGCCGCGAGCCCCTCGAGCAGCCGGTGCACGTGCCCGGTCGTACCGACGCCGATCGTGTCGCCGAGGCTGAGCTGGTCGCAGCCGAGACCCATGAGCCGCTCGGCCACATCGACGACCTGACCGATCGGCACCGGGCCCTCCCACGGGTCGCCGAAGCACATCGACACGTAGGCGCGCACCCAGCGGCCGGCCTCCGTGGCCCGGGTCACGACCGGCTCGAACATCGCGTACTGCTCGGCCACCGACCGGTTCAGGTTCTTCTGCGCGAAGGTCTCGGTGGCCGAACCGAAGATCGCGATGGCCTGCACCCCGAGCTGCTCCGCCCGGTCGAGGCCCCGGGCGTTGGGCACCAGCACCGGCCGGCGCCGACCCACCCCCGCAGCGCCCAGCGCGCTGAGCACCTGCTCGGCGTCGCCCATCTGCGGCACCCACGTCGCGGGCACGAACGAGGTGGTCTCGATGGTCGCGAGCCCAGCGGCATCCAGTCTCTGGATGAACTCCACCTTCGTAGCGGTGGGCACCACCGTCTTCTCGTTCTGCAGCCCGTCGCGTGGTCCGACCTCGTAGATGGTCACCTCTGCCGGCAGCCCGGATGCCGGCTCGACCTGTGGCGCTCGCATCCACCCATACTGTCACCACGCTCGGCCACCCCGGTTCGATGTATTCGGCGGTCACGGGTGATCGCGGAATACATCGAACCGGAAGGGCGGTTGAGCCAAGACGATGACTGACGGACCCCTGATCGTGCAGAGCGACAAGACCCTCCTCCTCGAGGTCGACCACCCGAACTCCGAAGCGGCCCGCCGTGCCATTGCGCCGTTCGCCGAGCTCGAACGTGCGCCGGAGCACATCCACACCTACCGGATCACCCCGCTCGGACTGTGGAACGCGCGCGCCGCCGGCCACGACGCCGAGGGGGTCGTCGACGCCCTCATCACCTACAGCCGGTATGCCGTGCCGAACGCCCTGCTCGTCGACGTGGCCGACACGATGGCCCGCTACGGGCGCCTGACCCTCGAGAAGGAGGGCTTCGCCGACAGTCCTGAGGGGACGCGCCTCGTGCTGCGCACCACCGACCGGCCGGTGCTCGAGGAGGTGCTGCGGCACAAGAAGATCAAGCCGCTGACCGGTGAACGCATCGACGACCTCGCCGTCGTCGTGCACCCGAGCGAACGCGGCAGCCTCAAACAGGAGCTGCTCAAGGTCGGCTGGCCGGCGGAGGACCTGGCCGGATACGTTGACGGAGAAGCCCACCCGATCGAGCTCAACCTGGCCGACTGGCACCTGCGGCCCTACCAGCAGCAGGCGATCGACGGGTTCTGGCACGGCGGCTCGGGGGTCGTGGTGCTGCCCTGCGGGGCGGGCAAGACCCTCGTCGGCGCCGGCGCCATGGCGGCGGCCAAGGCCACGACCCTGATCCTGGTCACCAACACCGTCAGCGCGCGGCAGTGGCGCGACGAGCTGTTGCGGCGCACCTCGCTCACCGACGAGGAGATCGGCGAGTACTCGGGGGCCCGCAAGGAGATCCGCCCGGTGACCATCGCCACCTACCAGGTGCTGACCACCCGGCGGAAGGGCGTCTACACCCACCTCGGGCTGCTCGACGCCAAGGACTGGGGCCTGATCGTCTACGACGAGGTGCACCTGCTGCCCGCCCCGATCTTCCGGATGACGGCTGACCTCCAAGCCCGCCGACGCCTCGGCCTGACCGCCACCCTGGTGCGCGAGGACGGCCACGAGGCCGACGTCTTCAGCCTCATCGGGCCGAAGCGGTTCGACGCGCCCTGGAAGGACATCGAGGCCCAGGGCTACATCGCGCCCGCCGACTGTGTCGAGGTGCGCGTCAGCCTGCCCGACGGTCAACGGATGACGTACGCCACCGCCGAACCCGAGGACCGTTACCGCCTGGCGAGCTGCTCCGACGCGAAGCTCCCGGTGGTGCAACAGCTGGTCGACCGTCACCGTGGTGAGCCGACGCTCGTGATCGGGCAGTACCTCGACCAGCTGCACGAGCTCGCCGAACTGCTGCACGCCGACGTGATCACCGGCGAGACGCCCGTCAAGGAGCGGCAGCGGCTCTACGACGCCTTCCGCACCGGCGAGATCAGCACGCTGGTCGTCAGCAAGGTGGCGAACTTCTCCATCGACCTGCCCGAGGCGAGCGTCGCGATCCAGGTGTCGGGCACCTTCGGGTCGCGTCAGGAGGAGGCCCAGCGTCTCGGCCGCGTGCTGCGACCCAAGGGTGACGGACGCACCGCGCACTTCTACACGATCGTCGCCCGCGACACCGTCGACGCCGACTTCGCCGCGCACCGTCAGCGTTTCCTCGCCGAGCAGGGCTACTCCTACCGCATCGTCGACGCCGACGACCTGTGACGCCACTCGACCGGCGGCGCGGTCACCCAGGGACCAACCAGCGGTAGGGGCGAGCGGCGTTCGTCGCGTGGCCTACTGTCGAGATGCAGCCAATCTTGCGCAGCGGCGCTGGCTGTATGACATAGACGCCGCATTGTGGGAAGAGTCGCGGACCGCACGCGCGCTTATCGGCTGGCATGACCCCCCACCTCACGTCCCAGGAGCCGGCAAGGTCTCTCGGGCAAGTCTCGGCGTCACGTTTTCGGAGGAATAGCGACGCGTTCAGTTGAGGCAGCCACGCCTCTTCCGACGTCTCTGGAGCGGTAGATGCAGTCACGAGACTAACTTCGGGACGAGACGTGTTGGTGTCAAGCCGGCAGGGGAGGATCGCCGCGAGGAGTCGTTCGTAGGCCGGTCGAGAATCTCCTACCGCCCGGCACCTGACACCAAAGCGACGCGCGCATCAGCCGCGTTGAGGGCGGCTACGCTCGCCCGGTCTATGCCGCGTTTAGTGCTCGTTATTGCTGAGAAGTGGCGTTCGCTGACCGGGATGCATCTTCCTGTGGGCGACCCCAGCAGACCTGCTCTCGACTAACAGGGGCCGTTAGTTACCGGCATGCCACGGAGTGAAACGTGGAGATCGGTACGCGAAGGTGGCCCGTGACGTCGGTGTAGAGGACGGTGTCCGCGTCGAGTGACTCCAGGTCCGCGACCGTGAAGTCGACCTGGCGCAACTGGGACTGGGGGCCTTGCCCCGAGGCGATCATCAGGTCGCCCGGAGCTGCGGCCGACAACGAGGACCCGGGCCGCGCGGACCAGGCGGCGGGCGGGTGCAGAATGTCCAGCAGGACACTTGAGGTGACGGGCGACGCGGCGTCGAACTGGGCTAGCACCGCGTTTGGTTGCCCTTCACGGTGGGGCCCGTTGATGATGACGGTCGTGGCGCTACCGCGGCACACTTCGACGACCAGCACCGCAGAACCGGTGGCCGACACCGTTACCCCGACCTGCCCGTTCAGGCCCGCGTCCGGGTCAGCAGGCTCGACGACACTCACCACGACCCAGCCGACAGCCAGGGCACCGCCCAGCGCGAGCCCGATCCAAGAACCCACTCCCGGCAGCCGGGCGCCTCGACCACTGCCCTCACACCTTCGGAAGTTCAGGGCGACCAGAACGGCTCCGGATGCGGCTGCCACGATCGCGAGGACGAGCATGGCGCCACCGCCGATGTTGGGCCCACCCCAGGCCAAAGGAAAGTACCCGCGCAACAACCGATCCGCGATGAGCCAGCCCAAACCCACGATCAGGAGCAGGAATCCACCGAAGCGTGCCCGCCCACGTGACTGATCCGTATCGCCCCTCGCGCGCCCTGACCCCCGGCGAATGATGCCCACGCACCAATTCCTACCACCCCCACCTCGCACCACCGCAGTTCACCAGCGCGTGGCCGGGCACCTCACTGTCGATCTGGTTGACACTCGCACCGTGGTGGGTTTCAGTCCGCGTGAGGGGCTACGCATTGACCGCAATCAAGGGCGTGAGTGTCCCGAGGGGCCCATTGCTGGCGGCGTCGGCCGTGGTGGGTCCATTCGAGTCCCCTGAGCGCAGCCGGACCCCGGACAGCTCGACGTGTGCCAGCATCGAACGCTCTGGGGCAAACCGGCGGCGTGGTCAACCGCCGCTGTTGAGCCGGGCGATACGCCTTCGTCCGAACGCCCGATGCCGCGTTCAGAACATCATCTCCACGGGACTGGGCACCGGGGCACGGTGGCGGCGCAGCCGCGAGATGAGGCGACGAATGGCGATCCCCCAGCGCCAGGCGGCCACTTCACCGTCACCACGAAATCCGCCGGGTCGCGTCCAGACGGCGACGAACGTGTCCTGGAGCGCGTGGTCCACGACCTCGTCGTCGGCGCACCGCCGACGGAGCCGGAGCCAATGGGCGTGGCGGTCGAAGAGCAGTCGAAGCGCGGCCTCGTCCCGCTCCCCCGCCAGGCGCAGCAGCTCACCATCAGGACGAAGGTCACGACCCCGGTCGGTGAGCTCGTCAGTCCCCATGCCCATCCTGTCGCTCCGACGGGGGCCAGCGGATCACCCCGGCTCGGGTTTACCGGAATCGTACTGAAGCCGGGCACCCGGGCTGAAAGGATGTGAACCTGTCCGAGCCTGGCTGGGCTCAGCCACCGATGGGTCAGGTGTCGACAGGCTCGACCACCGGGGGCTTTCGGCGGGCTGGCCCTGGGCCGGCCCAGCGTGGAGTCAACCAGCGGGCCAGAGGGCGAGCTCGTCGGCGCGTGGCCCGTTCACGACACCGGACTCGAGATCGAAGGTCATCACCGCCCGGTCGTGCGGCGTCCAAGCGGTCCAGCCGGGGTCGCCCTCGCGGGCGAACGCGACCCAGGCGCGGTGCATCTCGTCGGCCAGCAGCTGGGGGGCGGTCTCGCCCACCATCGCGGAGCCTTGGCCGAGGGTGTCGAAGACGAACCCGAGCTCGAGGGCGTGACAGGCGCCGAGACGCCCGACGGGTGTGGGCCAGGCGAACTCGTAGGCGTAGACGGTGCCGCCCGCGGCGTGCTGGGCAGCAGCGAGTGCGGTGGTCGGGACGCGGAAGGCGGCGTCCGTCAGAATCGCGCTGGCGATGTCGCCGGCCGAGGCGCCGGGACGGTTCGCGGTGTAGGTCTCGATGGCCTCGGTCGGCCAGCCGTACCGCGCTGCCAGCGCCGGCAGCATCTCGGTGCTCACCGCGTCGGCGAGACCGGTGGAGACCAGGAACAAGCGGTACTCCTGCCTCGTGGTCCCGAGCAGTAGCGGCATCCCGGCGGCTGAGCCAGCGGCGATGCCGGCCTGGGGCACCTCGGGCACCACGTCACCGTCGATCACCGGGAACAGGCTCATGATGCCGAGGCCGCCCCTCAGGATGCTGGCACCCCACCGCTGGGGGTTCGGATCGGCCACGAGGGCCAGCGCCACAGCGGTCTGAGCGGCGAGCACGTCGTGCGGGTCGAGCTCGCCGAACGCCTCGGCCGTGGCGGGCACGCCCAGCTGGGCGGCGAGCTCGGCGCTGATCAGGCGGGCATCCTCGAGGGAACAGGCCACCGTGGCACCACCGCTCTGGACGATCGCCCGGTGGAACAGCCCCTGGGCCGCGGGCGAGGCCATCAGGGTCGCGACGCTCATCGCGCCGGCGGACTCACCGAAGAGCGTCACCTGGTCGGGGTTGCCACCGAACGCGGCCACGTTCTCGCGCACCCAGGCCAGCGCCGCGATCTGGTCGCGCAGGCCGAGGTTGGTGGGGGCACCGTCGAGGACCGCGAACCCGGGGGCGCCCAGACGGTAGTTCACGCCGACCACGACGACGCCATCGCGTGCGAACGCCGAACCGTCGTAGGTGGTGATGGAGTTCGCTCCACGCACGAACGCGCCACCGGGCAGCCACACCATCACCGGCAGGTTCTCACCCTCGGACGGCGCCCACACGCTGACGTTGAGGTAGTCCGCACCCGGGGTCACGGAGCTGGGTAGCACCGCGTCCATCGGGGCAGGGTAGGGCGTCTGCGCGGGGGTGGGTCCGTGGCGGGTCGCGTCGCGCTGGCCCGTCCACGGCACGACCGGTTGCGGCTCGCGGTACCGGCCCCGGCCGACCGCCGGGGCGGCGTACGGGATGCCCAGGAAGGCGTTCACCCCCAAGCGACTGGTACCCAGAACCTGACCTCCGTCGACAGCCACCACGGGACCCATGGGCACATCAAAGCAGACCTGCACGAGGGTCGACGCCAGTGCGCCTGCAACCGATCACGTGCCGCACCCGCCCCTCCCCGTTCCGCCCCGTTCCGTTCCGTTCCGTTCCGTTCCGAGAGCCGGTCGGCCATCTCGCCCAGGCGTCCGCACGAGGACGCCTACCCGGCCGATTAGGTAAGAGCAGCCTCACCTAATTAAGGTTGTCCTCGTGAGCAAGCTCAAGGCCAAGGACCTCACGGCGAAGAAGATCAGCAAGATCAAGCCGAAGTCCAAGTGCTGCAAGAAGAGCACCCGGTGCCTCAAGTGCCCCGTGGTGCTGCATCGAATCGGCAAGCAGGACTGCGAGTCGATGTGCAAGCGCGACTTCCAGAAGGTGCTCGACACTGCTCGCAGGCGCTGAACGAGCGTGGAGGCAGGTTTCGGAGGATACTCAGGGAACTCCCAGCAAACACGCCGACACTCATCCACGTGGAGACCCAGACGCCAGAGGCAAAGCTGCTTGTCGTCGAGGACGAGCCCAACATCCGCGAACTGCTCGCGACGTCCCTCCGGTTCGCCGGATTCGAGGTAGAGACGGCCGCTGATGGCGCCTCCGCCCTGGCCATGGCCGAGATCTCCGAGCCCGACCTCGTCGTGCTCGATGTAATGCTGCCCGACGTTGACGGCTTCGAGGTGACTCGGCGCCTGCGCGACCGGGGCCGCCAGCAGCCGATCGTGTTCGTCACCGCCCGGGACGCGACCGGCGACAAGATCCAGGGCCTCACCGTCGGGGGCGATGACTACGTGACGAAGCCGTTCAGCCTCGAAGAGGTCATCGCCCGCATCCGGGCCGTGCTGCGTCGCACCCGCGGCACCGTCGATGACGGAGCCGTACTCCGTTTCTGCGACCTCGAGCTCAACGAGGACTCCCACGAGGTGCGCCGGGGCCGACGGATCATCGACCTCTCCCCGACGGAGTTCAAGCTGCTGCGTTACCTGCTGCTCAACCCCAACCGGGTGCTCTCGAAGCTGCAGATCCTCGACCACGTCTGGGACTACGACTTCCGCGGTGAGTCTGGCATCGTCGAGTCCTACATCTCCTACCTGCGGCGCAAGATCGACGCCGACGGCCCGTCCCTGATCCACACCAAGCGTGGGGTGGGCTACGTTCTGCGAGTGCCCCCCGAGCCTACGACGACCTGACGCCAAGCTGACCGTGACCGGCCAGACCGAACGTCCGACGCGACCCCGTCTCGCCCGGCTGCTCGGTGCCCCACTCCGGCTGCGGGCCCTGCCCCTGCGGTGGCGGCTGCTCACCGTGGCCCTCGGCCTGGTTCTGGTCGCCCTGCTGCTGACGATGGTCGTGGTCGGCAACCTGATGGGGCGCTACCTGCTCGGACAGGCCGAACAGGAGCTGCGGGTCTACGGCGCCGGCATCGCCCGGCTCCAGGTCGAGCAGGCCACCCAGGGCGTCTCTCCCCTGCCGACCGGCTTCACCCTGCGCTACCTCCCCGTCGGTGCCGGGGCCCAGGTGTCGCTCGGTGAGGCCGCCACGGAGACCGACCGGGCCGACATCCCGAACCTCGCACCGAACGACCCGCTCGTCACAAAGGCAACGACCTTCGTCATCGGTTCGCAAGGAGCCAGTGACGAGTCCTGGCTGGCGCTCGCCCTCACCGACACGGGTCGTGACGCCACCTTCGTGCTGGCGCTCCCCCTCCGGCCGCTGCACGACACCGTCGACCAGTTTCTCTGGTACGCCGGGGGCATCGGCGCCCTCGCACTGTTCGCGTGCGGTGGGCTGGGCTGGTACCTCGTGCGCCGCAGCTTCCGACCGCTGACCCGCATCGAGGACACCGCCGCCGCCATCGCCGGAGGCGACCTCACCCAGCGGGTCGTGGTCCCTGACACCCGCGACGAGGTCGCCTCGCTCTCTCGTTCATTGAACGCGATGCTGGCCCGCATCGAGCACGGCTTCGCCGTGCGCCAGGCGAACGAGGAGAAGATGCGCCGCTTCATCGCCGACGCCTCACACGAGCTGCGCACGCCGCTCGCCGCGGTCTCGGGGTACGCCGAGCTGTATCGCCAGGGAGCGCTGCCGACCCCCGAGGCTGTCACCGGAGCCATGGGGCGCATCGAGAGCGAGAGCCACCGGATGAGCGGGCTCGTCGAAGACCTCCTCACGCTCGCCCGGCTCGACAGTGAGCGCCCCCTCGAGCTCCAACCGGTCGACCTGGCCGTGCTCGCCGCCGACGCGGCCCAGGACGCCCGCACCATCAGCCCCGACCGCCACTTCACGGCATCCGGCATCAGCGGACCCATCGAGCCGACCGAGCTCGTGGCCGACGAGCGCCAACTGCGCCAGGTCGTGACCAACCTTGTGACCAACGCCCGCGTGCACACACCGGCCGGCAGCCCGGTCGAAATCCTCGTCGGCCCGGCCGGTGCCGGCCAGGTCACCATGCACGTGCGCGACCACGGCAACGGCATCGCGATCGCAGACAGAGCAACGGTTTTCGAGCGCTTCTTCCGCACTGACTGGTCCCGCAGCCGTGGCCGCGGTGGTGGAAACGGGCTCGGCCTCGCCATCGTGCAGGCCATCGTGCACGCGCACGGAGGTGTGGTGAGGGTCGAGGAGACGCCCGGCGGCGGTGCCACTTTCGTGGTCGACCTCCCGGTTCGGCCGCCGGTGAGAGACGAACCGCGAAGGCCCACAGCCGATTCCTAGGAACCACACAACATCATGCCAACGTCGACCGGTCTGATGGACGTAACGAACCCATAGAGGAGGAGTCATGACCATGGCGCCGGACAACACCGAACAGATCCCGATGTCGCAGTACTGGAACGGAGCGCCCGGCGACCCACAGCAGCAGGTCTACGGCTCCTACCCGGACCAGACGCCGCCCCCACCCCCACCCGTGCCACCGGCGGGTGAGGGCCGGAACGGCGGTTCGCGGCCGCGGCGCCGCTTCGCCGAGACCGCCGGCGTGGCCCTGCTCGCGGCGGTGCTCGCGAGCGGCGGCACGTACGCGGTGACCCAGTCTCGCGACAATGGCGCGACGGGCTCGACTGGCGCGGCCCAGAGTTCGAGCTCGACGACCAACCCCGGCTCCAACAGCTCGCCCACCGTGGTGCAGGGCAATGCGCTGGCGCCCGACTGGTCAGCGGTAGCGAAGGCGGTGTCACCGAGCGTCGTCAGCATCAACGTCACCACGGGGCAGGGCGGGGATGCCGGCTCCGGCGTCGTGTTCGACGGTTCCGGTCACATCCTCACCAACAACCACGTCGTCGCCGCCGCAGCGGGCAACAGCCAAGCGACGCTGACCGTGACGCTTGCCGACGGACGCACCTACGCGGCCACCATCGTCGGTACCGACCCCTCGACCGACCTGGCCATCATCAAGATCACCAAGGGGCCGAGCGACCTCACCCCGATCACCCTCGGCAACTCCGAGGCCCTCACCGTCGGTGCCCCGGTCATGGCCGTGGGCAACCCGCTCGGCCTGTCGGGCACAGTCACGACCGGCATCGTCTCGGCCCTCAACCGCCCGGTCAGCACGGGCGCCGCCGGCCAGTCACCCCTGGGCAACCAGGCGCCTCCCGAGCCGGTCGTCACCAACGCCATCCAGACCTCTGCCGCCATCAACCCCGGCAACTCCGGGGGTGCGCTCGTCAACGCCAAGGGCGAGCTGATCGGCATCAACAGCTCGATCGCCTCACTCGGGCAGAGCTCGTCGGGCAGCCAGAGCGGCAACATCGGCATCGGCTTCGCGATCCCGGTCAAGGAGGCCAAGTCGATCGCCGACCAGCTGATCAAGTCGGGCAAGGCCGAGCACGCGTTCCTCGGGGTCAGCTCCCGCGACACGGTCGTCACCGACGGGTCGGCCAAGCGAGCGGGCGCCCAGATCGTCAGTGTCGCAAGCGGCACCCCGGCGGCCAAGGCCGGCCTGAAGAACGGCGACGTCATCACCTCGGTGAACGGCGAGCCGGTCGACTCCGCCACCGCCCTCGTCGGCCAGGTCCGCGAGCTGGCGGCCGGCGACCAGGCCAAGCTCACCGTGTTCCGGGACGGGGCCAAGCAGTCCATCGACGTCACCCTTGCCGTCAAGCCCGACACGTCCAACTGATCTTCGTCAACGTCAACACTGGCACCGAGAGTTGAGAACCTCCCCCTAGGATGCTCCGGTGACCCCGGACGAAGCCGACCAGACCGCGACGCCGTCGCCACGCCTTGACCCCGAGGACGTCGCGACGGCGTTGCGCGTGCTGGCGGCCGGCCCGACGCTGGATCGTGACGATCCCGACTTCGAGCCACTCAAGCGCGCGACATCACTCTTCTACAAGCGAATGAAGAAGGACCGCCGCAACGCCAAGACCTGGGCCGAGCGCAAGGCCGATCGTCAGGTGATCGAGGCCACGGCCACGGGGTCGCGGCTGCGCATCGACGACGAGACCCGCGGCCTCCCCCTGGTGAGCACCGCTCAGGGCGCGTACGCCGGTGAGCTGGTCAACTCCCGAGGGTGCTACATCTGCAAGGCCGACTTTCGCCTCGTCGACGCGTTCTACCACTGGCTCTGCCCCGACTGCGCCGCCCGGTCGCACCGGAAGCGCGACCAGCGCACCGACCTCACCGGCAGGCGGGCGCTGCTCACGGGGGGCCGCGCCAAGATCGGGATGTACATCGCCCTCCGTCTGCTGCGCGACGGCGCCCACACGACGATCACGACCCGCTTCCCGAAGGATGCCGTTCGCCGGTTCGCCGTGATGGACGACAGCGCCGACTGGATCGACCGTCTCAAGATTGTCGGCATCGACCTGCGTGACCCGACCCAGGTCGTCTCCCTCGCCGACGAGGTCACCGCGGACGGGCCCCTCGACATCCTCATCAACAACGCCGCCCAGACCGTGCGCCGCTCCCCCGGGTCGTACGGCAATCTCGTGGAGCAGGAGTCGGCCCCGCTGCCGGTCGGCATCGCGCTACCCGACATGGTGACCTTCGACCGCATCAGCGAGGCCCACCCGGCCTCCATCGCCGGGGCCCTCCAGGCCCAGGCGGTCGCGCACCACGAGGGTGAGTCGGCCGAGCACGCGATGGCGGCCCACAGCGCGGCCTCGATGACCGCGCTGGCCCTTTCTGCCGGTCACGCCAGCCTCGAGGCCCACCTCGCCGGCACCGCGGTGGATGCCGGTGGGCTCCTGCCTGACCTCCAGCGGTCGAACTCGTGGACCCAACGGGTCGAGGAGGTCGACCCACTCGAACTGCTCGAGGTGCAGCTGTGCAACTCGACCGCGCCGTTCATCCTCATCTCACGGTTACGTCCGGCGATGCGAGCCGCCGTGCTCGCCGGCGCCCGACGCGCCTACGTCGTCAACGTCTCGGCCATGGAAGGTCAGTTCTCGCGGCGGTACAAGGGCCCCGGCCACCCCCACACCAACATGGCCAAAGCGGCCCTCAACATGCTCACCCGCACCAGTGCCGGCGAGATGTTCGAGACCGACCGCATCCTCATGACGGCGGTCGACACCGGTTGGATCACCGACGAGCGGCCGCACCAGGAAAAGCTACGCATCGCCGCCGAGGGATGGCATGCCCCCCTCGACCTCGTCGACGGAGCAGCCCGCGTCTACGACCCGATCGTTCGCGGTGAGGCCGGCGTGGACCTCTATGGCTGCTTCGTCAAGGACTACGAGCCGAGCCCGTGGTGAACCGGCGGTTCTAGCCGCCGCCGCACCGCTCGTTCCCGCTGCCTCCGCCTCGGATGCTCCCCTCGGGGAGGTTCGTCGGCGCCCGGTGCCGGCGATCCTCCCCGACGCCTCTCCCCACGTGGTTGGTGACACTCAGAGCGCGAGACCATCGTCGATGACGTCAGTCATGAGGGCGATCAGGTCGCGGCCCCGCCGGGCCGGCTCACCCGCGTAGGTGGAGCGGGCAGCAGGCAGCTCACGCACCCGCAGCGCCTCCTCGACGACCTCGCGGTGCTGCGGGAACGCACGAAGGGCCCACCGCCCGCCGCCGGACTTCGAGGTGAGACGCCCGGTGGAAAGCAGGTGGTGCAGGCGCGGTGCGCCCAGGCCGCCCCACTCGGCGGCCCACGGGAGCGCGGCCTCGCGTGGGTGGTGGCGCAGCGCCTCCAGCTGCGTGCTCCAGTAGCCGGCGAGGTTCGCCCGTGTCGCCTCCCTCAGGCCCACGGCATCCTGGTGGATCGGCAGATCGTGGAGGTCTCTACCGCGCAGGGTGATCCCACGCTCGGCCAGCTCGTGCCAGGTAACCAGTATCTGGTCGCCCTGGCGACCGACCGCGAACCAGCCGCCCAGCACCCTGGGTGTAGGTGGCACCGCCTCCGGGGGGCCGGCCAGATCGGTCTCGAGGAGGTAGAAACCGTCGTAGGCCGGGCGCTCCCCCGACTTGTCGAGCTCGGCGTGCACGCGCCGCAGCGCCTCGACGTCGGCCTCGCCCGGACGACGGGTGAGCGTCGCGACGAAGTCGACGTCGCTGCCGGCGAAGAACTCGCCGTCGAAGCAGATCGACCCGTGCAGGTACAGCCCGGCGAGCAACCCGGGCGCGGCCTCGTCGACGAGAGCGGCGTGCGCTTCACAGAGCGCGGTCACGGCATCCGGAAGGCTCACGACGGGGCGTGGAAGACCCGGCGCGACTCGAGGGCCTCGCGCAGCTCGGCATCGGCGTCGATGAGCTGGCGACGAACGGCGGGCGAGAGGTCGCCGCGGCCCAGGGCGACGGCGCTGAGCGCGGCGGTGGTGTCGGTGAACACCTTGGGGAAGGCGACGAGCACCACTCTCGCCAAGGCGTCCTCACCCACCCACTGCGACATCGCCGGAACGTCGCTGAAGTAGCGCGGCACGTAGTCGACGACGAGGGAGTCGGACGGGGCCGACCAGAAACCCCGGGCGAGATGCACCATCTCGTAGTTCGACCGCCCGCGCTTCTGCGTCAGCTCGTCCCACGCCCACGCCTTGGCCTCCGTGTCGGGGAGGGCTGCTCGACACATGAGGGCGTTGAGCGAGCCTTGCAGAGTGTCGTCGCGGGACCGATAGGTGTCGATGTCCGCCGCGTCGATCAGGCCGCGGCCGGCGAGGTTGCGCACGACGATCCACCGGAAGTCGCCGTCGTCGGCCAAGCCCTGAGGGAGGTCGTGCCCTGCCGCCCAGGCCGTCAGCATCGACTCATCGTTACTGGCGGCGGCCGCCAGGCGGGCCGCGGCCAAGGCCTCCGTCGTGCCCTCGCCTGCCGTGGTCAGCATCTGGGCGGCCACCTCGGCCAGGCGCCGCAGCGCAGCATCCTGCTCCGCTCGGGGCACGAACCACGCGATGATGCGGTGCTCCGCGTAGGCAGAGACCCGGGTCAGGATGGAGGAGTTCGTCTCGTGGGGCCAGGCGGCATCGAACACGTCGAGGAAGACACGCGGGTCGATGGTGGCGCCGTGCACCCCGTCGAGCAGAGCCGACCACACGACCGCCCGCGCCTGCGGATCCTCGACGAGGGGCAGCTGCTCGGCCAGGTGCGCGAGCGTGCTGTCGGACAACCGAACTCGCGCCCAGGTGAGGTCACGGGCGTTCGGCACGGCCAGGGCTGGAACCGGCTTGCCGACTAGCCCGTCGATGGTGGTCTCGGCCGCGTCGACGGTGAGCTCGATGCGAGCCGTCTCGCGGCCGTCGGTGAACCCCGCCACGTCGAACGCGTGCGGTCGGTCGGCCGGCTGGTCGGCCGGTGTCTCGCGCAGCACCGCTGCTGCGGTGATGAGCCCAGCAGTGCCCTCGCCGCCCTCGCCGCCCTCGCCGCCCTCGCCGCCCTCGAGCTCGAGGGCCAGCGTGTCGCGTCCGGCGGTCAACAGCCACCCCTGCGACCAGGCCGCGAGGTGCTGACCACTGGCCTGCTCGATGGAGCCGAGGAAGTCGGCGAGCGTGCCGTTGGCGTAGGACTTCTGGGTCAGATAGGCCTGCACGCCGGCCACGAAGGCATCGTCGCCGACATAGGCGATCAGCTGTCGCAGCGCGGCCGCACCCTTGGCGTAGGAGATGCCGTCGAAGTTCTGCAGCGCACTCTGGGCGTCGGGGGCGGGGGCGCCGGCCACGGGGTGGGTCGAGGGCGAACGCTCAGCGCCGTAGCCCCACACCTTGCGCACAATGGTCGAGTCGACCCACGCCTCGGTGTACTCCGTGGCGTCGACGAGGCAGCGGTGGGACATGTACTCGGCGAACGACTCGTTGAGCCAGAGGTCGTCCCACCACTGCATCGTCACGAGGTCGCCGAACCACATGTGCGACATCTCGTGCGCGATGGTGTTGGCCCGGCTCAGCAGCTCGTCGCGGGTCGCCGCGCCCCGGTAGAGGTACTGGTCGCGAAAGGTCACGCAACCGGGGTTCTCCATCGCGCCGGCGTTGAACTCGGGCACGAACACCTGGTGATACTCCCCGAACGGGTAGCGGATGCCGAAGAGGTCGTGGAAGTAGTCGAAGCACCGCCGGGTGATGTCGATCATCTCGACCGCGTGCCGCTCGAGAGGTTCGCGCAGTGAGGCGCGCGCGTGCAGCCCGAGTGGGATGCCGTCGTGCTCGTCGAGCACCGACACGTAGGGCCCGGCGCACACCGTCACGAAGTAGGTGGCGAGCGGCTTCGTCGTCGCGAGGGACCACCGGCCCGGCTCGGTCTGGGTGGCCGCCCCGTTGCCGATGACGACCCAGTCGACCGGCGCCGTGACCCTCACGTCGTAGGGGGCCTTGAGGTCGGGCTGGTCGAAGCAGACGTAGACGCTCGGGGCGGCGTCGAGGAAGAGGTGACCGTAGACGTAGTCGAGGTCGTCGGCCGGGTCGGTGGCCCGGTGCAGGCCCTGCCCGTCGTGGCTGTAGGCCATCGTGGCCTCGACCACGAGCTCGTTGTCGTGGGCCAGACCAGTCAGAGGCAGCCGCCCGTCGCGCACGGAGGCCGGGTCGAGGGCCGTGCCGTTGAGTGTGATGGAGGCGATGGTGACCGCCTTGAGGTCGGCCCAGCTCTCGAGGTTCTCGAGCCGGCTGGCGAACCGCACGGTGGCCCGCGAGCCGAAGACCTCCGGGCCCCGGTCGAGGTCGAGGTCGACGGCGTACGACGTCACGCTCAGGAGGTCGCCGCGTTCGCGGGCTTCGGCCAGGGTCAGACTGCGCATGCCCCCGAGCCTGCCAGATGGCTCCCGGTCTCGGCGCTCAGGAGCGGCGCGGACCGCCCGCGAGGTTCTCCAGCCGCGCGATGCGCTGGTCCATCGGGGGGTGGGTGGCGAAGAAGCGCGAGACGTCCTGGGCGCGGAACGGGTTGGCGATCATCATGTGGCTCGCGTTGACGATCTGCGGCTGGGGCTGCAGCGGCGCCCGGGCCACCCCCGACTCGAGCTTGCGCAGGGCCGAGGCGAGGGCGAGCGGGTCGCCGGTGAGCTTGGAGCCGTCCTCGTCGGCGTCGTACTCACGCGTGCGACTGATGGCCATCTGGATCATCATGGCCGCGAAGGGGGCGAGCAGGCTCATGGCGAGCAGAGCCAGCGGGTTGGGACGGTTGTCGTCGGAACCGCCGCCACCGAACATGCTGGTGAACATCAGCATCTGGCCGACGGAGGTGATGACGCCGGCCACCGCGGCCGCGACCGAGGCGGTGAGGATGTCACGGTTGTAGACGTGCATGAGCTCGTGCCCGAGCACCCCGCGCAGCTCCCGCTCGTCGAGCAGCGAGAGTATTCCCTCGGTGCAGCAGACAGCGGCGTTCCGCGGGTTACGCCCGGTGGCAAAGGCGTTCGGCGCCTGGGTCGGAGAGATGTAGAGCCGGGGCATGGGCTTGCCGGCCCTCGTCGACAGCTCGCCCACGATTCGGTACATCGCGGGCGCCTGAGCCTCCGAGACGGGGTAGGCGTGCATGGCCCTGATCGCCAGCTTGTCGCTGTTCCAGTAGCCGTAGAACGTGGTCGCGACGCCGATCAGGGCGAAGATCCAGATGAAGCGGCCTCCGCCGACGATCGCGCCCAGGCCGAGCACCAGGGCCCAGATGCCGCCGAAAAGGGCAGCGGTCTTCAGCCCGTTGAAATGGTTGTGCATGCCGGTTGAACGTGCGACGTCCGGCGCCCGTTCCCACCCTTCGCGCGCAGGGCCGTCAGCGCAGCACGCCGAGCAGCAGGTCGGGCTGCACGCTGACCACGAACAACAGCGTCGCCGAGATCACCAGGGCGGCCACCACGGTGCCGCGTCGGACCCGGCTGCTGCGGAGACCGCGGTCAGCGGCCACGGCCGGCTCCGGCGCCGACGTGCCCGCCGGCTCGGCCGCCTCCATGGCGGTGACGACGGGTCGCAACCACCGCAGGTACACCGCGACACCCAGCACGGCGTTCGCGGCCGCGATGACCGTGAGCCACACCCACCCCTCGGCCACCACCGGGCGCAGAGCCACGATCTTGCCGACGAGACCGATGATGCCCGGCGGAAGTCCGGCCAGGGAGGTGAGGGCAAGGCCCAGGGCACCGGCCCGCCAGGGGTGACGGCGCCACATCCCCTCGTAGCCGACGAGCGACCGCCCGCCCACACCGGAGTCGCGCAACGTGAGGGCCACGACGGCGAAGGCCACAAGGGTGGCCACCACGTACGTCAGCAGGTAGGTCGCCGACGCGCCGGTGCCGAGCGGCGAGACACTGACGAGGGGCAGCACCACCCAGCCCGCCTGCGCCACGGTCGACCAGGCGAGCAGCAGCACGACGTCGTTCTGGCGCAGCGCCATGAGGTTGCCGACGGTCATGCTGAGGGCCGAGAGCACGCCGATGGCCACCAGGCCGGGAGTGCCGAGCACCGCCACGGCCCGCAGGAAGACCAGCAGCGCGGCCAGGGCCCCGATCTTCGACACGGTGGCCAGGAAGGTCGCGACCGGCAGCGTGGCCCCGGCGTAGGCCGTCGGGGTCCACGCGTGGAACGGCACCAGCGAGAGCTTGAACCCGATGCCCGCCACGACGAACACGACCGAGAGGGCCAGCAGGGCGCCCGATCCGGCACTGTCGAGGGCCACGGGTGAACCGGCCGCGCCGCCGGCGGCATCCGGGCTGAGGAACGGGCTGCCGGTGGCCGCGAACCACAGGGCGGCGCCCATCACGAGCAGCGCGAAGGAGACCAGCGAGGTGACGAGCAGCGCCGCCGCACCGACGATCGAGCGACGCCCACCGGCCAGGGCCACGAGCACGATCACCGGCAGGGTGGCCAGCTCGAGCGCGACGAGCCAGGTGCCGAGGTCACGACTGGCCGCGAGCACCACGGTGCCGGCCAGCGCGGCGAGCAGCAGCACCGCCTCGACCGGTTCGCGGGTGTGCCCCGACCGCCGCGTCGTGGGCCCGGCGGATGCGGCATCCGCCCGCCGTCGCGCGGCAGGCCACGCGAGCAGTAGGCACACCACGGCCGCCAGGTTCGCCGCGAGCTGGAGCCCACTGGCGAGGGAGTCGGCCTGCCAGAAGCACGTGTCGGTCAGGTAAGGCGGCGTCGCCGTGTAGGAGAACCAGCCCTGCTGCCCCACGCAGAAGCTCGACCGGCTCGAGCCGGCTTCCTGAAGCACACCGGGCAGTGAGGTCCAGGCACCGAAGCCCGCCGCCACCACCGCCACGGCGAAGGGGGCCTGGCGCAGCCGCGGCGAGACGAGGTCGACGACGAGCACGGCGACGATGCCGAGCAGGGGGAAGAGCGCCGGCCACAGCGCGCCCACGTCGATGACGACCCCGTTCATCGGCCGGCCCCGCTGAGCACGGCGACCACGTCGAGCTCGGAGATGCTGAGCAGCAGATGAGGCACGACGCCGAGACCGACGACCGCGACGATGAGGGCGACCACTACGCCCCAACGCGGCCCGGCCGAGTCGCGCACGGGTGTCGCGGCATCGCCTCGGGCATCGTCGCTGCCCTCTCCGGCCCAGACGATGCGCAGCACCCGCAACGAGTAGGCGACCGCGAGGGCGATACCGGCCGCGCCGACGACGACACACGTTCGCAGCACCGCCACCGACCGGCCCGGGGCCGGCGACCAGGCGGCGTAGAGGGCCAGGAACTCGCCCCAGAAGCTGACCAGCCCCGGCAGGCCGAGAGCCGCTGCGAAACCGAAGACGAGCGCGACGCCGAGGCGCGGCGTCTTGTCGCGCAGCGCGGCACGCGCCACCGACAGGTCGGCGGAACCCCACCCCTCCTTGAGGTCGCCCACGACGAAGAAGAGCAGCGCTGACACGACGCCGTGGGCCACGTTGCCGAAGAGGGCGGCCTGCAGCCCCGCGTCGCTGCCCGAGGCGATCGCCAGCACGACGAACCCCATGTGGGCGATCGAGCTGTAGGCGACGAGTCGCTTGAGGTCACGTTCGACGAGGCAGGCCAGTCCGCCCCAGATGATGCCGGTGGCGCCGAGGATCGCGAGCACGGGGCTCAGCGCGGCAAGGCCCTCAGGCACGGCCGGCACGGCGAGCCGCACGATGCCGTAGGTGCCCATCTTCAGCAGCACCCCCGCCAGCAGCACCGAGCCGGCCGTCGGGGCGATCGTGTGCGCACTCGGCAACCACGTGTGCAACGGCCAGATCGGAACCTTGATGGCGAGACCGGTGAGCAGCACCGCGGCGATCGTCACCTGGACCGGGCCGGCGAGGCCGTCGCCGTGCAGGCCGGCGAGGGTGTCGAGGTCAGAGGTGCCCTGGTACCAGACGAGCAGCAGGATGCCGATGAGCATCAGGGTCGAGCCGAAGACCGTGAAGAGCACGAACCGGCCGGCGGCGTCGGCGCGTCGCTCGTCGCTCACGTGGTCGTCACCGAAGCGGCGGATCAGCACCCACATCGGCACGAGCACGACTTCGAAGGCGATGAAGAACAGCACCGCGTCGCGCGCCAGAAACGTCGCGAGCGCGCCGGTCTCGACGAGCAGGATGGCGCCCAGGTAGGTCGACCGAGAGCCGCCTGGTGGCGTCGCTCCAGCGAGGGCGTGCACCACGACGGCAACCGTCAACAGGGCCGTCAGCAGCACGAGGGCCGCCGACAGCCCGTCGACCGCGAAGTGCCAGCGGATGCCGAGCGAGCGGATCCACGACACGTTGACCCGGTAGGAGCCCGCGACGACCAGCACCGCGAACACTGCGGTCACGAGCGAACCACCCAGGGCGATCACGCGCTCGCCACCACTGGTGGACGGCAGCGTGAGCAGCGCCACGGCCGCCAGCAGGGGAACGAGCAGGAGCAGCGTCATCGAGGTGGCGGCCAGGGTTACTGCCATACCGTCACCCCGAGCACGGCCACGACCACGATGCCGATCACGACGCCCAGCAGGGCACTGGCGGGAACGGCCCGGTGCAGCCGCACCCCGAGCCGGCCGAACTGACGCGCTGCCACCGCGGTTGCGCGCGGGTAGGCGTCCACCACGTCTCGGTCGAGCACGACGACGAGGCGAGCCAGCGCGGTGACGCCGGCACCCACCCGCGCGTAGGCGGAGTCGGCACCGAACCCGACGACCGCGCCGGCCCGGAGCCGCGACGGCAGCCGCTCGGCTGCGTCGCGGAGTCCGTGCTCGCTCCAAGACCAGGCCGCGAAGGCTCCCCCGGCGATGAACAGCAGCGACACGATGGCCGAGGCGAGGCCGACGTGCACGGCCCCGTCGAGCCCGACGAGCAGCAGGGTGCCGAAGACCGTCAGGGCGGCCAGAGCGAAGACCGACAGGGATGCCGTCAGCGTGATCGGCTTGTGCGCGCCGTGCGCGGCCAGCACGCCCGGCTCGCCCACCGCGAGCGGCGTGACCGGCATCCCGTCGTTGAACGCGCCGTTGGCGGGCGAAGGCGCCCGTGCCCCCCCGTGTTCGATCTCGAACGAGTCGTTCGCGTCAGAAGGGCCGGTGGCGGGGGTGGGGGTGGGAGCCGGGGTGAGGGCAGGGCGCGGCGTGTCGAGCAGGAGCCAGGCCCGGGTGCAGTAGGCGGCAGTCAGGGCCGTCGTGGCGAAGAGGGCGATCACGACGACCCAGGCCCGCAGGCCCTCGCTACCGGTGGCGCCTTCCAGGGCCGCGTCGATCGCAGTGTCCTTGGTGAAGAAGCCGACGAGCGGCGGCACCCCGGCCAGCGAGGCGAGCCCGATCGCCATGGCCCGGCGCAGCGCTCGACGGTCTCGGGCACGGCCGCGCAGCGCGTCGAGAGCGGTCGCCCCGACGAGAGCGGCGAGCCAGCCGGCGCCGAGAAAGAGCAGCGCCTTGAAGAAGGCGTGGCCGACGAGGTGCGAGACCGCCGGCACCGGGCCGACGTCAGGCGACGCGGCCGCGAGGGCTCCGAGCATGATCGCGACCTGGCTGAGCGTGGAGTAGGCCAGCAGCCGCTTCAGATCAGTCTGCGCGAAGGCGAGCAGGGCGGCGTAGACCATCGTGACAGCAGCGAGCCCGGCCAAGACCGTGCGTGCGGTGTCGTCGGTGGCGTAGAGCGGGAAGAGCCGGGCGATCACGTAGGTGCCCGCCGCGACCATCGTGGCAGCGTGGATCAGGGCGGAGGCCGGGGTCGGGCCCTCCATCGCGTCGGGCAGCCAGTCGTGGAACGGCACGAGCCCCGACTTGCCGGCCACCCCGATCACCACGCCGATGAGCCCGACGGTCAGAACGGCATCGCCCTCGGACAGCAATGGCACCGTGAGCACGTCGAGCAGGTCGGTGCTGCGCGCCCGCACCGATAGCGCGATGAGGCCCACCACCATGGCGATGTCGGCCACGCTGGTGACGAGGAACGCCTTGTGGGCCGCCCGCCGCGCAGCTCGGCGTTCGCTGTTGTGACCGATGAGCAGCCACGAGCACCAGCCCATGATCTCCCAGCCGACGAGGGTCAGGGCCAGGTCGGCCGAGGCCACGACGAGCAGCATGCCGGCGGTGAAGAGCGACACGGTGGCGGCGAACTGGGCGTAGCGCGTGTCGTGACGCAGGTACCAGACGGTGAAGACCTGGATGGCGAGCACGACGAGGGCCACCACGAGGGTGACCACCCCGGACAGCCGGTCGGAGAGCAGATGCAGCGGGGCACTGAGGTTGCGCAACGGCAGGTCGCCGACCGACTCGATGTCGGCGGTGTCGACGGGTGAGACGACCAGGGCCACGGCCAGGGCCACGACGACTGCCGCCGACCCGACGGCGATCGCGCGGGCCGCGGCGGGCGAGCGGCGCGCGAGCAGCCCGGCCAACCCGGCGAGGGCGGGCAGCAGCACGACGAGTCGCACCACCTCGATCATGACGCGATCTCAGTTCGAGGGGAGTCATGGTCGCCGGTGGCCACCGCGTAGTTCGAACCGGCTGGGTCGTCGTCGGCGGGCTCGGGATCGTCGGCAGGGTCGTCGGCAGGGTCGCCAGCGAGCTCGGGGTTGGCGGTGAGGTCGATGTGCCCCAGCCCACGGAACATCGCCAGGATCACCGCGAGCGCCACGCACACCTCGGCCGCCGCGATGGTGATCACGAAGAGCGTCAGCACCGGCCCGGCGGCGAAAGGGGCACGCGGCTGCGAACCGACCGTCACGAGAATCAGGTTCGCGGCGTTGAGGATCAGCTCGACGCCGATGAGCACCAGCACGGCGTTGCGGCGGGCCAGCACTCCGAAGATGCCGATGCCGGCGAGCAGGGCGGCCAGGGCGAGGGGGTACTGCAGGTGCATCATGACGCGTCGACCCCCTCACGGATCACGAGACGCGACACCGCGAAGGCGCCGATCAGGGCGACGAGCAGCAGCACCGAGAGCAGCTCGAACGGCCACACCCAGATGCCGAACACGGCCTGGCCGATCTGCGGGGTACCGGTGCGAGGACGGTCGAGGTCGACGGCGACCCCCGACAGCACCGGAAGCAGGGTCGCCGCGAGCAGGGCCGTGGTGGCCCCACCCAGCACGACGGCCGCGACGCGCTGCCACGGCGGGGTGCTGATGTCGGGGTTCGGGCCGATCGGCGCCCGCGTGAGCATGAGGGCGAAGAGCACGAGCACGACGATGGCGCCGACGTAGACGAGCAGCTGCACCAGGCCGACCAGCTCCTGGCCCAGCACGAGGTAGCAGCCGGCCAGCGACCCGAGCGAGACGAGCAGCCACAGGGCGGCGTGCACCACATGGCGGGTCGTGACGGAGAGCAGCGCGGAGAGTGCGGTGATGGCGCCGACGACGACGAAGACGATGTCGCGGGTCGTCACTCGCGACCCTCTCCAGGGTCGGTAGCAGGGTCGGTAGCAGGGTCGGTAGCAGGGTCGGTAGCAGGGTCGGGGCCCGGCCCTGCTCCCGGGTTGATCCGCGGACGGGGCGGCAGGTCGGTCGGCACCGCGGGAGGCAGGATCGGCAGCACGCGGGTCGGGTCGAGCACCCGCCGCGGCCGAGCGGGGGGCGCCCCTCCATCGGACCGCTCGGGTGCGCTGCCGGGTGTCGGAGCGATGTCGTCGACCCGGTCGGCCTCGTCCTGCCGAGAGCGCGTGGCGGCGGCAGCGGCCGCCCGCGCGGTGGGCGCCGCACCGGCGGGACGCACCCGCGCCGGTCGGGCGTCAGCGCCGGCGCCGGCCGCACCGGCTCCGGCGCCCCGGGGCGGCTTGGCCGCGGCCGCCACCTCCGCCGGGTCGGCGCTGCCGGGGTCGAGGGCCGATGGAGGAGGCACTGTCGCCATCCAGGCACCGAGCCGGTCCTTCTCGTGCAACAGGTCGCGGATGTCGGTCTCGGCGTACTCGAACTCCGGGCTCCAGTGCAGGGCGTCGAAGGGGCACACCTCGATGCAGATGCTGCAGTACATGCACAGCGAGAAGTCGATGGCGAACCGGTCGAGCACGTTGCGTTGTCGGGCCCGACCGCCGGGGGTCGTCGGGGGCAGCTCCTCCTTGTGCGAGTCGATGTAGATGCACCAGTCGGGGCACTCCCGGGCGCAGAGCATGCACGAGGTGCAGTTCTCCTCGGTCAGGGCGATGACCCCCCGCGAGCGAGGGGGCAGCGCCGGTGAGACGTCGGGGTACTCGGCCGTGTGGGTGTGCCGGGTCAGGGCCTTCGCCGTGGTCGCGAGCCCCTTGATGAGCCCGGGCAGGATGCCGTCAGCCATGGTCTCTCCCTCGTGGCACCGGGTGTGGGCGGGTCGGTTGGGTCATCGGGCGGTTCGGGCAGGTCAGGTCGGTCGAGGGCATCACCGGGTCACCACCACGACGATGGCGGTCAGGGCCAGCTGGGCCAGTGCGATGGGTACCAGCCACACCCAGGCCAGGCGTTGCAGCTGGTCTTCGCGCATGCGCGGCCACGACACCCGCAGCCAGATGACGACCACGGCGATGGCGAAGCCCTTGAGCAGGGTCCAGAGCCAGCCCAGCCAGTCGGCGTGCCAGCCCGCCGGCCCGCCGAGGTAGAGCACCGCGAAGAGCAGTGACATGACGACGATTCCGGCGTACTCGGCGAGCAGGAAGAAGGCGAAGCGCAGGCCGGTGTACTCGGTGAGCGCGCCGAAGACGATCTCGGAGTCGGCCACCGGCATGTCGAAGGGCGGTCGTTGCAGCTCGGCGAGCGCGGACACGAGGAAGACGAACCCGCCCGGGAGCTGCCAGAGCAGCCACCAGGGGGTCCAGGCCGCGGTGATGCCGATCAGGGAGATGGTGCCCGCGGCGAGCGCGACCGAGGCGACGGCCAGCACCATGGGCAGCTCGTAGCTCACGAGCTGCGCCCCGGCCCGCATGGCCCCGAGCAGCGAGTACTTGTTCGCCGAGGCCCAGCCGGCCATCAGGGTGCCGATGATGCCGACCCCGATCACGGCCAGCACGAACAGGGCGCTGGCGTCGACGTCAGCCCCGACCACGGTGGGCGAGAGCGGAATGACCGCGAGCGCGACGAGGTAGGGGATGAGGGCCACGGCCGGCGCCAGGCGGAAGACCCACCGGTCGGCCCGCGCCGGGGTGACGTCCTCCTTCTGCACGAACTTCACGCCGTCGGCCACGAGCTGGGCCCACCCGTGGAAGCCGCCGGCGTACATCGGCCCGAGCCGCCCCTGCATGTGCGCCATCACCTTGTGCTCGGTCTGACCGACGAGCAGGGGCAGCACGAGAAAGGCCAGCAGCACGGCGATCGCCCGCAGCGCCACCTCGAGCCAGGGGTTGATCGTGAGGGTGAGGTCGAACGGAAGGCTGAGCCCGGTCATCGCGGCCCCCACTCGGGGCTGGGTACTCCCGGCGCCTGCACGCGGCGACGACCGGGCGCCTTCGTGCTCTCGTGACCCTCGCCGGGCTCCTTGGCGCCGGGCCAGGGCTTCGAGGCGCGGGCCGCCAGCATGAACGACTTGCGCAGAGGGGTGCCCTCGAATCCGTCGGGTAGCAAAAGGGGCCGCAGACCGAGACCGGTTCCGTCGTCAAACCCATCGAAGTCGATGCCGAACATCTCGTGCGTCTCGCGCTCGTGCCAGGCCGCGCCCGCGAAAGTCCCGGTCAGCGACGCCACCGCCGTGCCGTCAGCGGCGCGGGTTCGCAGCAGCACCGAGCGCAGCCCGCGCCCGTCGGCCGGCGCACCGACGTCGACCAGGTGGCACACGAGGTCGAACCCGGCATCCGTCTCGGCATCGGTCTGGTCGACGGCGCTGAGCCAGTCGAAGAAGGTGAAGCCCTCGTCGCGCATGGCGAGCACGGTGGCGCTCCACTCACCGAACGGCACCTCGCGCACGTCGGTGACCTTCACGCCCCACCACCGTCACGAGGAGCGGACGCCGCCCCGCCCGAGCGCGCCTCGCGCCTGGGGCCGGGCTTGCCGACCAGCGGGCGCCGTAGGTCACCGGCGTCGGCGACCCGCGTACCGGCGTACTTCCGCCGCAGCTTCTGCGTCGAGAGCCGTTCGTTTGCGATCTGCTCCTGGAGGCGGATGATGCCGTGCAGCAGCGCTTCCGGCCGGGGCGGGCAGCCGGGCACGTACACGTCGACCGGCACGATCTGGTCGACGCCCTTGGTGACGGAGTAGCTGTCCCAGTAGGGGCCGCCAGAGTTCGAGCAGGCGCCGAACGAGATGACGTACTTCGGCTCGGGCATCTGGTCGTAGAGGCGGCGGATCGCCGGGGCCATCTTGTCGGTGACGGTGCCCGACACGACCATCAGGTCGGCCTGGCGCGGGCCGGGTGCGAACGGGATCACGCCGAGACGGATGAAGTCGTGCCGACCCATCGAGGCGGCGATGAACTCGATGGCGCAGCAGGCGAGGCCGAAGTTGAAGACCCACAGGGAGTAGCGCCGCCCCCAGTTGAGCACCACCCGGATCGGTTTGGGGGCGTGTTCTGCGACGACGCCCATGCTGGCGTCGGGGTCGACGGGCCTCAGCACCGGCAGCGGGAGGTCGACCGGGTGGCCGCTGCTGCCCCCCTGGCCGGATGCCGTCATCACACCCACCTCAGCAGTCCGCGGCGGGCGGCGTGGCCCAGGCCGAGCAGGATCACGCCGATGAAGATCGCCATCTCGACGAGGCTGGCCGAGCCCAGTTCGGGAGAGCGCAGCACCGTGGCCCACGGGAAGAGGTACACGGCGTCAACGGCGAAGATCACGTAGAGAAAAGCGAAGACGAAGTAGCGCACCTTGGTCTGGGCCCAGCCCTCACCCACCGGATCGACGCCCGACTCGTAGGTGGTCTCTTTCATCGCGGTAGGGGCGCGAGGTGCGAGCAGCCGGCGCACGGTCATGGCGGCCACGAAAAGGAGTACCCCGGCTGCGAGCACCGCTGCGATCGTCACGTAGCCGGACATGCGGGCCAGCCTAGTCAGTCAGGCCCCGAGCGGGGCGGGGCGGGCACGTGACGGCCGACCAGTACCCACGCTCCAGGCTTCACCTCGGCCGTGCCCTTGCGGATGAGCGGCCGCCTCGTGCTCACGGCGGCGCGGCCCCTGGCGATCCGGCACGGTCAGCTGAGGTTCGGCGCCGTACGGCCAGGAGGATGAACACGATCACCACCCCGGCGCCTCCCGTAACGGCCAGCACCAAGCCCCGGCTCCCTCGAGCCGCAGGTGCACCGTCCGTCAACGGCCGTAACGCCGACGGCACCTTGAGCCCGGCGGGCAGCGGCGAAGGTGACTGGAAGTTCACCACCTCACCCTCGGGAGTGACGGTGAAGCCGATGCTCTGCAGTCCCCGGGTCCGGGTTACCGCGTCGACCTCCACCTTCCAGGGACCGGCCTCGAGTGGCTCGGTCACCGTGTACGAGCCTGGGTCCGCGGTCGGGGCGAGGTGCAGGTCGTGCGCGTTACCCGTGGTGGGCGCGTAGGCAATCCCGACGAGGTCCTCTCCCTTGACGGCGTCACCGTCCAGGTAGACGACCTTGGCCGTCACACGAACGGCACCGGCATCCTTCGCTGCCGAGAGCGTGATGATGGACTGGCCACTGTGCGCCGAGGCCTGCGGCGCCGGGAGAACGACCACGCCTCCCAGGACCAGCGTCGCGAGCGTGGCCGTGAAGGCTCCCCAAGCCCAGCCTCGAGACCCCGTCTTCCGCGAGCGAGCGGTCGGGGTCGCACGGGTGGAACGGGACCCCTCCGGGTCTGACATCGTCCCCTCCTTGACTCTGCGGCACCGCCCACAGTAGGCGCCGATGCCGTGTACCGAGGCTGTTCGGCGATCCGCGGGCCCCTGGGCCCCTGAATAGTTGACATCAGCCGCCAAGCACCACCGAATCGGGCGATACCAAGGCCGAGCGATGCTGAGGTGACACCACTTCAGCGGTCTGCACCTCAGGGAACGGCCGCGGCTTGTACGGTCAGGGCACGAGCAGCGCTCCCGGGGGTGCGAGGCGACCAACGGGGAGGACCACCATGCACACTCAGGCCCATCAGCTCAATCAGATCGGCCGGGGGGCGCTGGTCGCCCTGGCCGCTCTGAGCCTGGCCGCCTGCTCGAGCA
>JBDTVJ010000036.1:0-27349 GCA_040007275.1 Terracoccus sp.
CGGCATCCGGGTACGTCGGCTCCTTCGGCAGAGCCCTCAACCGCATCTACGAGACGGGCGAGGGCCGCCCGTTCTGGAAGCTGCGACCGGTGCTGCTGCTCGTCACCCTCGTCGTCGTGCTGCTCGTGGCGCTGGTGGCCCTGGCCCTGGTGGTGAGCGGCCCCGTCGCCGCGTCGGTCGGTGACGCGATCGGTCTCGGGTCGACCGTGGTGACCGTGTGGAACATCGCCAAGTGGCCGGTCGTGCTCATCATCGTGGTCGTGATCGTGGCGCTGCTCTACTACGCCACCCCGAACGTGCAGCAGCCGAAGTTCCGGTGGGTCAGCCTCGGGGCAGTCGTGGCCATTCTCGTCTGGGTGGTCGCCTCGGCCGGGTTCGGCTTCTACGTAAGCAACTTCTCCAACTACAACAAGACCTACGGCTCGCTCGCCGGCGTCATCATCTTCCTGCTCTGGCTGTGGATCACCAACCTGGCCCTGCTGTTCGGCGCCGAGCTCGACGCCGAGCTCGAACGGGGTCGCGAGCTACAGGCCGGGATAGCGGCTGAGAAGAGTGTGCAGCTCCCGCCGCGGGACACCACCAAGATCGACACGGCCCGCGAGCAGTACCAGGAGGATGTCGAGCGTGGCCGCCGGCTGCGCGAGTCCAACGGTGAAGACCAGGAAACGGAGGCAGATTCACGTGCCAACTGAGACGAAGACCAGTACCTCGGCGAAGATCCTCTATCGGCCTGTGGGGCTGGTCGGGAGCATCGCGGCCGGCGCTCTCTCAGGCATCGTCGTCAAGGCGATCTACAAGCGGGCCACCCCCGGCGACCGGGCCGACCCCCCTGACCCGCTGGAGTCGGAGTACCGCCTGCAAGAGGTCCTCGTCGCAGCCGCGCTGCAGGGCCTGGTCTTCGCTACTGTCAAGGCGCTGGCCGACCGTGGGGGTGCCCGCCTCTTCCAGCGGTGGACTGGAGAGTGGCCCGGCAACTGACGAGAGACCAAAGGTTACCGATCAGTAGCGATTGCGCTTGACGCGATCGCCAGGGGCCCTGACAGTAGTCACAGCAACCTCCCCGATGAGTCGCCCGGCCCGCAGGAGCGCGGCCGGTGACGTCAGGTCTTCCACCCCAGGGCGAAGCCGGGAACCCCCACTCTTCAGGAGCATCCGAATGGAACTTGATCGTCGTCACTTCCTGACCGCAGCCGGGGCGCTCACGCTCCCCGCCCTCCTAGCCGGATGCGGCTTCGCGCCCTCTGCCAGCGAGCCCGCGGCGTCGGGCAGCGACACCCTCTCTTTCACCACCTGGGGAACCGATTCCGAGTTGGCCGGGTTCAAGACGGCGATTGCGGCCTTCGAGAAGGCCAACGCCGGCTCGAAGGTGGCACTCAACTCGGTGCCCTACGCGCAGATGTTCACGAACATCGACGCCCAGCTGCAGGCCGGCAACCCACCCGACATCTTCCGGGTGCCGTACTACACGTTCGGCAGCTACGCGGGCCGCGGCCAGCTGCTCGACCTCAGCGCGAAGCTGCCGAGTGGTTTCAGCGAGCGGTTCACGCCTCAGGCGTGGGCGGCGGTGCAGAACAAGAACAAGCCGTTCGGGGTGCCGCATCACACCGACACCACCGTCATCCTCTACAACAAGGCGCTGCTCACCAAGGCCGGAGTCACTGATATCCCGACCGCTCTGGAGCAGGCCTGGACGTGGGAGGAGTTCGACAAGGTCGCCCAACAGCTGCGCCAGAGCCTGCCGGCCGACCGGTACCCGTTCGGGTACAACTGGCAGGGCAACGGCGTGACGCGCTGGCTCAGCTGGTTGTTCGAGGTCGACGGGCGCTTCCTCGCCGAGGATCTCGTCCAGCCGGCGATCGACTCCGACGCGGGCCGCAAGGCGGTCGACTTCACCAAGAGCTTCTTCGCCAAGAAGTACGTTCCCCAGAACAACTCCGTGAAGTCGACGAAGCTCGCAGCCGACCTGTGGTACGCCCAGACGACGGCAATGAACTTCGGTGGGGCGTTCCTGATCCCCGACGCGGCGAAGAGCCTCGAGTTTGAGTGGGGGGCCACCTTCGCGCCCCGAAACGTGCGCTCGGCCAGCGACTTCGGGGGTAACGCGCTGGTGGCCACGGCGAAGACGAAGAACCCTGACCTCGCGGCGAAGTTCCTCGACTTCATGACCGACACGGATCAGATGAAGGGCTTCTGCGAGGGGGCCTCGCTGCTGCCCACCCGCCGCGACCTGGCCAAGGACGGCCTCACGTTCAAGGTTCGCCCCGAGCTCGCCCCGGTGTTCCTCGGCCAGGCGAGCACGGTGCTCCCCCGAGACTCGGGCCAGGTGGCCTCACCTTCCATGTCGAAGATCATCACCGTGCTCAAGGACCAGCTCGAGCAGGCGTTCGTCGGCGGACAGGACAGCGCTGTCACGCTCAAGAACATCACCGACGGCATCGCCAAGGCCACCGCGTCGTGACCTCGCGTCGCTCGCGACTGAACCGCGGGGAGTCGCTGACGGGCTACGCCTTCATCGCGCCGAACATGGTGCTGTTGACGGTCTTCGTCCTGGTCCCCCTCGTCTGGGCAGTGGTCATCAGCTTCCAGCAGACCAACGGGTTCGGCGCCGGGCGGTTCGTCGGCCTCGAGAACTACACCCGACTGGCCACCGACCCGGTGTTCTGGCGCTCGACCGTCAACACCCTGCTCTTCACGGTGATCGTCACCCCGGTGTCGATGGCCATTGGCCTTGGCATCGCCGTGCTGCTCAACTCGGTGCTGCCGGCCCGAGGGGTGTTCCGCTCCATCATGATCGTGCCGATGGCGATCTCCGGGGTCGCCACCGCCCTCATCGGCGTGCTCGTCTTCGACCAGGACACCGGCATCCTCGACAAGCTGATCCGCTCGGTCGGGCTGCCGGCCGTCAACTGGCAGTCGGGGGGCACGGCGGCGTTCGCTTCGGTGCTGATCGTGACGTTGTGGTGGCGGGTCGGCTTCAACATGCTGATCTACCTGGCCGGTCTTCAGGGCATCAACCTCGAGCTCTACGAGGCGGCCCGGCTCGACGGCGCCTCGTGGTGGCAGCGCTTCCGCTACCTCACGGTGCCGCTCGTCGGCCCGTCGTCGTTCTTCCTGCTCATCCTCAACGTCGTCTACTCCTTCCAGGTCTTCGACCTTGTCTTCGTAATGACCGGGGGAGGCCCTGAGAACGCCACGTCAGTGCTGGTCACCTATGCCTACGACAACGGCTTCGTCACCGGTGACCAGGGCTACGCTGCCGCCATCGGCATGTTTCTGCTCGCGCTGAGCCTGCTCTTCACGCTGGTCCGCTGGCGTACGAGCCGCACCCGGGATCTCGTCGAATGAGCGCGTCCACCCGCATCGCCGCCGACCCGGATGCCGGTCACCCCCGTTCGGTTCGTCGACGCGGTCGGGCGGGCTACCTGGCCAGGCTCCTACTCGCGATCATCATCGCGGCTGTCATCATCTTCCCGCTCTACTGGATGGTCGTCGTCGCCTTGTCGAGCCGGGCCGACCTGTTAAGTGGCGACCTGCGGCTGTGGCCCCGGGCGTTCACGACGGAGAACTTCGACCGGGTGCTTTCGTCGTTCCCGGTTGCCACCTGGTTCGGCAACTCGGTAGCGATCTCGCTCGTCGTCGCCCTCATCACCGTCACGGTCAGCCTGCTCGCCGGCTACGCCTTCGCCCAGCTGCGATTCCGGGGCTCGAACTGGCTGTTTCTGCTCGCCCTGTCGACCCTCATGCTGCCCGTTCAGGTGATCATGGTGCCGCTCTTCCGGCTCGTCTCCAACGCCCACCTGTACGGCACCTACTGGGCGGTGATCCTCCCTACGGCCGCCTCGGCCTTCGGCGTGTTCCTCTCGCGGCAGTTCATCCTCGCCATCCCGCGCGACCTCATCGACGCCGCCCGCATCGACGGAGCGGGTCAGCTGCAGGTGTTCACCAGGATCGTCCTGCCGCTGTCGAAGCCGCTGATCGCCGTGCTCTTCTTCATGAGCCTGCTGCAGACCTGGAACGACTTCGCCTGGCCGCTCATCGCGCTCAAACAGAACGAGCTGTTCACGCTACCCATCGGGCTGCTCTACCTGCAGGGCCAGTTCGGCTCCGACTACGGAGCCACCATGGCGTTCGCCCTGCTCAACGTCGGACCGATGGTGGTGCTCTTCCTGGTGTTCCAGCGCTACTTCGTGCAGGGCTTCGCCCGCAGCGGCATCCGCTGAGCCACTGTGACGCTGTCGGGCTCAGGGCTGCTCGGCCATCGTGAGGGTGGTCGTGCCTTGCTGCTCACTGCGCAGGTACTCGATTTTCACCGTTGCCCCGACCTTCGAGGTGAGCACCAGCCGAGCGACGCTGGCGGAGGAAGCAGGCTGGTCACCGAGCGTGGCGATGACGTCGCCGACCCGGAGCCCTGCGGCTGCTGCCGGACCGCCGGCGGTGACCGCCTGAACGAACAGCCCGGTACGGCCAGACTGCTGAGGGGGAAGGTCCGCCGTGGTCATCCCGAGCCACGGGTGGACAGCGCGGCCCGAGGCGAGAATCTGGCGCGAGATGGCGTCGACCGTCTGGGAGGGAACGGCGAAACCGATGCCGACACTGCCGCCGCCGGCCGCTCCGGTCTCGTTCGGTACCGTCGAGATGGCGGTGTTGATGCCGACCAACTGGCCGTCACAGGTCACCAGGGGGCCACCGGAGTTGCCCGGGTTGATGGCGGCATCGGTCTGGACCGAGCCGATCAACACGGTGGTTCCGCCCGCTCCGGTGGGCGCGGTCACCTCTCGACCGAGAGCGCTGACGATTCCCGCCGTGACGGTGTTCGACAGCCCGAGCGGGGCACCGAGGGCCACCACGGGTTGGCCGACCTCCAGCTCCGCGGCCGTGCCGAGGGGCAGGGCGGAGAGACCGGTGGCCTCGACCCTGATCACCGCCAGGTCGGTCTTCGGGTCACTGCCCACCAGCTTCGCGGGCTTGGTCGTGCCGTCGCTCAGGACGACGGCGATGGAGCCGCCGGAGACTGCCGGCGTGATCACGTGGTCGTTGGTGACGATGACGCCGTCGACGGTCGCGATGGCACCACTGCCGGTTCCTGCGCCAGAGGCCCCGCGAGCCAGGACCGTCACCACGCTGGGCAGCACGGTGCGCGCCACCTGCGTGACGTCGCAGCTGCCGGAGGTCGCCGGCCAGACCCGGGAGCCGGCCCATCCTGCGAGCAGGCCACCCACCAGACCCGCCGCGAGCGCCGCCCCGAAGGCCGGGGTCAGCCACGCCGCACGCCATCTGGTCGGTGACGGCGGCTGCGCGGAGGATGGCGTGGATTCTGCCGACGGGCCGTCGGACCTGCTCATGTTTGAACGGTAGCCGCGGGCGCTGGCGGGTGGAACGGTCACCCATCATCCTTCGCGGGTGAATTCGCCCTTTTCAGCAGGGTGCGGGAGGGCTACCGTGAAGACATCGCACGGGCACCACGTCGTGGCCGGTTCGGTTGAACGTGACCCGAGCGGATCCTCCTGGGAGCTGCACATGGATACCGGAATGGTCGTTCTCGTCATCATGGTCATCCTGTTGGTCGGAGGTGGGGCCATGTTTCTGATGCCCAGCCGCCACTCGCGAGATGGCAACACCGGGCACGAGACGTTCAACGCGAACGCCGAGTCCCCCGACGCCCTCGCGGCGGTGTCGGCGACCGACGACCATCCGGTCTCCGAGCCCTCGTTCGACACCCTCGCCGCCGATGGGTCGAGTTCGGCGATCGCCGGTGCGGGCGCAGGGGGCTACACCGCCGACGGCCGACGGCCGCTCATCGGGGGCGGCGGCGAGGCCGAGCCCCTGGCCGGCCACGCCTGAAGAGTTCGCGTCACCGGCCCCGTCAGCGTGCCCTCAAGGATGCTGCCCGTGTGGTGTGTCCGGTGTGTTTCGGAGCGACGGACGGTGACGTGAACGGGTGGGCGCGAGCTCACACACCGTCGTGACGGCAGGAACGGGGCTGCTGGGTGTGAGCGCAGCGAACCCTTCTTGCTAGGAGCTGTGATGAAAGCCGGAATCGTCGTCTTCGTGATCATGATCGTCGTGCTGGTGGGCGGCGGGGCCTTCTTCCTCATGCAGGGTCGACGCTCCAAAGACGGCAAGCCAGGTCACGAGACGCTCAACGCCGATGCCACCGATCCCACTGCGACGTCGTCGGTCGCGGCAACACCTGACCACCCGGTCACGGAACCGCCCCTCGACACCCTTTCGGCCGACGGGTCGGGCACCGCGGTTGCCGGCGCCGGCGCCGGCGGGTACACCCCCGACGCGCGCCGACCGCTCACCGGCGCCGGCAGGGACGCAGAGAACTCACCCGATCAGGGCTGAACCACCCGCACTGACTGACCTTGCCGACCCGATGCGCCTTCAGTCGGTGCGCACCACGCGGCGCACGAGGTCGGTCCAGCCGGCCAGGATCTGGGTGGGGTCGATGCCCTGTTCGGTGACCTGGACGCTCACCACCGAGGCCTCCAACGGGGCCAGCAGGGCGCTGGTCAGCAGGTTGGGATCGCCCCCGATCTCCAGGGCGAGCAACAGCTGACGAACGTGCGCGGCGACAAACCTGAGCGCTCCGAGCGGTCGCCCGTGGTCGCTCGCCGCCGCGAGGAGAAGGTCGGCGCTGGCAAGGTTGCGTTCGAGCCGGGAGGCGCCGAAGGCCAGCAGTCGATCGAGTGGGGCGGCGCCAGGACCCAGTGGCGCCGGGCCGGAGATGACGGCGGCCTGCCACCTGGCCTCCGAGTGGTCGAGCAAGGCGGCCATCAACCCTTGCCTGCTGCCGAACCGGCGGTAGACGGTGCCCTTGCCGACGCCGCCCTCGATGGCCACCTGCGCCATGGTCACGGCATCGGCGCCGCGTTGCGCCACGAGACGCTGTGCCGCCTCGAGCAGCACCTCGCGGTTGCGTACCGCGTCGGCGCGGGGGGGTCGAGCACCGAGAGAGATGAGGTCGCCGCCGGTGGACACCTCGCGAGCGTAGCGCCGGGAATACAAGCGGACCAGAGTCCGTTTGAAATCTCGTGACTATTTCAGAGCATTTCACCCAGACCACAGTTGCTGTTCTCGTCGGAAGCCTTCGGGCCGGCTCGGTGAACCGGCAGATCGCCGAGCGGCTGCGCGACAGCGCCCCGGTCGACGTGACGGTCGAGATCGTCGAGGGTCTCGGCGAGCTGCCCTTCTACAACGAGGAGATCGACGGCGACTCGGCTCCTGCGTCAGTTCAGGCCCTGCGCGAGCGGGTGGCCGCAGCTGACCGGGTGCTCGCCGTGACACCGGAGCACAACGGCACCATGCCGCCGGTGCTGGGCAACGCCATCGACTGGCTGTCTCGGCCCTACGGTGCGGGAGCCATTGTGGGCAAGCCCTTCGCTGTCGTGGGTGCCACCCCGACCCCCTTTGGCGGCAAGTGGGCCCACGAGGCCGCTCGCCGCTCGGCCGGCATCGCCGGAGCCGTGGTCGTGGCCGACATCGCGGTCTCGCAGTCGACCATTGAGGCCGACGTGATCGGGGACCCCGCGGTCTTCGCCCGGCTCAGCGAAGCCCTTCGCGCTCTGGCCGACCACGAGGCGGCCGTCGCCGCGGCCTGAGACGCCTCCCATCTCTCCCCTGCCCTCAGGGAGCCGGAGTGAGCATGGTGACGACTCCCGCGGCCGCCAGGGCGTCGAGAACGGCCTTGGCCAGAATCGCGTGGCCCTCGGCGTCCAGGTGGTCTCCGTCGTCGAGCAGCGCCGAGGTGGGGTCGAGTGAACCCGTTCCCTTGAGCGGCGAGTAGGCGTCGACGTAGACCGAGTGGCTGCTGGTGGCGACCGCCGCGATGGTCGCGTTCACGGCTCGGGTGAGGGCATCGCTCCCCGAGACGAACGCCCCCCCGCGTGCCGCGCCGACGGCACCGTCGACCGTGACGTTCCAGTAGCCGATGAGAGCGATCCGTACATCGGGGTTGGTATCGATGTCGCGGATCCCGGAGATGATGTCGGTCAGGCCGGTACGCAGCCCGGTCAGCGTGTCGGTCCAGCAGGGCGAGGTGAGCACCGGTAGGCAGGCCGGGTCGTCGACGCGGCCGACATCGAAGTCGTTGGCGCCGATCTCCACCGTCACGAGGTCAGCGTGCGAGAGGTCGGCCGCGGTCTGCCCGGCCCGCAGGGCCTGCTCGAGGTCCGAGGTGGTCGCGCCGCCCATCGAGTCGTTGTGCACGACCACGGGGCGTCTGGTCGCGTGATGCAGCGACTGCCCCAGCAGCTCGACGTACCCCGTGCATGCGCACCCCGAGGCGGACGGAACGGAGTCACCCAGGCCCACCAGCGTCAGCGGATCACCGGCCTGTGGGCCGGTGCTGGCCTGCGTTGTGCTGGCCGGGCTCGGTGGTGCAGTCGTGGCGCGCTGCGAAGCGGTGGCCAGCGAGGGTGCCGGGCCGCTCGGGCTCGCGCCGCCCGCCCAGACGCCTACCACCGCGAATAAGACGAGAGCCACGACGACCACGGTCCGGCGGATCACGGGTGTCGCCCCGCCCTGATCAGCCATGGAACCCGGGCAGCGTCTGGGAGAGCCATCTGATCGCGTCCGGTACGAAGGGTTCCCACACCTGGTCGCGGTGCCCGCCATGCTTGAGCACGACGGCGGTGACGTCGAGGGGGGCTCGAGCCACGCTGAGGAACTTCGAGGTCGTGGGGTAGGAGAGCGTGTCCTCGCGCGAGGTGAGCACCCACATCGCGAGAGGGGGCGGTGAGGTGTGCGCGATGTTGACAAGGTCGTACGTGTCAAGGCTGCTGTTCGAGAGGGGATCGTAGGTCGGGGTGAAGTCAGGGCGGAAGTAGCCCTGCAGCACGACGGCCGCGCCGAACACGTCGGGGTGGCGCATCGACACCGATGCTGCGCACCAGGCGCCGTAGGAGTAGCCGAGCACAGCCCAGCTGGTGCGCATTCGCTGCACCCGGAAGTGCTGGGCGGTCCACCGGGGGAGGTCGCTGGAGAGCCAGGAGTCCGTCTGGGGTTGCCCGGCCGAGCCGTCGACGCACTCGGTATCCAGGCTCGAGGGCGTGTCGATGCGAGGGACCACGACGATGGTCGGCGCCATCTTGTGCTCGGCCGTCAGCTTGTCGATGTTCGAGATGAAGTTGAGCTGCATGAAACGCTGCGGCGAGCTCGGGAAGCCGTGCAGCCCGATCATCACCGGATATTCGTGCGACGAACGTGCGTCATACCCGACCGGTAGGTGCACCAGTACCTGACCGTCGTAGGCCACCCGGCGGTCGACCACGGTGTAGGTCTGGAGGCGGGACCCGGGCTGGGGCAGCTTGGGCAGCGACGCGGGGGAGGCGAAGCCGGCGAACCCGGGCCCGTGGACCTTGCCCTGCACGACGTCGTTGCTTGTACCGCCGTGGTGGAGGCTGACTGAGGCTGAGCGCGCTCCGAAGAGGTCACCCCAGCTGGAGTAGAAGAGGTACTGGTTGTTCAGGGCGGCCGCGCACAGGGTGACGACGAGCAGGTTCAGCACCACGACCTGGGCGCCTCGTATCGCACCTCGTGCCACGTGGCCGCCCCAGCGGGGCCAACCGACGACGACGAGAACAAACAGACCGAGCGCCACCAGCGCCAGCACCACGAGCAGGGAGGTGTCGGTCAGTTCCATGCGGCGGCTTTCGGAAGATCGCGGTCGGTGCTTTCGGGGCGGACGAACGGAAAGGTGAGGACGGAGCGGATCGAGGTGTCGGTGAGCAGCATGACGAGGCGGTCGACCCCGATGCCCAGGCCGCCACTGGGAGGCATGCCAAGTTCGAGCGCGAGCAGGAAGTCCTCGTCGAGCTGCATGGCCTCACCATCGCCGGCCGCTGCCTTGAGTGACTGTTCGGTGAGTCGTCGTCGCTGCAGGATGGGGTCGGTCAGCTCGCTGTAGGCCGTACCGACCTCCATCCCGGCGATCACGAGGTCCCAGCGTTCGGCGAGTCCGGGCTCGGAGCGGTGCGGGTGGGTAAGAGGTGAGGTCTCGGCGGGAAAGTCGATGTAGAACGTGGGGTAGCGGGTGGTGGGCTCCACGAGTGCGGCGTACAGCGCCTCGATGACGCCTCCGGTCCCCATGTCGGGTTTCACGGTCACCTGGTGGAGACCGGCCAGCCCGACCAGCTCATCCATGTCGGTGTCGATCGTGATGGCCTGACCGACAGCACGCGACACCGCGGCGAGCACCCGCACCACCGGCCACTCACCGCTGATGTCGACCAGTCCGGGGTCGGCCGGCTGGTGGCCCGGCGAGTCGGGTGAGCCGGGTGAGCCGGGTGGACGCACCGGCCCGCCGGCTGGCAGGGGAAGCACGGCAGACCCGTGGATGCTGCGGGCCACCTCCTTGACGAGGCGCTCGGTGAGCCGGCGCATCGTGGTGTAGTCGCCGTGCGGCTGGTAGACCTCGAGCGAGGTGAACTCGGGGTTGTGCGTCGCGTCGGCGCCCTCATTGCGGAAGCTGCGGCCCAGTTCGAAGATCGGGCCCATGCCGGCGACGAGCAGCCGCTTGAGGTAGAGCTCCGGCGCGATGCGCAACGACAGATCGAGACCGTAGGCGTTGATGTAGGTGCGGAAGGGGCGGGCCGTGGCTCCGCCGTGGACGCTCTGCAGGATCGGGGTCTCGACCTCCAGATAGCCCGCGGCACTGAGGCTGCGGCGCAGTTCGGTCACCACCTGCGAACGAAGGCGGAGCAGCGCGAGGTCGCCGGGGTGCACGAGCAGGTCGGTCGATCGCTGACGCGCTCGAGCCCTCGGGTCACTGAAGCTGCCGAAGGGGATGGGATGCAGCGACTTGGCCTCCATGCGCCAGGTTCGTAGCAGCAGACTCTGCGTGCCATGACGTGAGGTGCCGGTGACGGCTTCGACGCGAATCAGGTCGCCGGAGTCGACGGTCGTGGTGAAATCATCCACCCGGCAGCGGGTCAGCGTGGCGGCGTCGAGCACCACCTGCACGCTGTCGGCGCCGTCGACGAGGGTCGCGAAGACCACGCCCCCGTGGTCGCGCACGGTGCGGACGCGGCCCACGACGTCGAGCACGGTCGGCGTGCTCCAGGCCTGCGCCGAGATCGAGCCGATGTGCGCCGAGGGCGGGCCGGCCCCCGGCGGGTAAGCCGCCTTGCCCGAGCGGTGCAGCCGCTCCAGCGCCTCCAGGCGGTGTCGGAACCGTTCCGAGCGCTGGGGGCCGGGGGCCAGGGGGTCGTTCGTGGGCTGGTCGATCGCACGGGCCTGCTGCACGTGCCTGGCATCAAGGGTTCCGGCCGTCGATCGACGGTGCAGCCACGGCAGGAAGCCCTCTGCCGCACCGGCCGCTATCAGCACCTGCGGCAGGGCCACGGCGTCGTCGTGGCACAGGAAGCGGGGAGACCAGCTCGGCTCGTACTTCTGCGTCGCCCGGTAGAGCCGCTCGATCTGCCAGAAGCGGTCGAAGAGACCCAGAACGGAGGCGTTGAGACGCGAGAGGGGGCGTGCACCGAGGCGGTTCGCGTCGTCGAACACCCCCCGGAACAGGCAGAAGTTGAGCGATACCCGACGCACCCCGATCGCCCTCGACCGAGTCAGAAGCTCGCTCACCATGAGTTCGGTGGTGCCGCTGGGGGCGTCGGGGGAGCGGCGCATGAGATCGAGAGAGAGGCCGTTCCGGCCCCACGGCGCGAAGGTGAGCAGCCCGACGAGCTCTCCGGCGGCGTCGCGGGAGGTGACGTGGACGACTCGGCCGTCGGCGGGGTCGGTGGTGCGACCGAGCGCCATCGAGAACCCGCGCTCGGTGTCGCCGGTGCGCCAGTCGTCGGCGTCGTGACTGAGCTCGGCGAGCTCTGCCGGTTCGATGTCGTCCTGGCGCCTGACCGAAACGACAACGCCCTGCCGGGTTGCCCGCTTCACCGCGTGGCGGACCGGGGCCATCGAGGCCCGACGCAGGTCGTGGCGTTCGGGGTCGAGGATCGCCTCGTCGCCCATCAGGAGCAGCTGCATGCCGGCTGCCGCGTACGCCCGGGCCCCGACCTCGCTGGCGCCGAGCACGGCGGGCACCCAGCCGAACACCAGGGACTCGGCCCGCCAAGCGGCGATGGCCGCGGCCCAGGAGTCAGGGTGACCGATGGGGTCGCCGGAGGCGAGCGATACGCCACCGATGACCCGGTAGGCCACCACGGCCCGGCCGTCAGCCGAGAACGCTGTGGACTTGTCTCGACGGGTCGCGAAGTAGCCGAGGGAGTCGCCTCCACCGTGCGCGGCCAACAGGCGCCGTAGCGCCAGCTCGCGGTCGGGTGACCACCGGCTTCGGGGTCGGGCGGAGGCCACGAAGAGCAACAGGGATGCGAGGATCGTGATGGTCGCGAGCACGGCCACGAGGTCGATGACCCACGGGGGGATGGCTGGCAGGGCGTGGCGGCTCAGGCCGCCCAGCGCGGCGAGCACCGTGGCTACGACGGTGCGCACCTGCGAGCGGGGCGCGCCGACCGCGCCGACGAGCAGCCAGGCGACACCGACGGTGACGAGGCTGCCCACAGCGAGGGCGGCGAGGGCGAGCCACCACGACCCGCGCTGAACCCGTCCGGTGAACTGTGCCCGCGAGCGCCACAGCCACCAGAGCACGACGATGGCCACGCCGACCGCGGCGGTGTCAAGGCCCCGGCCGAGCGAACTTCGCGTCTCCCAGAGCTCATCGAGCGGGAGCTGGGCCCGCAACAGCTCAACAGCGCCGAGCACGATGCCCAGGATCTGGAAGGTGGCCACAAGCCAGAGCCCGACCCGTTTGCGACCCAGCAGGGCCCGGGTGGTCAGGCCCAGCATGACGACCGAGAAGACGGTGGGGGCGACCGGTACGTTGAGCAGTCCGAAGAACGCCTCCGCACCGCTCGGTCGAAGCCTGCTTCGGGCCCCGAGCGTCAGCACGACGGCAACCAGGGTCGCCACTGCGTAGGTTGCGGTGAGAAGCCGGGTGGAGCGCTGAGTCGAAGGTTCGGCCCAGCGAAGACGTCCCATGAACATGACGATGGACCCCTTGTCTGGGAGCCGGCTGAACGTCGGCTCTGAGCGCGCCGCGCCATCGACCGCACCGTTGCGGTGGAGACGTTCGGCCACTCCTGCCTCCAGAGCGGCTCGGTCGGTCGCCCTGGCTCGTCGTTCAGGGCGTCCGGGCGCCGACCTGCGGTGCGCGCTCAGAAGTCGCCGGCCGTGCGTCGCAGCCGCGAGAGCACGTCGAACAGCTCACGCAGGTCGTCATCGGGAAGGTCGGGGCGCTCGAAGACCTCTGCGTTCAGCGCCGTGGTGGCCCGCTCGGCCAGCTCGCGGCCGCTTCGGGTCAGGGCCACGATGACGGCCCTGCGGTCGTCGGGATGTGTCGACCTCGTCACCAAACCGGCATCCTCGAGACGGTCGACCGCGTTGGTCACGCTCGTCGGGTGCACCTGCAGGCGGGAGGCGATCACCTTCATCGGCAACGAGCCGCGACTGCTGAACCAGATCAGCATCAGCACCTCGTAGCGCGCGAACGTCACCCCGAGCGGTCGCAGGGTCGCCTCGACGCGGGCCAGCACGATCTGGTGGGCCCGCATCAGGGAGGTGATCGCGGCCATGCCGTCAGCGGCCCCGGCCCAGCCGTTCTCGACCCACTGCGCCCGGGCTGCGTCGATGGGGTCGAAGGCGAGCCGAGTGGCGTTCTCTCGTGGCTCAGCCGTCATGAGGACAGGGTAGAGGAGCGTCACGTTGACGTCCATTAATAGGAAGTCCTACTATTTTGGCATCGACATCAACCTCGGAGGCCTTGCGTGAGCCCACAGCCGTCAGCACCCCACAGCCCGCAGCGGCTGCACGAGCCGCAGCACCACGTGCGACTGGTGACCGCATCCGCGCTCTTCGACGGCCACGACGCCTCGATCAACATCATGCGGCGCATCATGCAGAGCCAGGGCGCCGAGGTGGTGCACCTCGGCCACAACCGTTCGGTGCAGGAGGTCGTCGACGCGGCCATCGAGGAAGACGTGCAGGGGGTGGCCGTCAGCTCCTACCAGGGGGGCCACGTCGAGTACTTCGAGTACCTGACCACCCTGCTGCGCGAGAACGGTGCCGGTCACATCAAGGTCGTCGGCGGCGGGGGCGGTGTGATCGTGCCCGACGAGATCGCCCGCCTGCGCGAGTCCGGAGTGACGATCTTCAGCCCCGAGGACGGCCAGCGGCTGGGGCTGGCCGGCATGATCAACGCGGTGATCGCCGACTGCGACTTCGACCCCTGGGACATCAGCGCACCGACGATCGAGGCCATCCTGGCTGGAGAGCGAGCCGCCCTGGCGCGGGCCATCACCGGAGCCCAGGAGGGGGACATCGACGATGTCACTCTGAGCAGCATCCGGGAGGCCGCCGCCCGGCGGACGGTGCCCGTGCTCGGTATCACCGGCACGGGTGGGTCAGGCAAGAGCTCACTGACCGACGAGCTCGTGCGCCGGCTGCGCCTCGACCAGCAGGACAAGCTGCGCATCGCCGTGCTGGCCATCGACCCCACTCGCAGCCGCGGCGGCGGTGCGCTGCTCGGTGACCGCATCCGGATGAGCTCGCTCGACGGCGACCGGGTGTTCTTCCGCAGCCTCGCGACGCGCGGGGGCAACCAGGTGCCGACGAACCTGCCCGACGTCATCGACAGCGTCAAGGCGGCCGGTTACGACCTCATCGTGCTCGAGACGCCGGGAATCGGGCAGGGTGACGCCGCGATCGTCGACTTCGCCGACATCTCGCTCTATGTCATGACCCCCGAGTTCGGCGCCAGCAGCCAACTGGAGAAGATCGACATGCTCGACCTGGCCGACGTCGTGGCCATCAACAAGTTCGAGCGCCGCGGCGCGGAAGACGCGCTGCGGGACGTCGGGCGCCAGATGGTGCGCAACCGCGAGGCCTTCGGGCAGAGCCCGGCCGATATGCCCGTCTACGGCACCTCGGCGGCCACCTTCAACGACGACGGGGTCACCGCGCTCTACCAGGAGCTGCGAGAGCTGCTCGGCGGCTTGGGGATGCCGGTCGACGAGGGCGCCCTGCCGGTGGTCACCACGAAGCAGTCCACCCGCTTCGCCACCGTCGTGCCGGGGTCGCGGGTTCGCTACCTGGCCGAGATCAGCGACACCGTGCGTGACTATCACGTCAAGACCGGCCAGTACGCTGCTGGGGCAACCCGGGTACAGCGGCTCGAGGCGGTGCGTGTCGAGCTCGACGACGCCGGCTCCGAGACCGCGGGGGTCAAGGGTCTGCTGGAGGCGGCCCGCGCCGCGCTGCCGAACGAGGTCGCCGAGGCGGTCGACGGGTGGCCCGCGGTCGTGGAGTCGTACTCCGGCGACGAGCACGTCACGCACGTTCGCGGCAAGGAGCTGCGCACCAAACTGACCCGAATATCGCTGTCGGGCAACCCGATTCCTCGCGTCGTGCTTCCTCACTACTCCGACCACGGTGAGCTGGTGAAGTTCTGGCGACGCGAGAACCTGCCCGGCGTCTTCCCGTTCACTGCCGGCGTCTTCCCGTTCAAGCGTGAGGGTGAGGACCCCGCCCGGATGTTCGCGGGAGAGGGCGACCCGTTCCGCACCAACCGCCGGTTCAAGCTGCTCTCCGAGGGCCAGCCGGCCACCCGGCTCTCCACCGCCTTCGACTCCGTCACCCTGTACGGGCGCGACCCCGACCCGCGGCCCGACGTCTACGGCAAGGTCGGCACCTCGGGTGTCTCCATCGCAACCCTCGACGACATGAAGGTGCTCTACGACGGGTTCGACCTCGTCAGCCCGACGACGTCGGTGTCGATGACGATCAACGGTCCGGCACCGACCATCCTCGCCTTCTTCCTCAACACCGCCATCGACCAGCAGCTGGAGCTCTTCCAAGAGAGGCAGGGGCGCGAGCCGACCACGGAGGAGGCCGCCGGCATCCGGGCGACGACCCTGGCGAACGTTCGGGGCACGGTTCAGGCCGACATCCTCAAGGAGGACCAGGGGCAGAACACCTGCATCTTCAGCACCGAGTTCTCACTGCGAATGATGGCCGACGTGCAGGAGTGGTTCATCTCGCACCAGGTGCGCAACTTCTACTCCGTCTCGATCTCGGGGTACCACATCGCTGAGGCCGGGGCCAACCCGATCAGCCAGCTCGCCTTCACCCTCTCGAACGGGTTCACCTACGTCGAGAGCTACCTCGCTCGGGGCATGGCCATCGACGACTTCGCCCCCAACCTCAGCTTCTTCTTCAGCAACGGCATGGACCCCGAGTACTCCGTGCTCGGCCGGGTCGCCCGACGCATCTGGGCGATCGCGATGCGAGACAAGTACGGCGCCAACGAGCGGTCGCAAAAGCTGAAGTACCACGTGCAGACCTCGGGCCGAAGCCTGCACGCGCAGGAGATGGACTTCAACGACATCCGCACCACGCTGCAGGCCCTCATCGCCATCTACGACAACGCGAACTCCTTGCACACCAATGCCTTCGACGAGGCCGTGACCACCCCGTCGGAGGAGTCGGTGCGGCGTGCGCTCGCGATCCAGCTCATCATCAACCGTGAGTGGGGACTGGCCATGAACGAGAACCCCCTGCAGGGCTCGTTCGTCATCGACGAGCTCACCGACCTCGTCGAGGCCGCCGTGCTCAAGGAGTTCGACCGCATCACCGACCGCGGCGGCGTTCTGGGGGCCATGGAGACCGGCTACCAGCGTGGCCGCATCCAGGACGAGTCGATGCTCTACGAGCACCGCAAGCACGACGGCAGCCTGCCGATCGTGGGGGTCAACACCTTCCGAAACCCGCACGAGGGCGAGACGCCCCGCAAGGTCGTGCTGGCCCGCGGCACCGAGGAGGAGAAGCAGGGGCAGCTGAGCCGCGTTCGCGCCTTCCGTGCGGGCCACGAGACCGAGGCAGAGGCGGCCCTCGTCGAGCTGAAGGCGGCGGCAGTGGGTGACGACAACGTGTTCGAGGTGCTCATGCGCGCGGCGCGGGTGTGCTCTCTGCAACAGGTGACCGAGGCCTTCTTCGAGGTCGGCGGCCAGTACCGCCGCAACGTCTGACGTGCCCATTTCTCCCCGTGAACAGCTCGGGCGCGGGCGAACGACGGGGTCGACCGGCGCGTTCGCTCACACGTCTGGTGTTCGAGTGCTCACCGACGACCTGGGGGATGCCGTGCAGCTGCCGCCCGAGGTGCGCCGCATCGTCTCGCTCGTGCCCTCGATCACCGAGGCGATCGCCGCCACGAGCCGTGACCGGCTGGTGGGGGCCACCGACTGGTGCACCCACCCCGGCGACCTCGAGGTCGGACGGGTGCGCGGCACGAAGAACCCTGACCTCAAGGCGATCGCGGCGCTGGAGCCAGATCTCGTGGTGGCCAACAAGGAGGAGAACCGAGAGCTCGACGTGCGACGGCTGCGCGAACGCGGCATCCCGGTGTGGGTGACCGACATCGAGACGGTCCCGCAGGGGCTCGACTCCATCGAACGGCTCATCACCGAGGCGCTGGGGGCACCGGTGCCGTCGTGGTTGCTCGAGGCCCGCAAGGAGTGGGGCGGCGCGGTTCCCCGGCCGACGCATCGGGTGGCGGTGGTGATCTGGCGTGACCCGTGGATGGTGGTCGGCGGCTCGACGTTCACCGGCGACGTCATGGCACGGATGGGCTGGCAGAACGTGTTCGGTGGCGATGACGCCGACGCCCGGCCGACGACCGAGCGCTACCCGCACGTCGAGCTGACTGAGGTCGACCGCGACGACGTCGACATGGTGCTGCTGCCCGACGAGCCCTACGTGTTCACCTCCGACGACGGGCCCGAGGTGTTCAGCCGGGCCCGCACCGCCCTCGTCAGCGGACGCCTGTTGACCTGGTACGGCCCGAGCCTGGTCGGGGCCCGTGCCGCGTTGGCCGACAGCGTAATTCGCTGAGCCGGGCGGCCACCGGTCCGGCCCGTCGCTCAACACACCGAGTAACCGTCAACCTCTGGCGGCTACACCACGCGGGTTTGACGGTTACTCGGTGTGTCGCGGTGGAGGGGCGAGCTGGCCGTGGGAGAAGTCAGTCGCGAACGGCGATGCCGGCCAGTACCAGCCGTCGGGAGAGCTCGAGGCCGAGCTCGGTGACGGACGCGGCACCCTGCGAGAGCAGCGAGGAGACGGCATCGAGCTCCTCGGGGATCAACTGGAAGTCGGCCACACGGCTGCGGACGACCACCCCCTCGGCGGACGGTGCCAGAGTGGCGGCGAGATGCTGTCGCAGACGGATGCCGTCGTACTCCCCCAGCTGGGCGGCATCCAGCGTCTGGGCCACCGGAGAGATGGGGGCGGCGCGCTGCGAGCGTCGCACCCTCGTCGCCATCCTGCGCGCTACGTCGGCCACGTCGAGGTCGGCCAGCGCGTGCATCAGCGCGGCGCGGGCGATCTCGACGTCGTCGCCGATCGCGGCGACGTCGGAGGTGTCGGCGAGCGCCGCGAGGGACGTGCGAAGGACTTCGTCACGGCTCGCCTCGGCGACGGCGAGTGCGAGCAGCTCGTCGGCCAGGTGACGGCGCGTCCAGACATGAACCCCGAGGGTCAGGTGGGTGCTGACCCCACCGAGAGCAGTTGCGGAGTGCAGGAACCCGCGGGGTAGGTAGAGGCAGTCGCCGGGGCGCAGAGTGAACTCCAGCAGCGGGGGCTGCGCGGCCGCCCGCTCGACGGCAGCGCGGTGCCCGCTCCACGGATCATCGCGCAGGGGAGCCGGGTGCACCGGCGGGCGCACCCGCCAGGTCTTCTCGCCCGACACCTGGATGACGAACACGTCGTGCACGTCGTAGTGGTCGCTGAAGCCGGTGTTCTGGGCCGGGGTGACGTAGGCGTTGGCCTGCACGGGATGTCCGAGGTCGCCGGCCAGCTGCTGGCTGAACTCGATCAACGCGGGCCAGGTGCGGTGCAGGCCCTGAAGCACGAGGGTCGAACCGCCCGCGAAGAGGCGTAGCAGCTTGTCGTCGCTGACCTGGTCGGCCACGGCAGCCCCCACGCCACCACTGTCGGTGAAGTCGCGGTCACCGTACGTGGTGCCGTTCTTGGCCACGCGCAGGAACGGGGCGCGTAAGCCGCGCTGGGAGACCAGCTCGTCGACGGCGCTGACCCCGAAGAGGGCTTCGACGGAGCCCGGCAGGTCGTTGGCTCGCGACACCAACGGCTCGCGGCCCCAGTAGCGGTCGGCGAAGTCGTCGAGGTCGACGGCGATGACGCGAGCCAGAGCCGAGTGCCCGCGCAACGGCGCGGGCACCCGGCTCCTGGTGATGGCGTCGGTCACGGTGGGGTCAGCCTTCGCCGCAGCTCACGCGCCGCCGTCGGCTCCGCCGTCGTGGGTACCAGCGTCGGCTCCACCGTCAGCCGGACCTTCGGCGCCCCCGTCGGCGCCGCCGTCGGCTCCACCGTCTGCTCCGCCGTCGGCTCCGCCGTCGTGGGTACCAGCGTCGGCTCCACCGTCAGCGGGACCTTCGGTGCTCGGGTCCATCGGGGTGTCGCTCATGTCTGTTCCTCCTTGAAGAGAGTGAGACGGCACCGGATGGTGTCGCTGAGTCGTTTTTACCCTGAACCGGCCCCCAGCGCACCCCCTGGGGCGAGCCGTGGCGCCGGGTCGACATCCATGGTGCAATCGGCAGATGAGCATCGGCCAGGGAGACACCGTTCACTGGAACACCTCGCAGGGCCGCACCATCGGCACCGCTGTCGAGAAGCGGGTCAAGCCCTTCACCCATGACGGCCAGAAGTTCAATGCGTCCGACGACGATCCTTACTGGATCGTGGAGTCGAACAAGTCTGGGGCGCGGGCGGCGCACAAGGCGTCGTCGCTCGACCCTTCCTGACCTGTCGCCGACCTCGGCTCGTGCCGGGTTCGAACTGGTTGCGGATCTCGGGCCGCAGCGGCGACCATGGTGCCTTCTCATCCGCGGCCAACGGGCGCGTCGGCCGGGCGCGAACGCGTCGAAGGGCGGCAACAGGTCGCCGTGAGCAGTCTCAGCTGACGATGCGGCTCACTCCTGTGCGCTGCTGAGGCACGGCCCGCTCGCATTGTCCTGAGGCGTACCAGCGCACGATCTGGAGCAACGAGTCTTGTTGACCGAGAGCAGGTAGCTCGGGGCGCTCGTCCAGATCAGCGGCGTGAGCTCCCGGGCGCGCGGCATCCCGGCAATGCCCACAGAGCTCCGCTCTCGTGCTGACGACCGAAACGCTCCCACCTTGACCAGCGCGACACTCCCGCCTTCGCTGGACCAGTGGCTGGCTCGGACAACGACTGTCAGGTGAGGTGGTCGAAGTCTCCGCGGGTCCAGGCCGTGTGACGGTCGGCCGAGAACCGCACGACGGCCTTGGCGTCGCGGGGAACAACGGCCCCGAAGTTGTTGTAGAGGCGGTCGAAGTGCAGCGTCTCGACCTGGTCGGCAATGCGTTGAACCACATTGCCCGACAGAGGAATCCGGTTGGGGTAGCTCCTCAGGAAGCTCACCGATCGCCGGTCGGGGTTCGGGAAGATGGCGTCGCCCGCGAAGAGCACACCCCGGCCCTCGTGGCCGGCCGCCCATTCGAGCACCGCCTGTCCGCGGAAGTGGCCACCGACGCGGTGCAGGGTGAGCCCGGGGGTGATCTCGTGCCGTGCGTCGTAGAGCTCGACGAGAGGGTCGGCGCGGCGCACCCACTCGTGGTCGCGGTCGGCCACAAGGATCGGCACGGCGCCGAGAGCCCTCGCCCATTCCGTCTGCACCCCGTACATGTGGGGATGGCTCGCGGCGACGGCCAGCGTGGGGCCGAGAGAACGCACGAAGGAGACGGCGGCGTCGTCGAGATACCCGAGGCAGTCGAAGAGCACGACACCGTGAGGGGTGCGAACCACCATCGTCTGCTGGCCGATGCCGACACCGGGGTCGGCCTTCAGCCCCCAGAGCTCGGGCTCGACCTCGGTCACCTCGATGCGCGTGCCGGCCGCCCGCAGCTCATCGAGGGAGGTCCAGCGTTGGCCCGCCTCGGGCACCCACTGTCGGTCGTCGGTGCACACGGCACACGAGTCGGGCGCCGTGGTCAGGTCGGCGGTCTCTACGGCACAGGTCGCGCAGATCCAGATCACGCCACCACCTTCTCGCTCCGGACCGCGACGCGCCACCACGATTGCGGGAGGATGCTCTCGTGATCCTGCACCTACGCGCCGCGGTCGAGCAGCTGTACGCCGCCCCGCTGACTCGGTTCACTCCGTTGCGCTCCGAACTGATGGTGCAGTCTCGCGCCGCGGGAGACAAGGGGCTCGCGGCCTCCGTCGCGCGCCTTCGCAAGCCGACCGTGGCGGCCTGGGCGGTCAACCACTACGTGCGCCACCACCACGACGGCCTCGCCGATCTGCAGGCGTTCGCCGTGCTGCTGCGCACCGCCCAACGAACGCTCGACGCCGAGCGGCTGCGAGCGCTCGGCCGTGAACGGGCCCGTCGGGTTGACGACCTCGCCGATGCCATTGCCGACGCGGCCCGGTCGAGCGGCCAACCTCTCGGCGCCGCCCCGCTACAGGAGGTGCGCGACACCCTCACCGCGCTGATCGCCGACGAAGCGGCCGAGATCTCAATCATGACCGGGTCGCTCGTGCGTGCCCTGTCGTACTCGGGGTTCGGGTCGGTCGACATCGACGACGTCGTGGCCGTTGCAGACCTGGGTGAAGCTTCGGGAGATGACCACACCGACTCTCGCAACGGTCGACCCGAGCTCGAGGTGCTCCAGGGCGGTGGCTCCGCGGTCGACCTCGACGACCGGCGAGCAGCCCGCAGGGCCGAGCGGCGATCTCGCCTGGCCGAGACGCTCGACACGGCCCGGGCAGCCCTGCGCGCCGCCGACCGTCAGGTTGCGGTGCTGACGGCTCGGCACGAGGAGGCCACCGAGGGCATCGCCGACCTCGAACGCCGCCTCGCCACGGCCCGTTCCCGCCTCGAGAAGGTCGCCGGTGAGCTCGACGGGGCGACCGGCATCCGGGATACCGCCGAGCGGGTCGAGGGTGAGGCGCAGCGTTCGCTCGACGCGCACGACGAGTCGTCGTGACCGTTCTGCGCCGGCTCCCGGTTTGGGGCCGGCTTCCGATTTCGTATCAACCACGCTGAGCGTGTAGTCTCGCCGCTGCACAACCGGTCGCTCGCCACGCTTCGCCGCGGTAGTGACCGTGCCCCAATAGCTCAGACGGCAGAGCGTTTCCATGGTAAGGAAAAGGTCTAGGGTTCGATTCCCTATTGGGGCTCTGGTCGGATGTTCGCTCGGTAGCGAGCGGCAACCGCCCGGGGCGGGGTAGCTCAGCTGGTTAGAGCGCACGACTCATAATCGTGAGGTCGGGAGATCGAGCCTCCCTCCCGCTACCACCGGCACGCCGGAGCGTGTCGAGTCGATGTTCGGTCGATTTCTCGAAACGCCCCGGCGTCCCGTAGCCTCGACCGTCGCGCCTGGTGCGCGCGCCCAGCGAGGCTTCACCGATTCATCCAGCACGTTCCCGAAAGAGCAGGTTGCCGTGGCCAGCAAGAGCAGCGACGTCCGTCCGAAGATCACGATGGCGTGTGTGGACTGCAAGGACCGCAACTACATCACCAAGAAGAACCGTCGGAACAACCCCGACCGCCTCGCGATGAACAAGTTCTGCCCGAAGTGCGGCAAGCACACGGAGCACCGCGAGACCCGCTGAACCCAGCGCAGCAGAGCTCCACCGCTCCCTCGGCCACCGGCCGGGGGAGCGGTGTCGTCTTCCCCCTCATCACCGGTCGACCCGCAGTGGCTAGGCTGGCCGAATGCCGGTCAACTCCGAGTTCCAAGGGCGCAGCTACCCGCCCACCGCGCCCTACGGCGTCAGCGCAGCGAAGATCCGTGAGTTCGCCGAGGCGGTCGGTGCGACCGACCCGGTGCACGTCGACGCCGACCTCGCCCGGTCGCGCGGCTACGCCGACGTCATCGCCCCACCGACGTTCGCGGTGCTCATCGCCCAGCAGTGCGACGCCCAGCTCGTCGCCGACCCCGAGGCCGGCATCGACTACTCGCGCGTGGTGCACGGCGAGCAGAAGTTCGCCCACCACCGCCCCCTGACGGCGGGTGACGCCGTCGTCGGCACGCTGCATGTCGACACCGTCCGCGAGTCCGGTGGGCACGCCATGGTGACGACGCGCACCGAGCTCGCCACGGTCGAGGGCGAGGCGCTCTGCACGGCCAGGTCGACGATCGTCATCCGAGGAGAAGAGTGATGGACACTGCTCCGACCACCCCCCGCGAGGCCACGGCCGTGCGCCGTTTCGAGGCCGTGAGCGTCGGCGAGACGCTGGGCCCGGTCACCATCCACATCGACCGGGCGCGCCTCGTGCAGTACGCGGGTGCCTCCCTCGACCGCAACCGCATCCACTGGGACGAACGCTTCGCCAAGGGAGTCGGCCTGCCAGACGTCATCGCCCACGGGATGTTCACCATGGGGGCGGCCGTCACGGTCGTCACCGACTGGGCCGGTGACGCCGGCCGGGTGCTCGACTACGGGGTGCGCTTCACCAAGCCGGTCGTCGTCAGCTACGACGAGGGGGCCGACCTCGAGGTCACGGGGGTGGTCAAGACGCTCGACGCCGACACCCGGCGGGCCACTGTCGAGCTGACCGCGTCGGCTGCCGGACAGAAGGTGCTCGGCCGCGCCCTCGCCGTCGTTCAGCTCGACTGACGCCAGGCGACCGGGCGCAAGAGAGTGCACGAACAGACAGCCGTACCGCTCGCCGATCTGACCACGATGCGGGTGGGAGGCCCGGCCGACCGGGTCGTCACCGTGACGACCACCGATGAGCTGGTGGATGCCGTCAGAGAGGTCGACGACGCCGACGAGCCCCTGCTACTGGTGGCGGGGGGGTCGAACCTGATCGCCCCGGATGCCGGCTTTCGGGGCACCGTGGTGCACATCGCCACCACCGGCATCACGAGGGAGTCGGCGCACTCCCGCGGTGGGGCCATGGTTCGCGTCGCGGCCGGTGAGAGCTGGGACGAGCTGGTCGCCCTCGCCGTCGCCGAAGGCTGGGCCGGGGTCGAGGCGCTCAGCGGCATCCCCGGACTGACCGGCGCGACGCCGATCCAGAACGTCGGGGCCTACGGCCAGGACGTCTCGCAGACGATCGCCCAGGTGCGCACCTGGGACCGGCAGGAGCAGGCCGTGCGTACCTTCTTCAACCACGGTTGCGGTTTCACCTACCGCAGCTCACGCTTCAAGGCAGATGCCCGCTACGTCGTGCTCGACGTGCTCTTCGAGCTCGAGCTCGCCGACGTGTCGAGGCCGGTGGGATATGCGGCTCTCGCCGACGGTCTCGGCGTTCAGCTGGGCGCCAGGGCGCCGCTCGGCGACGTGCGCGAAGCCGTTCTCGACCAGCGTCGCAGACGCGGGATGGTGCTCGATGCCGACGACCACGACACGTGGTCGTGCGGTTCGTTCTTCACCAATCCCATCCTGTCAGCGCGCGAGTTCGACGCGTTGGTCGCTCGGGCCGCCACGGTGCTCGGCGAGGAGGCTGCGCGCCCTCCGCGCTTCGCGGAGCCCGAGGGCCGGGTGAAGACGAGTGCGGCCTGGCTCATCGAGAAGGCCGGCTTCGGCAAGGGATTCGGCCTTCCGGCGCCGGCCGCCCTCTCGACGAAGCACACCCTGGCCCTGACCAACCGCGGTGGGGCGACGGCATCCGACGTGGTGGCGCTCGCCCGACAGCTGCGTGACGGCGTGTTCGACACCTTCGGACTACGTCTCGTCAACGAGCCCGTGCTCGTCGGCGACGAGCTCTGACCCGTGCGGCACCGGCGGCCGGTATCAGCGGGCACGACAGCTGCCGCACCGGGTGAAACGAAACGGCGGGACGGGCGGGGGCGCGGTCAGCCGATGGGCTTGGACAACGCGGCCGCCTGGATCGACGTACCGGTGGTCTTCACCGTGTAGGCGGGTCGGTTGAAGGTCAGCAGCAAGGGGCCCGACGAGCCGCGATCGACCTTGAAGAAGAGCCATCCGGTCTTCTTCTCGGCACGCTTGGTGGTCGCCAGTGGGGCGCCGAAGGAGGTGCCGAACTCGGCCGTGGCTGCGATCGCAGCCGCGGAACCGGGCTTGAGGGTGAACATGGCGGGCGTGATCTCGGCGGAGTACCGATCGCCGGCGTCGACGGCCAGCTGTATTCCCACGATCTCGAACGACGCCGCGGCGACGGGGTTGCCGGCCGGCCAAGGGAGGTTGCGGGACAGCTTCGTGGCGGTGATGACGTGGCCGAGGGTGCCGTCCTTGATCTCCACCTTGACCGCCTTGTCGACCCGCGCCGGGGTCGTGGTTGACGGGGCCGTGCTCGTGGGCACTGAGGTGGTGCTGGCCGGGCTGGTCGCACCGGCTGTGGCGGAAGGTGAAGGGCTGGTGCCGTCAGAGCTGCAGGCTCCGAGGGCAGCCAGCGACAGCACAACGCCGGCGACGGCCAGGTGGCGCAACGGTCGGCCTGCGGCGGCACCGGTTTTCTGCGGCGCGGCAGTGTGCACCGTACCGTGCGTACGCGAGGGATCGGTCGGGGTCGGCGGCTTCAGTGTCTTCATCTCGGGACAAGCATGACCGTCGACCAGTGGGATCAGCAAACTCGTGGCCCTCGGCCCGACCCTTCGGCGGACCTCGCGGGTTCGTCGAGCCAGGCGTCGACGTCGGCCAGAGCGGCCCGCCTCACCTGCTCGGGGGCTCGGCTGGCCACGAGCGACTGGCGGGCGAGATCGGCCAGCTCGCTGTCGTCGAAGCCCAGGAGGCGGGCGCTCTCGTACTGGTCGGACAACCGCTGCCCGAACAGCAGCGGGTCGTCGGCGCCCAGGGCGACCGGGATGCCGCTCTCGACAATGGTGCGCAGCGGTACCTCGGCAGGTGAGGCGTACACCCCGAGGGCCACGTTGCTGCCGGGGCAGACCTCGAGCGTGGCGCCCGACTCGGCGACGGCACTCAGCACCCGAGGGTCCTCGACCGACCGCACCCCGTGCCCGATGCGGTCGGGCCGAAGGTGCTCGAGCGTCTCCATCACCGCCTGTGACCCGAGCAGCTCTCCGGCGTGCGGAACGAGGGTGAGCCCGGCGCGGCGGGCGATCGCGAAGGCCGGTGCGAACTCGGCGGTGTCGCCTCTCCGCTCGTCGTTGGACAGGCCGAAGCCGACGACCTGCCCCGGGCCGTCGCCGACATAACGGGCCGCCAACCGCGCCAGGGTGCGAGCCTCGAGCGGATGCCGCATGCGGCTGGCCGCGACCACCACCGCCACCCCGGTGCGGCCGCTCTCGGACGCCAGCCGAGCCTCGTCGAGCACGATCTCGAGGGCCGGGGTGATCCCGCCGACGAACGGGGCGTACGACGTGGGATCGACCTGCAGTTCGAGCCAACGCGAGCCCTCGCGGTCGTCGTCGTGGGCCGCCTCGCGCACGATGCGGCGCATGTCGCTCTCGCCTCGAACGCAGGCGCGTGCCGCGTCGTAGAGCCGCTGGAAGCGGAACCAGCCGCGTTCGTCGGTGGCGCGGGCGAGCCGTGGCGGCCAGTCCGTGGTCAGGGCGTCCGGTAGCCCGATGCCGTGCTGCTTGGCAAGATCACGAACGGTCTCGACCCGCATCGAGCCGGTGAAGTGCAGGTGCAGGTGGGCCTTGGGGAGATCGGTCACGCTGCGCGGCACGCCGGTCAATCTGCCAGCCGCCCGTCGAGGGGGCAGTTCGCGCGACACGAGACGCCCTCTCGACGGGTGGGGTGAGCGGCGAGATCAGTTGTCGTCGGGATCGTCGGCGATCTCGTCGACGATGTGCATCGCCGCCTCCTCGGCCGAGGCGGCGGCCCCGTCGACGCCGACGTCGCTGGCCCACACCTGCTTCTCGGAGTCCTCGCCCGACCCCTCGTCGTCGGCCACGAGACGGCCCGCGCGAGCATCCCCCACCTCGTTGTCGCCGAGCCAGTCGTCCTCGGCGTCTATCGCGTCGGGGTCGTCACCGCCCACCCGCTCGGTGTCGAGGCCGCTCTCGTTGTCGGGGGCGCCGTAGGCCGAGTTCGGGTCGGGCACCTCCTGGAGGATGCGCTGGTCGATCGTCTCCTCCTGCGACTGCTCGTAGGCCGTGGTCCCGAACGCGTCGGTGCCCCGCTCGGTCTCGCCGGGGGAGTAGCCGCGGTCGAGCACGTCGTCGACGTCCTCCTGCTCGAGCGTGTCCTCGGGCTGGAGCTGGTCGCTCTCATCGGTGCTGTAGACGGTCAGGTCCTCTTCGATGCTGTCGTTCTGATCGATATCGCTCATCGGTCGGCTCCCTCGGTGTCAGTCGTTCGGTGTCAGTCACTCGGGTCAGTCACTCGGGTCAGTCACTCGGGTCAGTCACTCGGGTCAGTCACTCG
>JBDTVJ010000037.1:0-27307 GCA_040007275.1 Terracoccus sp.
TGGCGTGGGCGAAGACGTCGGTACTGCCACCGACGAGCTTCTCCCCTTCCGAGCCCGACTCGTCGCAGGCGATCTCCACGACACGGGTCTGCGCGGCGGAGGGCACACCCCATCCTCGCCCCTACCCGGCTCGGCGGGGGTCAGCCGCAGTCCCCGGGCCGCTTCAGGCTCGGCGAGCCGCACGCCATCCGCAACTCGACCGGTGCCCCCGATGGGCGACACCAACCGGCTAGGCTCGCAGCCCGAGCGCAAAACGAACAGGCAGCCAGACGAACAGGCGACCGAGACTCAGGGAGCAGACGTGACCTCATCGGCAGCGCTGGTGACTCGGGTGCGGATGGCCGCGGAGGGCTCGCCCTACGCCGTTACCGACCAGCCCTACGGCTTCGACCTGACGGTCGATGTGGTGGACGCGACCTGGCACACCCTGCTTCGGGTCAACCACATCGACCGGGTGTTCACCTACGAGGTGCGCCTCGACGAGGCGAAAGCGCGGATGACCATCACCGACGTGGCCAACACCGTCGAGTGGAACGCCGGGCTCGGGTCAGCTCCGACCCTGCGCGCGCAGAAGGGCGTGCAGCAGGGCCGGGTCGACGAGTTCTCGTCGCATCAAGATCTCGGGGTCGACGCCGAGACCGGAGACGTGGGCAAGGTGGTCGACTACACCTTCAACGCGGGAGAAGGACGCGACCTGATCCGTGCGGCGGCCGAGAACGCAGGCTGGTCGGAGGCGATGGACCGCGAGCAGAAGGTCGGGCTCTACGTCGGGCTGGGCGTGATCGGCGCCCTCGTTGTCGTCGGACTCGTGGTGGCGGCGGTCTTCATCATCCGTTGACCGGTCGACGCAGCAATGCGTTCAGCCCTCCCGTGACACCTACCCGGTCGACTCCGAACGCCGCGACGCGAACGTTCGGCCCGCGGTGGAGAATGCGAGACCGACGAGCACGCCCAAGGCGATCGCCACCATCGTCATGGTCGTCGTGGTCAGCGTTCGGAGCCCGTAGGTGTCACCGTCGAGGATCGTCGTCACGCCGACGAGACCCAGGGCCCCCGGAACCAGTAGCCAGAAGGCCGGCATGAAGCTGACCAAGGTCGGCGGACCGGAAGGCTGGCGCGACACGAGCACGGCAACGGGCGTCATGACCGCGGCGCCGATGAAGGCTGAGAGCACGCCCCCGAACAAGGCGTCACCGAGCACCTGAGCCCCGTAGGCGACGTAGAGCACCAGCAGGATCCACCCGAGTGAAGCGGCACGGGCGCACTGGCCGAGCACGATACCGACCCCGAACACGCCGACCGCGATCCAGGGGGCCACCGGGCCGAGCCCGACGCGTGCCTCGCTCAGGTCGATCGCCGGGATGCCGACGAGGGCGGCCGCGGTGATGATGCCGAGCGACAGCAGCAACAGCTGCATCGCGCCGGCGGCGAGCCGGGCGGCGCCGGCGATCATCTGCCCGGTGGCCAGCTCGAGCACCGAGGTCGTCAGTAGCGCTCCGGGCAGCAGCGTGACGAGCGGCGCCACCAGCGTGGGAAGGATGCCGATATCGAGCCCGGCCCGGGCCAGCAGGAAGACGGCGGTGGCGACGCTGAAGGTGGCCGCGACCGTGAACAGCACCCGGAACTGCCGTTCGACACGAGTGCTGGCCAACAGCAGCATCCCGACGAGGCCACCCAGAACGGCAGCGATGCCGACGCCGATCCACGAGCCGCCGAGCAGCACCGCGAGAGCGATGGAGGACAGCATCTGGCCCATCAGCTGCTGTGCGTTGGTGAACGGCGGGGCGAGTCGACGCAGCTCGAGCACGGCCTCTCGCGCTTCCCGGGGGGTGGTCTCGCCGCGACGGGCGAGGCCCACCACCTCGTCGAGCTCCTCGATCTGGTGCAGGCGCAGTGGGTGGCGGCCCGCGCCGACCGCTCCCGTGCTCAGCTCACCGTCCCTCTGAGCGGAGACGAACAAGGCCGTGGGCAGGGCGATGATCTCGGCATCCTGCAGGCCGTTCACCTTGGCGATGTCATCGAGGGACGACCGCACCGAGTTCACGTCGTAGCCCGAGTCGATCAGGGCCTCTCCCGCCGAGATCATGAGCAGCAGTGCCTCGCCGACGTCGCCCCCACGCGGCGCGGGTGCGTCGTGCCGCCCGTGTTCCGCCGCCGCCGCTGCGGCCGGCACGGCGACCGCCGCTGTCGCTGGCGATACCGCTGTTGATGTCGCTGGTGATGCGGGTGTCGCCGCCGGATGCCGACGGGTGACCCGAAGGAGGGTGAGCCCGGCCAGCGCCAGCACGAGCAGCGCAATCAGCAGGGAATGCATCGAGACGCTTTGCGTCGAACGCACCGCTGGGGTCGCGGGCCGGATGATCGAGGTGGGCTGGGCCGCAGGCTCCGTGGTCGGCGACGCTCCGCCGGTGTCCGACGGGGTCGGTGTGGCGGACGCAGTCGTGACCGCTGGTGTGGGCGTGGCGGTGATGCTGGTCGGGCTGGCGGACGGTGAGATGGTGACGGAACCGGTGGCCGAGCCCGCCGGTTGGGGGGGACTCGTCTGACCCGGGTCGGTCGCTACGGTTCCGTTCGGAGTGGCGGCGGCCTGCCCCTGCACCGACGCGGGAGCCGCCGCGTCGGCCCGAGCTGGCACGATCAGGGCGGAAGCGGGAGCCGCCGCCGACCCGAACACGTCGGAAGCCACTGCCTGCGTCAGTGCCAGGCCGAGCTCGAGCATCAGGACGAGGGCGACGCACGCGCCCAGCATGGCCGGCCGGACCGCCAGGCCGGCACTGCGCGTGATACCAGTCGTCCGGGCCGGGCCGGTCATGTTCGCCCCCTGGTTGGCAGTGGGCCGATCATAGGCGGAACGTGTCAGGTCAGGGCTGCAGCGCAGGATCGCCCTCGGCGGCTGACCGGCATCCGGCAGGTCCGCTGGCTTGACGCTGAGCACCCCTGCCACGGGTGAGCAGCTCGTCCTTGACGGAAATGCCGACGTTCCACCTGCGTGGTTCCTGTTCTGTGGGGTGGGACCCACCCGGAGAGGCAGGTGGTGAGGCGACACCGAGGCCGGCCGCACCGGGTCGGCCTGCTCGTCTGCGCTGACGTCAGCCGGTGCCGATGCGTCCGGCGATGATGCTCGTGATGACGACGGAGGTGATCGTCACCGTGGCGAAGCCGGCGATGATCATCTTCGGCAGGATCTCGTGCTCGATGGCCGCGACCTCCTCGGGCGACTCGCCGGCCCCCTTGGCCGCTTCCTGCGACAGGATCATGGTGCCCGGGAAGCCGAAGAGCGAGGTCAGCCCGATCGAGATCGACATCGGGATGCTGTAGCCCAGCAGCTTGCCGACGAGCGCCGAGAAGGTGGCGATGCCGGCCACCCCGAAGAGGAACACCAGCAGCAGGGGAAGGGCCAGGGCGGCCACGTCGGCGGGCTTGACGGTGGCGAGCGGCGCGAACACCAGGATCATGATGGCGAGCATCATCAGCCCGAACGCGTCGATCCCCGCGAGCGCCGACGGCTTAAAGATGCCGGCCGTGCGCAACCCGATACCGAAGAGCAGGGCCACGACGAAGGTGTTGAGCACCCCGTTGGTCAGGTTGTTGATGCCGAGGCTCAGCAGCACCACGATCCCGATGCAGAACAGGGTTCCGGGTGTCGTGAGCAACGCGGCGGGCAGCTTCGACACCGGGCCGGCATCCGCCTTCTCCTTCACCGCCGCGGGGGCGAGGTTACCGGCGCGGTACTCACCCTTGAGGCGGGCGGCCTCCCGGCGCAGCAGCAGCGAGGTGATCGGGAAGCCGATCAGCCCCTGGAGCGCGGCGATGAGCACGGGGAAGATTGCGATGCTCGTGAGGCCGACCCCGAGGGCCGCCTCCTGCACGATCAGCACCGAGATGGTGCCACCGCTGAGAGCTCCCGTGCCGGCCACGACGAAGTCGATGCGCTGGGCGAAGCCGTCAGCGGCGCTCCCGCTGATCTTCGGGCCGAAGATGAACCCGGCGACCAGCAGGGCCAGCCCGATACCGACGACCGTGGACACCCCGATGAGGAACGTCTTCCACTGCGCCTTGAAGTCGTCGAGGCTGATCATCGTGCCGAGGTGCACGATGATGAATCCGACCACGACCCCGGCCAGACCGAGCAGGCTCGAACTTGCGAGGAGGTCTTCGGGGAAGAAGCCGGTGAGGAACCCGATCAGGAAAATGATCGAGGCCACGAAGAGGGACGACAGCAGCGACTTGGTCTTCTTCGCCACGAAGTCGCTGATGGTCCACACCAGCATGACGATGGTGAAGGCCAGGATGGGGTTGATGGGCGAGCTCACAGCAGCATCCTCTTGCCCCGGCGTCACGCCCCGACTCACCCCGACAGGGTGAGCGGCCACGCCGCTGGAGTTCACCCGGGTCGGGTGAGGCATCCCGTGAGGGTCCTACTTACCGTCAGGTCACCACTGATCGCACACCATGGAGGACGAATGGGAACCCTGACCGTTTGGAAGTTCGACAGCGCCGACGGCGCGGAGGCGGCACAGTTGACCCTGGCCGATCTGTCGAAGCAGCAGCTCATCAAGGTCTACGACGCCGCCATCGTGAGCTGGCCGGAGGGCAAGAAGAAGCCGAGAACCCGGCAGGCCAGCGACATGACGGGCAGGGGGGCCCTCGGCGGAAGCTTCTGGGGCCTGCTGTTCGGGCTGCTCTTCTTCGTGCCGCTGCTGGGTATGGCCGTGGGCGCCGCCATGGGGGCCCTGGCGGGGTCGCTCACCGACGTGGGAATCAGCGACCAGTTCATCAGGGAGGTCCGTGAGAAGGTCACCCCCGGAACGTCGGCCCTGTTCGTGATGACCTCGGATGCCGTACAGGACCGGGTGGCCGAAGCCTTCGCAGGCGCCAACGCCGAGCTGCTGACGACCAACCTCAGCAACGAGCAGGAGGCGAGTCTTCGCGAGGTCTTCGCCGACTGACGCACCACCTCACGTTCGGCTGCCCCGGGTCGCAAGCGGACGGCCGAGTGAGCACACGCAGGCACCCGTGGCCAGGGCCGGTCGTGGGGTGCCTGCGTCTGCCTGGTGCGGGACCGCCCGATCCCTGCTGGTGGGTATGGCGCACACTCCTGGTAGCAGCTCTCGCTCGAAGGAGGTCACGTGAAGGTGCTCGTCACCGGGGCCACCGGCTACGTGGGCTCGCGCCTCGTTCCCGAGCTGCTCCATCGAGGTCATTCGGTCATCGGCACGCACACAAGCGTGTCACCGCGGGCCACACCCTGGGCTGAGGAGGTGCAGTGGCGCCGGATGGACGTGCTCGATCCTCATCAGGCCGTCGCCACCGTGCGCGACGTCGACGCCGTCGTCTACCTCATCCACGGCATGAGCGACACCGACTTCACCCAGACCGACCGGGAAGCGGCCGAGAACGTCCGGGCAGCAGTCGACCGCGCCGGCATCGCCCGGGTGGTCTACCTGTCCGGCATCATCCCCGACCTTCCCGAGGCGGGGCTGTCCGAGCACCTCGAGTCACGGCTCGAGGTGGAGCAGATCCTGGCCGGCGCCAACGCCTCGTGCCTCTCGATGCGCGCTGCCGTGGTCGTGGGCGCGGCATCGACGAGCTTCGAGATCATCCGTCAGATCTCGCACCGCATCCCCCTCGTGCAAGCGCTGCCGACCTGGATGCGTGACACCGTCGTGCAACCGATCGCCATCGCGGATGCCGTCCACTTCCTGGCCGAGGGCATCGAGCGACCTGACGTGGTGGGCCATCTCGACATCGCCGGGCCCGACCGCGTCACGTATGCCGAGCTGCTGCGGCTGTATGCCGCCGCCGCTCGGCTCACCCGCGTCCAGGTCTCGGTGCCGGGCTTGCCGGCTGACCTCACCGGCTGGCTCGCCGGACAGCTGACCGACGTGTCGACCGCTACCGTCGAGTCGCTGATGGCGAGCCTGCAGCATGACATGGTGGCGGACTCGCGTGGCTCGACCGCCCTCGGCTCGCCCGTGCTGCTGCCGCTGCGCGAGGCTCTCGTGCGGTCGCTGGCCGCCTTCGACCCCGACCACGACGGGGCGGCGGTCGGGGGCGACCCCGCGCGTCCCTCGATGGTCGACCCCGAATGGACCCGCCGCCGGGCCGGGTAGTCTGCAACAACAGGTTGTGGCCGGTTGGGTGATGACGCCAGGAGGTTCCACGGTGGCACGAGGATTCGGCAGTTCGGGCCTGACGCTGGGCTACCGCATCAGCTATCGCCTCCGGATGATCGGGTTGACCATCTTCGGCCCGGCCCAGCTCGGGGAGGGCAACGACCCCAAGCTCCGCCTCGAGCGCGAGCGCGCTGAACGGGTGGCAGCGGCCCGTGCGCGTCGCCAGGACTGACGCCATGACGCCCTAGGCTCAGAGCCGTGACCGAAGACCACCAGAAGACGTCGGGCGCCGCCCATGTGAGCGACGCCCAGAACCGGGGCAGTCGGCCCCCGGCAGCGCAGACACCAGCCCACCCACAGTGGATCGCGATCACGTCGGCCAATGCCCGACGAACCGCCTTCATCCTCCTCGTGGGGGTGGTGTTGCTCTGGATCGCCAACTGGGTCTTCGGGGCCACGAGCTCGTTCCTGTTCCTGCTGTTGCTGGCTTGGCTGCTCTCTATCGCCATGGAGCCGGTCGTGCTCTGGCTCAGTCGGCACGGGGTCAAGCGCGGCCTCGCCACCGGCCTGACGATGCTGGGCCTGCTCGTGCTCTTCGCGGGTCTCGGTGAGCTGTTCGGATCGGTGTTCCTCTCGCAGCTCTCCGACCTGGGTAACCAGCTGCCGCAGACCATCAGCACGGCAATCGACTGGATCAACCAGACGTTCCACACCAAGTTCGACCTCGCCACCATTCAGAAGGGCATCGAGGTCACCCCCGACAAGATCGGGGAGCTGCTCGGACGATACGGCGGCGGCATCGTCGGCATCTTCGGAACCGTCGTGACGTTCCTTTTCGACTCTCTCACCATCCTCGTCTTCGCCTTCTACCTCTCGGCCGACAGTCCGCGCCTGCGCCAGGCCATCGGGTCGTGGCTGCCACAGCGCTACCAGCGGGTCTTCATGACGGTGTGGGAGATCTCGGTCGAGAAGACCGGCGGGTACGTCATCTCGAAACTGGTCCTGGCGTCACTCTCAGCCGTCTTCCACATCGCGTTCTTCTGGTTCATCGACGTTCCGTTCTGGCTGCCGCTCGGCATCTTCGCGGGGATCGTCGGGCAGTTCATCCCCACCGTCGGCACCTACATCGGCGTGGCACTCCCGGCCCTGTTCGCCCTGATCGGCAAGCCGATCAACGCCCTCTGGATCGTGCTGTTCGCCACGGTCTACCAGCAGATCGAGAACTACGTCTTCACCCCCAAGGTCAGCCGCAAGACGATGGACGTCCACCCCGCCATCGCCCTTGGCTCGGTGATCGCCGGAGCCGCCCTTTTCGGCCCGATCGGGGCCCTCATCGGCATCCCCCTCGCCGCCGTGGCGCTGGCGATCATGAACACCTTCAGCCAGCGCCACGAGCTGGTGCCCGAGCTGGCCTCTCTCCAGACCAAGGATGAAGAGGGCGGCGAGGAAGACGATGACGGTAACCGGCGTGGCCGCAAGTCACGCAAGGACAAGCGGCCCAAGGACGCCGGCAGCAAGCCGGTCGACGCCGAGCCGGCAGCCGAGACCCCCTCGGCGTGAGGTCTGCTGGTTCCCCGGTCAGCCCGGGGGCAGGTGCAGCACGCGGTCGAGGCGACCGATGAGCTCGCTGAGCGAGGCCAGTGCCGCTCTCGGCTGCTCGGTCGGGGCGCCAGGCATGAGGGTCATCAGGGCGCCCACGGCGGCACCGGCGTAAAGCCGGAGGTCGGGGTCGTCGATCGGTCGTCCGAGCCGGATGGCGATGGCCTCGGTGAGCAGCCCGATGGGTCGGGTGATCTCGGCCATCACCCCCTTGCGCAGCTCGGGAACCGACTGGATGAGGCTGTTGCGCGTCAGCTCCATCTCGAGCTCGTCATCGCTCATCTGGCGGAAGGTGCGGTCTACCGCGTACTGCAACGCCTCGAGGGGGCTGAGGGCGGTGGGGGCAGCGATCATGATCCGAAACGTGTCGGCGTCTACGAGGTCGTCGAGCACGGTCTCGTCCTTGGTTGCGAAGTAGCGGAAGAACGTACTCGGTGAGACTTCGGCGGCTGCCGCGATCTGCTCGACCGTCGTCTCGGCGTAGCCCTGCTCCTTGAACAGACGCAGGGCGTGAGCCCGGAGGCTGGCCCTCGTCTTCGCCTTCTTGCGCTCACGCAGCCCGGGCACCAGCCCATCAGCTGGAGCCGGGGGATCAGTCCGCAGCGACGTCGAGGGCATGTGTCGATTGTGCCTCCTGCGTCGGTTGGCCAGGAATCGCTACCGTGTTCCGACTGGGCGCTCGGTCGTCGGGCAGGGTGACCCGCGCGATGAACGCGCCGGCGAGGCACACCGCGGCGCTGACCCACAGGGTGGCCGACAGTCCGCCGACGAACGCCGCCTGCACGGCGTGCTCGAGCCTCGGGGAACCCGACCGGGCTGCTTCTGTGACCCCAGAGGTCACGTTCTGCCCGAGCGCGGCGACCTCGCCGGCGGACAGCCCGCCCTGCCCACCCGCGGGTAGGGCCGACCGGTACACGGCGTTGAGCAACGCTCCTAACACCGCGATGCCGAGCACGCTGCCCACCTGACGCAGCGACTGGATCAACGCCGAGCCGGTGGCCGCCCGGGCCCGCGGCAGAGCGCCGAGTGCCGAGTTCTGCCCGCAGAAGAGCGCACCTCCGACCCCCGAGCCGACCGCGAAGGTCCAGACGCCGGTCAACAGATAGCCACTCTCGACGGTGACCCTCGAACCGAGCACGAAGGCGGCCGCGCCGATCGTGAACCCGGCCGCGCCCAAGGTGCGGGAGCCGAACCGGGGCAGGAGAGCCATCGTGGTGCGCAACCCGAAGAGCAGCCCGACCACCATCGGGATCGAACGCAGACCGGTACCCAGCGCATCGGCGCCGAGTACGCCTCGCAGGTACTGCGGCACCACGAACATCGCTCCGAAGAAGGCCAGGCTCGCTATCGCGGCCGTCACGCCCCCCCAGCGAAAGGCGGGCTCGCGCCACAGAGCCGGGTCGACCACGGGCTCGAGCCCGCGGTCGCGGTGCTGCCACCAGACGAACGCACCACCGAGGGCGACCCCACCGAGCAGGCCGGTCAGCACCAACGCTTCATCCCAGCCGCGCTCCGGTCCTTCGATCACCCCGAACGTCGCTGCTACCAGAGCCCCCGACGAGAGCAGGATGCCGACCAGGTCGAGTCGGCGCCCGCGGTCACCGGTCGACTCGGGCAGCAGGATCGCGACGGCGACCATCGCGATGGCGATCACTGGCAGGTTGACGAGGAACACCGAGCCCCACCAGTAGTGCTGCAGCAGCACCCCGGCCAGGATCGGGCCGAGGGGCAGGCCCAGCATGGTGGCCGCACCGATGACTCCGATGGCCCTCGTTCGCTCGTCCGGCTCGAAGAGCACGACGACCGACGACATGGCCAGGGGGATGAGCAGTGCTGCCCCGACGCCGAGCAGGGTACGCGCGCCGATGAGGCCGGCCGGGCTGGTGGCCAGCGCGCACCACAGTGAGCCGGCGCCGAAGACGACCAGCCCTCCGACGGTGAACCGCTTTCGCCCGTAGCGGTCGCCCAACATCCCGGCCGGAAGCAGGAGCGCACCGAGCACGAGCAGGTAGCTGTCGGCGAACCATTGGAGCTGCGCGTTCGAGGCACCCAGGTCGAGGGCGATGTCGGGCAGGGCCACGTTGAGGATCGTCGTGTCGAGCCCGATCACGAGAACGGTCAGCGCAGTCGCCGCCAGGGCGGCCCATCGTAGAGCATCAGTGCTGAGATGAAACCCGATAACTTTTGACTGCTGCATGTTTTTGATAGTGACTGTCATCTACTCCCATGTCAAGGCCGCCGGGGCAGTGCGCCCTGCCGTTCGACGTCAGCGACCGGCATCTGGGCTTCGACACCTACGACCTCGCCACCCAACGCGGCACGTCCCCCCACCACATGGCCGAGCTGGCCGGGCTAAGGCTGGAGCAGCGGTTCGCCGACTGGGGTGGCGCCCCGTTCACCTCCGACAGCGAGAGCCACGTCTCCGTGTGGCGCAAACCCGAGCGGTAGGCCGTCAGCCCGGTCAGGCGTCAGGGTGCAGAAAGTAGGCCAGCTCCTCGACCCCGTCGGCCAGCCGCAGGCCCGGCCGCACCCACGACGCGTCGGCGTCGACCGCCAACACCCGAGCTCCAGCTGGCACCGAACCGTTCGCCACCAGCTCGTCGGCCAGCTGCTGCGCCGCCTCCCGTCCGAACCCGCAGGGAGCCACGACGTAGGCCTCCGGCTGCGCAGCCCTTATCGCCTCCCACGTCGTGCGCACCGAGTTCGCCCCCGCAGCCGCGAGCACCGGCTCACCGCCGGCCGCCTCGACCATCTCTGGCACCCAGTGGCCCGGGGCGAAGGGTGGGTCGGTCCACTCGAGCAACATGACCCGAGGCCTGCGTCGACCCGCCACCCGGCGACGGACCTCATCGACCCGAGCCCTCAGCAGGGCGGCCACCTCACTGGCCACCTGCTCACGGCCAGTCGCCTTGCCCAGCAGCTCAATCGAGTCGAACACCTCGGCCAGGGTGTGCGGGTCGACGGTGAGCACCTCCGCCCGGCAGCCGAGGTAGGCGAGGGCATCGTCAACGACGGCGACGTCGACGGCACATACCGCGCAGAGGTCCTGGGTCACGACGAGGTCGGGGTCGAGAGCCGACAGAGCGTCGGCGTCGAGCCGGTAGAGATCCTCTCCGCGTGCCATGGCGGCCCGCACGAACTCGTCGATCTGTGCGGGCGCCAGGCCAGGCGGCATCGTGGAGGTCGACACGACCCGCCGCGTGCGCGCCTGCGCCGGGTAGTCGCACTCGAAGGTCACCCCGACGACATCGGCCCCGGCACCGATGCCGAAGAGGATCTCAGTGGTCGACGGCAGCAACGAGACGATCCGCATGGGACCGACCGTAGCCCTCGCTCGTCGGCGACGTCGCCACGCCACATACTGGGGGCCACCCCTTCGAAACCGAAAGAGAACCCGTGAGCCAGTTCATCGATGGTGCCGTCGTCCCCTCCGTCTCCGGCCGCACCGCCGCGGTGACCGACCCGTCGAACGGGCAGCACGTCAGCGACATCACCCTCGCGGATGCCGCTGACGTCGACCGCGCGGTAGCAGCGGCCAAGCGGGCCTTTCCGCAGTGGGCCCGCGCCACCCCCGCCGAGCGGTCGGCGACTCTGACCCGGTGGGCCGGCATCCTCCGGGATCAGGCCGAAGACCTGGCCCAGCTCGAGAGCCGGCAAGCCGGCAAGCCGATCCGTCTGGCCCGCGAGTTCGACGTGCCCGGCACAGTCGACAACGTCTCGTTCTTCGCCGGTGCGGCCCGCAACCTCGAGGGCAAGGCCGCGGCAGAGTACTCGCCCGACCACACCTCGATGATCCGACGCGAACCGATCGGCGTCGTCGGGTCGATCGCGCCCTGGAACTACCCCTTGCAGATGGCCGCCTGGAAGATCCTTCCCGCGGTCGCCGCGGGGAACACCATCGTGCTCAAGCCGGCCGAGAACACGCCGCTCACGAGCATCATGTTCGCCGAGGCGGCCACCGCAGCCGGCATCCCCGACGGCGTGGTCAACATCGTCGTCGGTACGGGCCTCGACGCGGGGGCCCCGTTGATGCGGCATCCCGACGTCGCCATGGTCTCGTTCACCGGCTCCACCAGGGTCGGGCGAACCGTGCTCGAGGCCGCGGCCGGCAACGCCAAACGGGTCCATCTCGAGCTCGGCGGCAAGGCGCCCTTCGTCGTCTTCGACGACGCCGACCTTGAGGCTGCAATCCACGGGGCCGTCGCCGGCAGCCTGATCAACACCGGCCAGGACTGCACCGCCGCCACCCGGGCCATCGTGCACCGCTCTCTGCACGACGCCTTCGTCGCGGGCATCGCCGACCTGTATGCCGCTGTGCGTCTCGGACCGACCGACGACCCCGACACCGACCTCGGCCCCCTCATCTCGACGGCCCACCGCGAACGCGTGGCCGCCATGGTCGAGCGAGCCCGCGGTTACGCCACCGTCGTGACGGGTGGGCGTTCGCCCGGCGGCGCTTTGGAGGCCGGTTCGTACTACGAGCCGACGCTCATCACCGGCGTGCACCGGACGCACGAGGTGTTCACCGACGAGGTCTTCGGCCCGGTGCTCACCGTGACCCCCTTCGAGACCGACGACGAGGCCATCGACCTCGCCAACGACACTCCCTACGGCCTAGCGGCGTCGGCCTGGACGCGCGATGTCTACCGCGCCATGCGCGCCACCGCCGAGATCCGCTCGGGCTGTGTCTGGGTCAACGACCACATCCCGATCATCAGCGAGATGCCGCACGGCGGCATGAAGCAGTCCGGCTTCGGCAAGGACATGTCGACCTACTCGTTCGAGGAGTACACGACGGTCAAGCACGTGATGTTCGACCGCACTGCGGCCGCGCACAAGCCGTGGCACCGCACCATCTTCGGCCTCCCCGAGTAGGCCTGACGGCATCCTTCGGGACGGCTGACGCACAAGCAGAGAATCGCACTGTCGGCGTGGCCCAGGCCCGGCGGCTCACGTCGACACCTCCGGCAAGAGCCCTACCCCGCGGGTGGACTCGAAGATGAGGCTGGTCTCGGCGTGCACGACCCCGGGCCGGTTCGCGATGTGATCGAGGACGAAGTCACGCAGCGCATCGGACCCGCTGGCTGCGACGTGCACGAGATAGTCCTCGGACCCGCTCGTGTTGTAGGTCGCCAGGACCCCCGGCACCTGCGTCACCGCGTCGCGGAAAGCCTCGACGTGACCGCGGACGTGGCCGCCGAAGCGCACCGCGACCATCGCCTCAACGGCGAACCCCAGGGCCGCGGGGTCGAGCTCGGCGTGGATGCCGCGGACCGTGCCGCGCTCGAGAAGGCCACGGACCCGACCGGCGCAGGTGGACTCGGCGAGCCCGGTCTCGCGGGCGAGGGCGGCGACCGACCTCCGCCCGTTGGCGCTGAGCGCGCGCAGCAGGGTGACGTCGACGTCGTCGACCGCGAGGGGCTCGCGCGGCGGTGGGCCCGGGGTGAGGTGTCGGCGCGGAGGGCGCGGATTCTGCGACATGGCTACCAGCCTAACTGCCCTCGTCCCACCGAATCCGCCGAATTTCATCTAGATGTCACGGACACCTCGGGACCGTTGATCCCTGCTCGCGGATACGGTGAGAATGAACGGAGCAGCGCCAACATCTCTTCCGGAGGACGATATGCCCATCACTAGCCTCGACACCCGCTCAGTTCACGCCGGGAGGGAGGACCTGCGCGCGCTCGGCGTACACGTGCCGCCCATCGATCTGTCGAGCACCAACCCGCTGCCCGACGTCGAGAACGGGGGACGGGCCTACGAGGCGCTCGCCACCGGCGGCCGCCCCACCCCGGGCGACAGCCTCGTCTACCAACGACTGTGGAACCCGACCGTCGACCGCTTCGAGCAGGCCGTGGCCGCGCTGGAGGAGACCGAGGAGTCGGTGGCCTTCGCCTCCGGGATGGCTGCCCTGAGCGCGACGCTCCTCGCGAGCGTGACCGCCGGCAAACGGCACGTCGTCGCGGTGCGCCCCCTCTACGGCGGCACCGACCACGTTCTCGCGACCGGACTGCTCGGCACTGAGGTGACCTGGGCGACGCCGGCGACCGTGGCCTCCTCCATTCGACCCGAGACCGGCCTCGTCGTGCTCGAGACCCCGGCCAACCCGACGCTCGACCTGGTCGACATCGGCGCGGTGGTGGCCGCGGCGGGCCCGGTCCCGGTGCTCGTCGACAACACCTTCGCGACCCCCGTGCTCCAGAACCCGGCACGGCACGGGGCGACCCTCGTGCTGCACTCGGCGACGAAGTTCATGGGCGGTCACGGCGATGCCATGGGCGGGGTCGTGGCGAGCACCGCCGGGTGGGCCCGCCGACTGCGCCAGGTGCGTGCGCTCACCGGAGGACTGCTGCACCCGCGGGCCGCCTACGACCTCCACCGCGGGCTGCAGACCCTGCCTGTGCGAGTACGCGCGGCTCAGCAGGGCGCCGAGAAGATTGCGGGGTGGCTCGAGGAGCACCCCGAGGTCGCGGCCGTCCACTACCCCGGGCTCGATGACCCCGCCGGCCTCGTGGGACGTCAGATGCGCGGGCCGGGGTCAGTCCTCGCGTTCTCGCTGCGCGGCGGTTACGCGGCCGCCGCGGCGGTTGCGGCCGCCTGCACCCTCGTAACGCACGCGGTGTCTCTCGGCGGCGTCGACTCCCTTATCCAGCACCCCGCCGCCCTCACTCACCGACCGGTCGCGGCCGACGCGCGACCGCACGACGACGTGCTGCGCCTCTCCGTAGGGCTCGAAGACCCCGACGACCTCCTGGCCGACCTCGAGCAGGCCCTGCGACCCCGGTAAGGTCAGGAGACCCTGCGTGCCGGCGCCTGCCCACCCGCCCTCGCCAGTGCAGCCCGAGCCAATCGCTCATAGATCTGGTGCAAGGAGATCTGGTGCAAGGCGTGCACGGCGATGAGCTGGCTTCTGCAGTCCGAGACCTCGGCGGGCACGACGAGGCAGACCCTCGAGCAGCTCGCCTCGCTGGATCATCTGCCTGACGGCCAGGAGCCGGTCGGCCACGCCGTGTGGCGCGACTGCGAGGCGGCGGCCACACCGGTGAGGTCGGCGACGGTCAGCTGGTGGCGAGGGGCGCCAGAGAGGATCTCGTGCTCGCGCACCCGCAGGTCGGGCCCCACGTGCACGAGCACCCCCGGTTCGAGTGATCGCCACCGGTCGTCGTCGTCGAGCCGCTCGCTCGCGATGACGACGCTCGGATGGTCACCCAGCTCGCCCGAGCGCACCCGGGTGCCGGCGCGACTGTGGTGGTCGAGGGACCCGGCGCCACGGTCGCGCTCGAGCACCAGCAGGTCATGCGTGTCGGGGTAGCGCAGAGCCCACAGGTCGGTGGCGGTCGTGAGCACGAGATTGACGGCGTAGAGAGGCAGCTCGCCCGCCACCCAGCGCAGTGCGGTCGTGACTCCCCCGGCAACGTCACCGGCTCGGGCGATCTCCCGGGTGACCAGCGCGAAGACCCGCTCCGAGTCGGTGTCGCCCTTGACGCGGCGGAGGTCGTCACCGAGGTGCTCCTCCAGGGCGTCGAGGCCCTCGACGACCCCGTTGTGTGCAAACAGGCGACCGTCCATCTCGAAGGGGTGCGTATTGACCGCGGTGACCGCCGAACCCGACGTGTGCCGGACGTGGGCGATGAACGTCGTGCTCTCGCGCTCGCGCGCAGCGGCCGCGAAGGTGGGGTCGTTCCATGCGGCCAGCGGTTGCTTCTCGACGACGGGTCGGCCGTGCTCGTCGAAGGTGCCCAGGCCGGTGCCGTCGGGGTTGGCGTGACTCTGGATCGCGATGCTGTCGGAGGCATCGAGCAGCCCGAAGGTGGCCTTGACGCGAACGTCACCCGCGGTGAGGCCGAAGAGTCGGCACATCGGGTGGATCTCCTGTCGTCGAACGGTGGCCCCTCAAACAGGGCAGCGTGGGCGCTCCCGTTGGTACGCCGCCAGGCGCACCCCATGATCTCCTTGTTGGTGGCGATGGCGAAACCCCAGTCGACTCCATCACGCGCTGGTGCAGACTGGGCCGATGGTGACGAGCGGCATCGTGCGGGAGTGGCACGACGAAGAGGGATGGGGAGTCATCGACGCGCCTGACACACCAGGCGGGTGCTGGGCGCACTTCTCGTCGGTCGGGGTGCACGGTTACCGAAGGCTGCGCGCCGGGCAGCTGGTGACGCTGGACTTCGAGGATGCCGAGCAGGACCGCTACGCCTTCCGGGCCGTCCGAGTCGGCACCAGTGACGAGCCGCAGTGGGCATCGTCCCGGGGCGAAGGCAGCGGGGCGGCGTACTCCAGCACCCTCACCGTTCGATACGACACTGACCCCTATCCCCATCCCCATCTCCGATCTCCGATCTCCGATCTCCGATCTCCGACGACGGGTAGCCCCGGGCACCTCCTCGGCGGCTAGAGCCAGCCGTTGCCCCTCGCCGCAGCCACGGCCTGCGCGCGGGTGGTGACGTCCATCTTTGTCATGATGGTCGAGAGGTAGTTGCGCACCGTTCCCTTGGTCAGGAACATCGCGCGCGCTATCGACTCGGTGGCAAGCCCCTGTTCGACGAGCTGCAGCAGTTGTACCTCACGGGTGGTCAGCGGGCTCGGCCCACTGCGCAGCGCATCAGCAGCGAGCTGGGGGTCGATGACGGTGTGACCGGAGGCGACAGACCGGATCGCGTCGATGACCTGAGCGGCCGACATCGACTTCACGACATAGCCGGACGCCCCCGCCGCCAACGCCTTGGGAATATGGCCGCTGCCTGGTAGCGAAGTGAGCAGCAGCACCTTGCACCCAGGTTGGTGGTCCGCCAGCAGCGCCGTCGCCTCGATGCCCGTGGCCCCGGGCAGGTCGACGTCGAGCAGTGCGATATCGGGCTGGGTTCGTCGGGCGGCCTCGAGCACCTCGTCGCCTCGGCCGACCCGGGCCACGACCTCGAAGCCCGGTTCTGTCTCGAGCAGGGCCTGGAAGGCGTCGGCCACGAGGTCGACGTCTTCCGCGATGAGGATGCGCAGACGGTCGGTCATGTCTGGTCTTGGCGGTGGCTGGGTCGGTGCTCCACTGGCCCAGGGGCGCCCGATGGGCTCGGGAGGGAGGCCGAGGTTCGGAACCGTCGGTTCTCGAAGAGCTCAGCCGTGAAGCTGCCACCGGCCCCTTCGACGATCTCGCGCATGTGCGTCAGACCGGTACCGGGGGCAAAACCAGCACCGGGGGCACCCTCTGAACAGCCGTCGTTGATGACCGTGACGACGACGGCCATCGGTTCGTTACGAATCGTCAAAGAACAGTGCAGAGCCCGGTTGTGCTTGAGCATGTTGGTCACCGACTCGCGCACCACGGCGCCGACCTCCGCTTCGGGGGCGCCGGAGGGCAGCGGCTCGACATCGACCGATACCTCGATCCCGAGCCGCTGACACAACGTGCTGGCCGACTCCACCTCGTCGGCGAGACTCACGATGACCGGGCCAGCGGTGACCGCTCGCAACCGGGCCTGTCCGTCACTGACGACCACGTGCAGCTGTTCGAGATGCTCCCGCGCTGCGCTCGGGTCGGAGTCGAGCGTGCGCAGCGCGATCTGGTTGCGCAGCGACGCAGTGACCAGAGTTCGTCCGAGAATGTCGTGCAGGGCGCGTTGCATCCGCAGCCGCTACTGGTCTACGCGGGTGCGAACCAGCTCTTCACGTGCGAGCTGCAGCTCGCGGATCACGACCGAGAGCCGGGTGAAGGCGTAGAGCACCGCCGCCAGGGCGAGAATGCCGGGCAGCATGACGACGGCCAGCCGAGGGTCGACCACGAGGCCGACATACACACCCAGGCCGATGAGCATCAGGGCGACGGTAAGGGCGGCCCGTACCGGTGAGAGCACGAGCATCACGGCCGACAGAGCGAGCGGCAGCGGAGCCCAATGACCATCGATGAGCATGGCGGCCCAAGCCCCCACCGTGAGCAGCAGCACGAAGCGGTGCGTCGTCGAGGGACTCACCCCTCGCACGATCCGCACCTGCCAAACCACGTAGCACAGCGATGTCGCGATCGCGATGATCGTGCCGAGCAGGCTCAACCCGAACCAGCCCACGGTGCTGGGGCCCAGATCGCTCACGCTCTCCTGCACCACGAGGGCAACGATGATCGCCCACGACGCGACCAACGGCAGTCGGGAACCGACCCGTGTTCCACGGTTGCCCCATCTCGCGAACGCTCAGGGCGTTCATCTCCGCGTCGTCCTTGTCAGCAGACACACGGTCAGCGAGACCCCCTGGCGCGGTTGGGGGGAGGCTACGGACAACCATCCGCACCGCTCCACCCTAGATCGGCGCGGCGACACCGCGTCACCACAAACCATACCGAACCGCCGTCGTCGGGGGCGGGGGCCCAACGATCGTTGCGCCAGTGCAGAACACGGCGGGCAGAGGCTGGCGCTCACCCCCCTGTCCCGGTCACCGACCGGTTGCCACGCGTGCCCTGGGTGAAGCGCCCTCGTCGTCGAGAGGTGCGCGGCTCCCACGTGAAGCACGTGCGGAAGAGCAGGTAGCCAACAGCGATCCAGAGGATCAGCACGCCCAACGGTTGGTGAATGGCGTCAACAGCCTGAGAGAGGCTGAGCTGCGGGTGACTGAGCAGGTCGTGGTTGACGAAGTCCTGCCCGACGTAGCCGGTTCGCACGATCTGCACGAAGGCCGTGGACGGCAGGTAGTCGGAGATTCGGTCGATGGTGCTCACGGCCCCCGACGTGACCGTGAGTGACCCGCTGAGGATCCACATCCCGATCACGAACGGGGTCACGATCCACGTCGACAGCTCACTCGAGGGAAGCAGTCCTGACACGCCGAAGGTCAACAGCCCCATCGTGATCGCTCCGATCACGAGGCCGACGACCACGAGCGTCCAGTGAACCGGCGGGGCGACCTTGAAGTAGCCGACTGCGATCGCGAGCACGATTCCGCTCTGGGCCAGGGCGGGCAGCGCGGCGCTGGTGGCCTCGCCGACGAGAATGGCGCTCTGCGGGATCGGGGTGGCGCGAAGCCGTTTGTAGGTTCGTGTCTCTCGCCGCCGCGCGGCCGAGTTGATGACGGCGTAGGCGATCCAGATGATCGACACGCAAAGCCCCGAGGGCGCCAACAGGTCGATGGGCCGGATTCCACCGGACAACAGCGGCGCGTCGAGCACCTGCACCATCGGGAAGATGCCCATGACGATGGGCATGACGGCGCCGACGAGGGCGAACGCGATGTCCTGCCAGTAGACGCGCTGAGAGAGCGCGACCTGCGGCCACACGTACCGCGGCCACGCGAGAATGACGCTCACGCGCGCGCTCCTGTCGTCGTCAGACTCGCGCGCGCACCCTGCCCGGCCCTGATGTCTGCAGCCATGGTCCGGTCGCCATCGAAGGGGGGACGGCCCCGTGAGCCCCCACCGGGGGGCGCCGTTCCCGGCATCCGACCGATGTCGTCGGGCTCGTCGGGCAGGCTGAGGAAGACGTCTTCGAGGCTGCCCCTGCGAACCTCGAGGCCCAGGATCGTGACGTCGTGGGCATCGGCCCAGGCGAAGAGCAACCGCAGCAGCCGCTCGGGGTCGGGGTCGCGAACCTCGACCCGAGCGCTTCCGTGCCGGTGGTCGACTGACGCCAGCAGCGTTGCGGGAAGCAGCGGCGCGATCTCGGTCGGAACCTCGAACCCTATTCGGGCATCACCGCATTCGGCCCGCACCTCCTCGAGAGTGCCCATCCGTCGAATGCTGCCGCGGTGCATGATCGCGACCCGGTCGGCCAGCTGCTCGGCCTCCTCGAGATAGTGGGTGGTCAGTACAACCGTGAGGCCTTCACGCACCAGACCGGCCACGAGCTCGAGACTCTGATGGCGACCCTCCGGGTCCATACCGGTCGTCGGCTCGTCGAGGAAGAGCAGCTCGGGGTGACCCAGTAGAGCCAGCGCGAGGTCGAGCCGGCGGCGTTCGCCACCCGAGAGTGACGAGACTCGCGTGTCGACGCGGTGGGAGAGACCGACGAGGCCGACCGCCTCGTCGAAGGAGCGCGGCCCGCGGTAGAACCGACGCCAGGCGGTCACGGTCTGCCGAACCGTGAGGGTCTCGAAGAAGCCGGCGTCCTGCAGCATGATGCCGATGCGTGGGGCCATTCGGTCGCGGTTGCGCAACGGGTCGACGCCGAAGACGGATGCCGCCCCGGCGGTCGCCTCGCGGTAGCCCTCGAGCACATCGAGGGTCGTCGTCTTGCCGGCTCCGTTGGTGCCGAGCAGCGCGAAGACCTCACCGCGTCGGACCGTGAAGCTGGTGCCGTCGACGGCGGTGGTGGTGCCGTAGTCGACACGAAGGTCGTTCACCTCGATGACGGTGTCTGTGCTCACGCCCCAACGATAGAAAGTCGCTACGGCCGCCACCATGAGCCGGAGTCACCAAGGTCGGTTGACACCTGTCATGCGGCGGTGAGTCTCAAGGGGGGGCTTCCGCGTCGCTACGGGGCCTCTCGGTTCCGATGACTACGACGCCCTGTAGTAGGGTCGCGGCTTGGTCACGGTCTACGAGGAGGCTCAGATGAGCAGGATGCAGGGCAAGATCGCGATCGTCACGGGAGCGGCATCCGGCATCGGACGGGCCACCGCCCGCCAGCTGGTCGACGAAGGGGCGGTCGTCATCGGCGCCGACGTCAACGAGGGGCGCTTGCGCGAGCTCGCGGCTGAGCTGGGCGACTCGATCACCGTGGTCGCCGGCGACCTCACCGACGCAGCCGACGTTAATGCCGTAGCCGCCGCCGCGCAGGAAGCCGGCGGGGCCGACGTGCTCGTCAACAACGCCGGCGTCATGGACTTCTTCCTGCCCGTCACCGAGGTCGACGACGAGACGTGGGACCACGTGCTGGCCGTCAACGCGACGGCTCCGATGCGGCTGATCCGCGCGGTGATGCCCCAGATGCTCGGCAAGAGTCGAGGCTCCATCGTCAACGTGGCCTCCATCGGCGGCGTCACCGGGGGCGCCGCCGGCATCGCCTACACCGCGTCGAAGCATGCGCTCGTCGGCATGACCAAGAACACGGCCTACTTCTACGGGCCCCAGGGTGTGCGCTGCAACGTCGTGTGTCCCGGTGGCGTCGAGACCAACATCGCCGACGGCGGCGCTGTGCCCAAGTCTGACTGGGCCTGGGAACGCATGCAGGCCGGCTTCGGCCGGGCCCAGCGGATGGCCTCCGCCGAGGAGATCGCCTCGCTGATCGTCTGGCTGGCCGCCGACGAGTCGGTCAACGTCAACGGCGCCGTCATGGCCAGTGACGGCGGCTGGACGGCATCCTGAGGCCGGTAGCCGCGCTCGGAGCGACCGGCCCTGGCTGCTGGCCGGTCAGAAGACGGGCCGGCTCATCACTTCCACGGCCACAGGCCGGAATACCGCATGCAATCCTCGGCCTCCGAGAGCTGCCTGGCGCCCTCCGGCCCCTGGCTTTTGGTGACCTCCGCTCGCCAGCCCTCTGCCGAACAGCCACGAGCCGCGGCGCCCATCCCCACCTGCGCGAGGTAGACGACGGCCGGTGAGCACGACGCCCGATCCAGGCCTTCGACACCACCCCCCGGGCTGTCGGCCAGGGCGTCGAGCTCAGACACAGCCTGGCGAAAGGCCCGCTCGTCAATATCGGTGTGTGTACTCATGACTCACCCGGTTCTTCGATGTGATGCCCTTCGAGCATACGCCGCGGTCGCCGTCAGGCCGAGACCCGAAATACGTCGCAGGCAGCCGTCGATGAGCGAGGCCGTGTCGTGCGAGGCTCCCGGTCGCGTGCCGGTGGTGGCTCGCCTGAACGGATGCCGTTCGCGGCCCCTTCACGTGGCTGCGACGACCGGCTGACGCAGGATGGTCTTCAGTCGGGCGACCTCGGTCTTTCGGGGGTCGGAGAGGTAGATCTCGTGGTGCCGCCCGCTCGGCGCCAGGTCGTGGGTCGGAAGAAACTCGTCATGGAGCCTTTTGAGCGTCGGGCCTTCGTCGTCGTAGGACCCGACGTGCAGGATCTGGGCGCTTCGGCCCTCCGAGTACCGCTCGAAGCGAACCAGGGCCAGGGCCGGCAGCCGCTTCTTCAGCGCGACCGCCCGGGCCTCGTCGACGAGGTCCGTGGTGATCCAGTCGGGCTGGGCGATCATCATCGTCCAGTCCCAGGCGCCCTTGTCGCGGGTGTGGAAGACCTCCAGATCGCTCGCCGACCACAGTCCTTCCAGCGGCCCGACCGTGTGCACCCTTCCCAGCCTGTTCTTGGCCAGGGCTCGCACGGCGTACGAGAGGGTGTAGAGCGCCTCGACGGCATGACGGTAGGCCGGCGACGTGTTGGGGTCGCCGTGACCATCGACCATCAGAAATGACTGGTCGGGCACGTCGACGAACGAGAAGACATGCTGGCGGGGCATGTAGAGGTCCTTGCGGTCCTTCTTGAGGTCGTAGGTCTGGATCGTGTTCACCTCACTTCACGATGGCGAGCCCAGCGGCGGCCTGACGCCTCTTCCGGGCGGCTTCTCGGTCAGGACTCGCACGGCCAGATGGCCCACAAAGGGATCGACAGGTAACTCGCCGAGGCTGCCGGGAGGGGACCGCCGAACACGAAAGAGGTGGAAGGAAGCCGGAGTCGCGGTGCGGTTGGGTGCTTCTCAGCTGGCCAGGTGGTCGGGTTGGGTGGGGGCGGGCGAGTGGCGGCGTCTGCCGAGGGCGGAGACGAGGGAGACCTTGGAGGTGTACTGGATGCTGCCGTAGCGGAAGATCCGCACCGCCAGCAGCAGCACCAGGCTGCCAAGAACGAAGAGCTCGGTGATGACGATGGCGGCTTGCCACCCGGGCAGGGACCCGAGCCCGTTGCGAAGCATGGCGGTCAAGGGCGCGGTGTAGGGGAAGAAGGTGAAGATCTGCACGATCGGGGAGGTGGGGTCACTGACCACCAGGGAGAGCGCGTAGAACGGGACGAACAGCAGCACCATCATGGCCCCGAAGATCGACCCGGCTTCCTTCGCGGTGGGCATGATCGCCCCCGCCGCCACGAGGGTTCCGGTGAAGAGCAGGAACCCGCCGAAGAGCAGCAGCGCCCCGGTGATCATCGGGCCCGGCTGAATCTGCAGGTTCGACAGGTCGAGGCTGGGTAGCACCAGCTGGTCGCGGAAGAAGAGGTAGGCCACCAGAACTGGGGTGACGAAGAGCAGGATCTGGACCAGGCCGACCAGGAACAACGTGATGACCTTGCCGATGATCAGGGTCGTCGCGTTCAGGGTGGTCAGGATCATCTCGGTGACCCGGTTCTCCTTCTCCTCCAGGGTGGAGTTCAGCATCTGGTTGCCCAGCAGGATGATCACGATGTAGAAGATCACCAGGTACAGCAGGGGCGGGATGACCGAGTTCAGCCCGCCGCTCTGCTGCCCGGCGCGGTAGGTCGTGGCCTCGAAAGTCGCGCCGCCGGCGGCCAGGGTGGACAGCTGGGGCGAGCCGATCTTGTCGGTGACCGCGGTCGTCAGCAGAAGCTCGGCCACGGCCTCGTACTGGCCGTTCTTGAAGATGCCTTCGTCCTGCCCGTAGACGCGAACCGGGGCGGTGGTGGCATCGGCGGGGTAGGCGAAGTAGGCCTGGACGCGCCCGGCTCGCACGTCCGCGACCGCCCGGTCGGGGTCGGTGGTCGGGCTACCGCCGAGACGCTTGGCTTGGGTGGGGGTGATCAGCCCGGACGGGTCGGTGTAGACGAACCCGATCGAGGCGTTGGCCTGGGCTTTGACGTTCTGGTCGCTGGAGCTGCTGCTGACGTAGATCAGCGCGAACACGATCGCGATGACGACCGGTACGGCCAAGGTGGTGATCCAGAAGCTCTTCTTCTTGACGGTTCGCCCGAACTCGAACCCGATCACGGTGCCCAGGTTGTGCGCAGCCATCAGCTCGCCACCCCCTGCGCGCTCTCGACGGGTTCGTCAGGTTGGTCGTGGTCGCCGTAGATCGTCACGAAGATCTCGTCCATCGACTTCTTGGTCGTGGTGAAGCTGGACACCGCGACCCCGGCTTCGACCAGGTCGCGCAGCACGGCTGCTTCGTCGGCGTCATCGGCCAGGGACAGCTCGGCGTAGTTCCGGTCGACCAGGGTGGCCTCCCAGTCCGGGGAGGTGGCGGGGAGCTGCCCGGCGTAGCGCAGCCGCACGGTCCGCCCGCCGAACCGGTCCTGGATCTGGCTGATGGTGCCGTACGCCTCCGCGCGGCCGTCCTTGAGCATGATGACGCGGTCGCAGAGCCGTTCGACCTCTTCCATCTGGTGGGTCACCATCAGCACCGTCGCGCCGGCCTTCTTCTGGTCCTCGATGATGCCCATGAGCAACCGGCGGTTGACCGGGTCGAACCCTTTGGTCGGCTCGTCGAGGATGAGCAGGTCGGGGTTGTTCATGATCGTGACGCCGAGCTGGATCTTCTGCTGCTGACCGCCGGAGAGCTTGTCGACCCGGGTTCCGGCCTTGTCGGCGAGGTCGACCCGTTCGAGATAGTCCAATGACCACGTCTTCGCCGCGCGGGGGGTCAGGCCCTTGAGGCGGCCGAAGTAGACCATCACGTCGAGGACCTTCTCCTTCTTGTACAGGCCCCGCTCCTCCGGCAGGTACCCCAAGGTCGAGCCCTGGGCCGGGGTGAAGACGCGACCGTTGACGAGCAGGGTGCCACCGGTGGGCTGGTAGATCCCCAAGAGGGCGCGGATGGTCGTGGTCTTGCCCGACCCGTTGCTGCCGATGAACCCGAACGTCTCACCACGGATGACCTCGAACGACAAGTCCTCAATCACGGTCGTGTGACCGAACGTCATTGTGAATCCATCGATCTCGATCACCGGTTCACGCCCTGCATCTTGTGACGCCATGTCGCACACCGTAGCGGGCCAGCCCACGCCGGGCCGGGCAACCCGCCTGAAGAGTCGTGGGTCCTTCACCCCGTGAGCACTCGCTGCTCGTCCGGGCCGAATATCTTGGCGTCCCTTCGACTGTCGCCGAGGCAGGCCCGCTGCCAGCAGATCTGGGGCGGCATCAGTCGCCCGCGTACCGCTGCTCGCGCCACGGATCGCCGTACTCGTGATAGCCGAGAGTCTCCCAGAACCCGGGCTCGTCATCGGAACGCAGCTCGATACCGTTCACCCACTTGGCCGACTTCCAAAGGTAGAGGTGAGGCACCAGCAGCCGGGCCGGGCCGCCGTGAACCGGCGCCAGGTCATCACCCTCGAACTCGAAGACGACCCAGGCCTTACCATCGAGAAGGTCCTCCACCGGCAGGTTGGTCGTGTATCCCCCGTAGGAGTGCACCAGCGCGAACTCGGCCTCCGAGTCGAGGTCGTCGAGCAACGCGCTCACCGGCACCCCGCGCCAGGTCGTACCGAGCTTGGTCCACGTGGTGACGCAGTGGAGGTCGACCGTGAACTCCTCGATCGGCTTGGCCACCAGCTGCTCCCACAACAAAGTGGTGCGGGAGCCGCGAATTCGCAAGAGCGAGCGGTAGCGCCAGCGTCAGGTCGGCGACGGCCACGTCAAACCTCTTCCCTAACCGGCCGCGAGCCGCTCCCGAGTGACCACCTTCAGCAGCTCCACGCAAGCGGGCGGGTAAGCCGACCTGACGTGCTTGATATCAAACGATCCTCGCCGGTTCGAGTACACGATCTGAACCGAGGTCGCGCCCGAGGACCTCTTCACGCTGCGCACCTGCGGGGCCACGAGGGTCACCAGAGGCCCAAACCAGGCCCGTTGGGTGCTCAAAAACCTGCCCCTCCATCAACTTCACACCGCCGTTCAACGACTCATCCGTAGACCCGAGGCCCGCCCAGGTGACCCCACGTCAGGTCTGTGACCGGATTTGCCGTGTGCCGCCTGAACGGGCCCGTAAGTGACTGCCAGTGGGTCTCGCATTCAACGTGGCGAACCAGTCCTGGGATCAGGCGAAGGCTCCGCCTGTTCGCTCTGGGCGTCCCGTCACATCTTCTGGGCGAGCGGCCCAAAGGGGGCGCGCCCGGCGAGCTGTCAGCGCATGCCTATCCGCCCTCCAAGCTATTGCCGCTCGCCTCGTCCACGCCCTCGAGGTCGCCCAACGCGAACCCGAGTTCGAACCCGAACGGCTGCCCCATGACGCCTGGACGTGCCTTGGTAACGCCGGACGAGACCCCACGATTGAGATCGCGCTGGTCGACCCCGTCGATCGAGTGAAGTTCAGGTCCTCCATATTGGCCAGGTGTTCGAGCACCCGACCGAAGACTCCTGCTGATCTGTGATCTCGCTAGTTTGAGGTGGTGATGAAGACTGTGTTGGTGACCGGGGGCGGTCGGGGTCTGGGGAGAGCCACTGCCGAGAAGCTGGCCGTCTTGGGGCACCGGGTCATCCTGGTGGCCCGCAACCCGGCATCCGCCGAGGCCACCGTCGAGCAGATCCTGCACAGCCATCCGCTCGTCCGAGTGGAAGCGCGTTCGGTTGACCTGTCCTCGCTCACGCAGGTCCGCGCCTTCGCGACCAGGGAGGTGGACCGGTGCGGACCGATCGACGTGTTGTTCCATATCGCTGGTGTCATGCAGACGAGCAAGACCCGTCGGCTCACGGTCGATGGCTACGAAGAGACATTGGCGGTGAACGTGCTCGCACCGTTCCTGCTCAGCGCTTTGCTGCTGCCGGCACTCGAACGTTCCGCGTCGGCACGGGTCGTGACGGTCAGTTCCCGGTTACACCTTCCGGGCTCGCGCGGCGAACCGGTCGACTTCGACTTCAACGACCCCCAGCTCGAGCACAGTTACCACCCGGATCGGGCTTACAAGAACTCCAAGCTCGCCGTGTTGTGGTTCACCTACGAGCTTCAGCGCCGGCTGACCTCTCGGCCGATCACGGTCAACGCCGTCTGTCCAGGGTTCGTGCCGGCCACCGCGGCGGCGAGCACCACTGGCCTCATGCGCTTGGTCATGTCTCATGTCATGCCGCACCTGCCGTTCGCCACCTCTACTGAAGCGGCAACCGACTCGTTCGCCTTCATGGCTGTCGACCCTTCGCTCGAGGGTGTCGGAGGAAAGTTCTTCGGAGAGCAACATCCGATCGAGTCCAGCCCGCAGTCACGCGACCCCGACCAGAGCCAGCGCTTCTGGGAGCTCGCCGAACGCCTCACAGAGGCTCCAAACGCACCGTGATCACGGAAGTCACCAAACCGTACAGCAGCATAAACCTACCGTCTGCGAGCAGCCGCAAGGTGTGTCAGGCGAGCCACCACATCAGTCGCGCCATAGATCGCGCGCACAGGTCATGGTTGGCAGGGTGGTCGAGGATCCCGGCGGTGAGTGGTCCAGGCGGTTCGGATGAGTCGTCAGGTGCTGATCACGGCGTTGGACAGAGCCGATCTCGCCGTCTTCCCGCACGCCCTTCCAGAACCCGAGGGCATCGTCACCAGCGGCTTGCACCGGCGCGCTGATCGAGCCCGCCCCTTGCCATGCGCGTGGACAGTCGGACTGTTCACGCATTCGCTCGGGTCAGCGGGAGCGTGAGGGTGAAGGTGGCGCCCTTCCCTCGACCGGGGGACGCGGCCGTGAGGGTGCCGCCATGCGCCTCGGTGATGCGGCGAGAGATCGTCAGGCCGATTCCCGATCCGCGGTCGCCGG
>JBDTVJ010000038.1:0-27283 GCA_040007275.1 Terracoccus sp.
TCTGCGAACGAGCCGGTATCGACGAGGGCCGGGCGCGGGCCTGGACCATCGTGCGTGAGGCCGACAACGCTGTCGACGTCGCCGATGACCCCGATCATTCGTGGGCCCGCGAACGCATCAACCTCTCCGTGATGATCATCAAGGCGATGAACGACTGAGCGACCGATGACCGGGGTGACCGAACGACGGCGGATGCCGGCCGTCACCTAACGTGAAGGTCATGACCAACCGTCTGGCCCTGGCCACCAGCCCCTACCTGCTTCAGCACCGTGACAACCCGGTGAACTGGCAGGAGTGGGGCGAGGAGGCATTCCGGGAGGCGCGGGAGCGCAACCTGCCGGTGCTGCTGTCGGTGGGCTACGCCGCCTGCCACTGGTGCCACGTGATGGCGCATGAGTCGTTCGAGGACGAGGCCGTCGCCACCGCGCTCAACGACCGCTTCGTCGCCGTCAAGGTAGACCGGGAGGAGCGTCCGGACATCGACGCGGTCTACATGTCGGCGGTCGCGGCGACGACGGGACACGGCGGCTGGCCGATGACGGTCTTCCTCACCCCCGAGGGCCAGCCCTTCTTCTGCGGCACCTACTTTCCCCGCGACCATTTCCTGCGCGTGCTCACCGCTCTCGACGAGGCGTGGCGCACTCGTGAGGACGAGGTCCGCGCTTCCGGCACGCACATCGCGACGGCGCTGGCCGGTTCCCTGCAGGCGCCGAGACCGCTCGCCGCAGAGCCCAGCGATCTCGACCGTTCGGTAGGCGTTCTCGAAGGTCAGTTCAACTCCACCACAGGGGGTTTCGGCACCGCCCCCAAGTTCCCGCCGTCGATGGTGCTCGAGTTCCTGCTTCGACACCATGCGCGCACTCACGATGACCGGTCGGCGCGGATGGCCGAACGCACTCTCGAGGCGATGGCCAGGAGTGGGATGTACGACCAGCTCGGCGGCGGCTTCGCCCGCTACTCCGTCGACGCCGGCTGGGTCGTGCCCCACTTCGAGAAGATGCTCTACGACAACGCCCAGCTGTTGCGGGTCTACGCACACTGGTGGCGAGCTACGCGAAGCCCACTGGCGGAGAAGGTGGTTCGCGAAACGGTCACCTTCCTGTTCGACGAGCTGCTGACCGAGGAAGGCGGGTTCGCCTCGTCCCTCGATGCCGACACCGACGGAGTCGAAGGCCTGACCTACGCCTGGACCCCCGACGAGCTGCACGCGGTGCTGGGCGAGGCGGACGGTGAGCGGGCGGCTGCGCTGTTCACTGTGACCGACGTCGGCACCTTTGAGCACGGCAGCTCGACGTTGCAGCTGCTGGTCGATCCCGATGATCCCGAGTGGTTTCGGTCGACGCGAGCACGATTGGCGTCCGCGCGATCTGAGCGGCCGCAACCCGGGCGCGACGACAAGGTCGTGACCTCCTGGAACGGTCTGGCGATCGCTGCCCTCGCCGAGGCCGGCGCCTTGTTCGACGAACCCACCTGGGTCGAAGCGGCGCGTCGGTGTGCTGGCTTTCTGCTCGAGACCCACCTCGTGGGCGGTCGGCTGCGTCGAGCCTCCCGCGGTGGCCGGGTCGGATCGGCCGTGGGGGTGGCTGACGACCACGGCAACCTCGCGGAGGGGCTGCTCGCGCTGCACCAGGCCACCGCAGAACCGCGGTGGCTCGAGGCCGCCGAGGCCCTGTTGGCCACGGCTCGTCGACACTTCGGCGCCGACGACGGGGGCTTCCACGACACCGCCGACGACGCCGAGAGCCTTTACCTGCGCCCCCGCAGCGGCGCGGATAACGCCGAGCCTTCGGGGCAGTCGGCCCTCGCCGGGGCTTTGGTGACCTTGGGCGCGCTGACGGGGTCCACCGATCTCGTCGAAGCGGGTCGTCGGGCCACCGAGGCGGGTCTGACCCTGGCGGTTCGCGAGCCCCGCTTCGGGGGCTGGACCCTGGCCGTCGCCGAGGCCCTGCTGGCCGGGCCCCGCCAGGTCGCCGTGGTCGGCGACGGGCCCGACGCCGCGGCCTTGGCCGCCGTGGCGAGGTCATCGAGCAGCCCGGGTCTCGTGGTCGTTCACGGGATGCCGGACGCCGCCGGGGTCCCACTGCTGCAAGACCGCCCCCTCGTCGACGGTCGCGCCTCCGCCTACGTGTGTCGGGGGTTCGTCTGTGACCTGCCGGTCACGTCGACCGACGCCTTGACCGAGACCCTGCGCGGCGACTGACTCCGTTCTGCTGGCCCATGATGACGGTGCCGCTGCCGCGCGCCTCGTCGACCATCCCGATAATCACCCGCTCGAAGGTCCCGCCCAGCCAGACGTCCACGACACCATGGCTCGGGTACCGCAACGAGGGCGTTACTGCATTTCGACTGCCTTCCCGCCATTTCGACTGCATGGTCACGGTGATCACCGTCCGAGACGTTCCCGATGGCGTGCGGGACGAGCTGGCGGCGCGCGCTGCCCACGCCGGGAAGTCGCTGCAGGAGTACCTGCGCCGCATGTTCATCGACACCGCAGCCCGCCCCCCGTCGCAGATGTGATCGCCCGAGCTCGGGCACGCGTCGCAGCAACGAGACCTCAGGTCGTCGCGCAGTCGATCATCGAGGCTGGAGACGCCGACCGACGGTGAACAACCGAGGGTCACGAAGCGGGCACCGCCAGGATCTCGCCGTGGGGCACGGTGAACCAGCCGTCGTCGCTGCGCGACCAGTCGAGCCAGGCCAGCGAGAGCGCCTGCAGCTCCTCAAATGTGGCCAGCCCCTTGGCGAGGGCCGTCCGCGCCAGATCTGACTCGAGCACGCGCGCGGCCCAGCTCTCGCCCCACCACCGGCGGTCGGGTTCTGCGGCGTAGCACCAGATCGACGCCGATGGCGAGATGTGCCTCAGCCCGGCTTCGCGGGCCCAGGCCAGGAGGCGTCGGCCGGCATCCGGCTCTCCCCCGTTGGCGCGGGCGACGCGGCCGTAGAGGGTGAGCCAGTCGCCCAGGCCCGGCAGGAGCGGATACCACGCGAACGACGCATAGTCGGCGTCGCGTGCAGCCACGATGCCACCCGGCCGGCATACCCGGGCCATCTCTCGCAGAGCGCCGACGGGGTCGGGCACGTGCTGCAGCACCTGATGGGCGTGCACGACGTCGAAGCTGCCGTCGACCTGCTCGAGGCCACATACGTCACCGACCGCGAAGTCGACGTTCTCCACGCCCCGGCGCCGGGTCTCGGCGCGGGCGAGGTCGAGCCCGGCCTCGGTCGGTTCGAGGGCGAGCACCCGGCCGGGAGCAACGATCTCGGCGAGGTCGGCGGTGATCGTGCCCGGGCCGCAGCCGACGTCGAGCACGCTCAGGCCGGGGCGCAGCTGCGGCAGCAGGTACGCCGCCGAGTTGGCCGCCGTGCGCCATCGGTGTGACCGGAGCACCGAATCGTGGTGACCGTGGGTGTAGGCCGGGCCATCCGAGGCGTGATACTGCGGGTTCACGATGCGGACGCTACGCCGAGTGGTTACCCCTCACAAGGCCACCATCACAAGGTGAACGCGTGGTAGCCGACGGCATCGGCCTCGAACGCCTCCCGAGTGGGTAGGCCGCCCACGAACAGCGCCGTGGCCCAGATGTCGGCCCAGAGCAGGGTGGGCCCCGTCACGGTGACCGAGCCGGCCCTGTCGACCATCCACTCGCTGGCCGGGTCGTAGAGATGCGCCCCCCGGGCGGCCGTGCCTGAGGTCGCCACGGACCCCTCGGTCAACGCGATGGCCCGCGCGACCCGGGTGCGGTCACCGGGGTCTTCCACCCCGACCTGCCAGGTGATCGAGCCGGGGCCACTGCGGGGCACGCCCGGGTGGGCACCGACGCGCAGGTCACCCCCGGCGTTGATGCACCACGAGAGGCCCGGCAGATCCGACAGGTGATCGGAGGCAAGGTCTACGGTCCACCCCTTGACCAGGCCCGTGGGGTCGAAGGTCAGGTCGCCGTCACCGGTGGGCAGCAAGGTCGTGAACGCCCCCTGGGTGACTCGTTCGGCGTGCTCACCGATGGCCTGAGCCCCGGCAAGCAGGGGGCTGCACGCCGCGAGCCCGATCTCCCCCCTTCGTAGCCGCATCAGCTGCGACTGCGGGCGGTAGGTGGAGAAGAGCTCGTCCATCTCGCGGAAGGTCTCGAAGGCCGCTCGCACGGCCCACTCGGCGCTCGGCGACCAGGCCCCGTCGCCGCGCAGGTGGATGCCGACCGGCATCCCCATGTGTGGCTCCACCCAGGCCCGGTGTGCAGGGACGCCTGGGTCGGTGGGGGCTGCGGGTGTGGTCGTCATGGCTGCTCAGAGGTGGGCTTGGTCGAGAGCGGACTGGAGTGACTGGGTGTAGCCACCCCAGGTGACCGTCGCCCCGGAGACGACGTCGATCTGGGCCGACTGCACGTCGATGACCTCACCGTTGTAGACCGGCACCGCCTGGGAGTTGATCTCCTGGTCGTGGCGGTCCTCCATCGGCACCTGAAGGGTCTGCGCCGCCGTCACCTTGCCACCGGCGACGGTGATCTGCACCTGCACGGGCCCGTAGCGGGTATCCACGGCATCGCCCGCGAAGGTCTGCGCCGTGCCGCCGTCGCCGCTGGTGGTGGTCGTGGTGGTGGACTTCTTCGTCGCGGGCACCACGGCCTGGGCACTGGTCACCGGTGTCTTCGCCGCGGCGAGGGTGGAGCTGGTCGAGGTGTGGTAGCTGAACAGCAGCACGAGCACCGACAGAGTGCTCATGCCCCAGAGGACGATACGTCGCACGATGTCTCGATTCGATTCGGGTCCGGTCGGGCAGGTCAGTAGCTGAAGCGTTCGTGGTGGATCGACTCCTGGGGCACGCCGGCGCCGTGGGCCGCGGCGATCACGGCATCCATCCAGGCCGGTGCCCCGCAGACGTAGACGTCGCGCTCGGCGATATCGGGAACGATCCGTCGCAGCGCCTTGACGTCGCCGACGTGGCTCGCCTCGGCCGGCAGCCAGCTGTCCCGAGCGAGCTGGCGGTGACCGACGACCGCGGTCACCCTCGCGCCTTTGGCAGCGGCGAGGGTCGCCAGCTCGTCGCTGAGCACCAGGTCGTCCCGGCAGCCGACGCGGTAGATGAGCACGGTGGCGTCGGGGCCGGCGGGCAGCTCCTCCAACAGAGCGCGCAGTGGCGTGATCCCGATACCGGCACCGATCAGCACCGCCTTCGCCCGTGTGCCCACCCCGGCGTGCAGCCGGCCGTACGGGCCTTCGACCAGCACTCGGGTGCCCGGCCGCAACCCGGCCAGGTGTGCACTCGAGCCACCCACGTTCTCGACGGTCAGGCGTAGCGAACGGCCGTCCGGGGCCGCCGAGAGCGAGTACGGGTTGGCCCGAGACCAGCCCGGCCCGTCGAGGAAGCGCCACTGGAAGAACTGCCCGGCGCGAACCGGCATCCGGTGCAGGTTTCGTCCGGTCACGACCACCGAGGTGACGGTGGGTGACTCGGCGACGACGTGGGATACGACGAGACGGTGCCGCAACGAACGCGCCAGCGGCAGGCCCACCCGGAACACGATCACCGCGGCCAACGCGGCACCGTAGAGGCCCCACCAGAAGACGGTGGATGCCGTGCCGGCCCGGAAGTCCTGACCGCTCCAGAGCTGGTGCGGCAGCGCCAGTCCGGCGCCGAGGTAGGCGTAGAGGTGCAGCAGGTGCCACGACTCGTAGCGCAGCCGCCGCCGGGCCCGCGTCACCGAGGTCACCACGACCATGACCAGCGCCAGCGCCCCCGTGAGGGCGAGCAGCATGCCGGGCGAGTGCAGCACCTCATCGAGGAACGTGCCGAGCAGCCCGACACCGGTGCCGACGCTGTAGCCCACGATGACCGACCCGACATGGGCGACCATCAGGATGAACGAGGTGAACCCGACCAGACGGTGAACCCGGGCGAGCTCGTCCTGCCCCCAAGCCTGCTCGACGATGGGGATGCGAGCCATCAGCAGCACCTGCAGCAGGATCAACACCGAGGCGAGCAACCCGGCCAGCCGCCCGATGGTCGTCAGGCCGTCACCCGCCGACCCGAACGCGCCCAGACCACCACCGGAGACCCACAGCGCGACCACGAACAGCACCATGGCCCACGCGGATGCGGCCGTGACATCACGCCACCACCGCGCCGGACGCTCCACGGCGACCGGGGATACGGTGCGGGGCTCCGACACGGTGACTGCCCTCATGGGAAGCAAGACTCCCGTCCGTTCCTGTGGGCCCGCTGTCCCGCGTCGAGCGTCACCATGTGACTGCTCCCCTACGCTGGTCGGCATGGCTGAGTGGACCGAACACGTCATCTGGTGGCACGTCTACCCCCTGGGGGCGCTCGGGGCCGACACCACCGGGGCTGACCGATCACCGCAACCACGGCTACGGCGTCTCGTGCCGTGGCTCGACCACCTCATCGAGCTCGGGGCAAACGGCCTCGCGCTCGGGCCCGTGTTCGCGTCGAGCACCCACGGCTACGACACGATCGACTACCTCACCGTCGACCCGCGGCTCGGTACCAACGACGACCTCGTACACCTGGTCGACGAAGCCCACCGTCGTGGCATCAAGGTGATGCTCGACGGCGTCTTCAACCACGTCGGGCCGCAGTTCCCGGCGCTGGTCTCGGCGCAGCACCACCCTGAACTGCCGGAAGCCGCTCTCTTTCAACACGACTCCGATGGTTCGCTGGCCACCTTCGAGGGCCATGGCGGGCTGATCGCCCTCGACCACGACAGTCCCCTGACAGCCGACCTGGTCGCCCAGGTGATGACGCACTGGCTCCACCTGGGCATCGACGCCTGGCGCCTCGACGCCGCGTACTCCGTGCCCACGCCGTTCTGGGCGAGCGTGCTGCCCCGCGTGCGTGAGCAGCACCCCGACGTCTATGTGCTCGGCGAGGTGCTGCACGGCGACTACACCGCCATCGTGGCGCAGGCCACCCTCGACAGCGTGACCCAGTACGAGCTGTGGCAGGCGATCTGGCACGGCCTCCAGTCGGTGAACTTCCACGAGCTGGCATGGGCCCTGACGCGTCACAACACCTTTCTCGAGTCGTTCGTGCCCTACACGTTCATCGGCAACCACGACGTGACCCGGATCGCCAGTCAGATCGACGACGAGCGGCATCACGCCCACGCGACTGTGCTGCTGTTCGTGCTCGGCGGCACGCCGGCCGTCTACTACGGCGACGAGGCGGGCCTGACCGGCGTCAAGCAGGAGCGGTTCGGCGGCGACGACGCCATCCGACCAGCCCTGCCCGACGACCCCGCCGAGCTGATCCGCTCGAACCCCGCCGCGTTCGCCCTGTACCAACAGCTCATCGGCCTGCGGCGACGGCTGCCCTGGCTGCACCGGGCCACAAGCACCACGACAACGATCGACAACCACCAGCTGGTGCTGGAGGTGACCAGCGGTGACGACCTGGTGGTCGTGGCCCTCAACATCGGCGACGAGACCCTGGTCGTCAACGGCGAGTGGGAGGTTCTCGAGGCAGCGAACTCCGACTCCTACGACCGCGCGGCCCGCGTCGGCCCGCACGGTTGGGCGGTGCTGGCGCGGGCGTGACGGGCTCAGGCCCAGAGGCCGAGCAGGCTGCCGCCGATCTTGACGATGAACGCACCGAGGATGACGACGAAGACGACCCGCACGAAGCCACTCCCCCGGGCCACGGCCGTACGGGCCCCGACGTAGCCGCCGACGAGGTTCGCGGCCGCGATCACCAGCCCGACCTTGAGGATCACCAGCCCCATCGGTGCGAAGACCGTGAGGGCTCCCAGGTTGGTGGCGAAGTTGGCAATCTTGGCCTGGGCGCTGGCCTGGAGGAAGTTGTAGCCCAGCAGGCCCACGAGGGTGAAGACGAGAAAACTGCCGGTGCCCGGTCCGAGCGCACCGTCGTAGGCACCGATGACGAACCCGGTCGCCATCGCCAGCACCGTGTGCCGGGCCCCGTGGAAGCGCCGGATCGACTCCTTGCCCAGGTCTGGCTTGAAGAGCGTGTAGGCACCGACGAGCACGAGCAGCACGAGGATGATGGGGTTGAAGGCCGCCTTGGGGATATGCAGGCCGATGAGCGCGCCGCCGATCGCGCCGACGTAGGCCACCGCCGCCATGGGCAGGGCGGTGCGCAGGTCGGGCCGCACCCGGCGATAGAAGGTGATCGAGCTGGTCGCGGTGCCGAAGATCCCGCCGAACTTGTTCGTGGCGAGCAGCTGCGCCGGAGTCGCCCCGGGCAGTCCGACGAGCAGGGCGGGCAGCAGCACCAGTCCACCACCACCCACCACCGCGTCGATCCAACCGGCGGCGAAAGCGGCCAAGGTCAGGAAGACGACGGTGTTGGGGGTGGGGTCGCTCACTCGGTCTCGCTGTTCCAGCGGCGGACGATCTCGGCCACATCGAGCAGCTGGTGCGCCACCGCGTCGGGCTCCACCTCGACCGAGACGCGCTGGCTCATGGGAATGTCGGAGTGCGGCACGAGGATGGCCCGCATCCCTACCTGCTGGGGGCCGTAGACGTCCTCGAAGAGCCGGTCGCCGACGTAGACGGCGCGCTGGGGCTCGACACCGACCGCCTCGCAGGCCAGCAGGAAGGCCTCGCGGTGCGGCTTCACGACGTGGATCTCGGAGGAGTACACGTCACCGTCGAGCAGGTCGAGCACACCGTCACGCTCGAACACCTCCCGGTGATAAGCGCGCGTCCAGATCGTGTTCGACAGCACCCCCACCCGAACCCCACTCTCGTGGAGTGCTTCCCACAGCGGACGCACCTGTGGGTCGGTCTGGGTGTGGGGCTCCCAGAAACGCTGGTACGCCGCCAAGGCCAGGTGGTGCCGGTCGTGGGCCGGGTCGATCCCGGCCTCGTCGAGGATGTCGGCCAGCGAGGTGCTCTGGTGCCCTTCCCGACCCTGCCGCCAGGCGCGTTCCTCGACCTGGGCCAACCGCAGTGCGAGCGAGTCGGCCTCGGCCAGGTCGGCCAGCGGCATCCGAGGGTCGTCGAGGGGAAGCCCGTGCACCTCACGGGCGAAGACCCGCCACTGCTGGGGCAGGTCGACCTCGTGCCAGGGCGTCAGCGTGCCGCCCCAGTCGAAGATGACCGCCTCGACCGCCCCCATCAGCCGCCTCGAACCTCGCGCACCACCTCGGCCACGACGTCGGCAACCAGCACCTCACGGCGCTCGCTGCTGCGACGGTCCTTGATCTCGACGTTGCCCTCGGCGAGGCCTCGGCCGACGACGACGATGGTGGGCACCCCGATCAGCTCGGAGTCCTTGAACTTCACCCCGGGGCTGACCCCCTTGCGGTCGTCAACCAGCACGCGCAGGCCCTGCGCCTCGAGGTCGCGGGCGATCTCCTCCGCGGCCACGAACACCGGCTCGTCCTTGCCGGTGGCGACGATGTGCACGTCGGCCGGGCTGAGCTCGCGAGGCCAGATGATGCCCGACCCGTCGTGGTTGCCCTCGACGACAGCGGCGACGGCCCGGCTCACCCCGACGCCGTAGGAGCCCATGACGACGGTGACGAGCTTGCCGTCCTGGCCCTGCACCTTCAGGCCCAGCGCCTCGGCGTACTTCGTGCCGAGCTGGAAGACGTGACCCATCTCGATGCCGCGAGCGGTCTCCAACGTGTGCTCACAGGTGGGACAGGCGTCGCCTACCCGCACCTCGGCCGCCTCGATCGTGCCGTCGGCCGTGAAGTCACGCCCGGCGACGAGGTCGAGCACGTGCCGGCCAGGCTCGTTCGCGCCGGTGACCCAGCGGGTGCCGTCGACCACCCGCGGGTCGAGCAGGTAACGGATGCCGCTCGTCCCCTCCATGCCCAGCGCGCCGGGCCCGATGTAGCCCTTGACCAAGGCGGTGTTCTGGCGGAAGGCGAGCTCGTCGAAGGCGACGACCTCAGCCGGCTCCACCTGGGCGCCCAACCGCTTCTCGTCGACTTCGCGGTCCCCCGGCACGCCGATCGCGAGCGGCTCGCGGGTGCCGTCCGGGTGTACGAGCATGACGACGACGTTCTTGAGCGTGTCACCCGCCGCCCAGGGCCGGTCGTCGCGGGGGAAGCGCTCGTTGAGGTGGTCGACGAGGGTCTCGATGGTCGGGGTGGCCGGGGTGTCCTCGACGTGGGAGGCGGGCAGCCCGTCGAAGGGCACGGCATCCGGCACCGGCACCCGTACCGCCTCGACGTTGGCGGCGTACCCACAGCTCGTGCACCGCACGTAGGTGTCTTCGCCGACCTCGGCGCTGGCCAGGAACTCCTCGCTCTTGCTGCCGCCCATGGCCCCGGCCATGGCCTGCACGATGACGTAGTGGAAGCCGAGGCGGTCGAAGATTCGCACGTAGGCGTCACGGTGGAGCTGATAGCTCTTGTCGAGCCCGGCCTCGTCGATGTCGAAGGAGTAGCTGTCCTTCATCACGAACTCGCGCCCGCGCAGCACGCCGGCCCGGGGCCTGGCCTCGTCGCGGTACTTGATCTGGATCTGGTACAGCGCGAGCGGCAGGTCCTTGTAGCTGCTGTACATGTCCTTGACCGTGAGGGTGAACAGCTCCTCGTGGGTCGGACCGAGCAGGTGCCCGGCGCCCTTGCGGTCGGTCAGCCGGAAGATGTTGTCGCCGTACTCGGCGTAGCGGCCGCTCGCCTCGAAGGGCTCCTTCGGCAGCAGGGCCGGGAAGAGCAGCTCCTGCGCGCCGATCGCGTCCATCTCCTCCCGCACGATGCGCTCGACGTTGCGCAGCACCCGCAGACCCAGCGGCAGCCACGTGTAGACCCCCGGGCTCACCCGGCGCACGTAGCCGGCCCGCACCAGCAGGCGGTGGCTCGGCACCTCCGCGTCGACCGGATCCTCGCGCAGGGTTCGCAGGAACAGGGACGACATGTGCAGGGCCACGGGGGCACTCCTTCGCGGACGGTCAGGCGGTGGTGCGGGAACCCCGGAAGGATATCGGGCGGTGGCCGCTCGGCGAGACCGACGCCGTCACGTGACCATCGTGGTCGCCGCGTCTTCCGTCTGCGGCGGACACGAAGGACGCGTCGCTGAGCGCAGGTGCCACCAGGCGACGCCCGCCACCAGTCCGACCACACCACCGAGAACCGCTCCTCGCAGCAGGACTCGCAGTGCCGTGACCCACCAGACGTTCTCCCGAAGGCGGAGCAGCACCACGGCGACCACGACACCGGCCACCGCCATCCCGATCAGCACCAGCCAGCGGACGGCGCGCTCGCCCGTCGAACCTGCCGAGCGGCGCACCGGGGCCGCCTGCCGCCACGCCGACCCCCACCACGCCAGGATCGTGGCCAGGCCGACTACACCTGAGCCCACCTGGAGCCACTGGTAGCCGGGCCACGGGCCCCAGTCGCGCTCGAGGGTCGGCAGCCAGGCTGCGGTGCGACCGGCATCGTGGGTGAAGGAGTCCCAGAGCACATGCGTGGCACCGCCGAGCAACAGGGCCGCGAGCACCCGGGCCCGGAACCACCCGGCGCGGCCGCGCCGACGGCTGTTCATCGGGATGCGCAGCGAGCTCTGCAGCGGACTGTGCACCGGGATACGCTCTCGCAGCGCGCGCGGCAGCAGGTCGATGGTGGGCTCCCGAAGCCAACGCCACCAGGCGATGAGGGCCACGAGACCGACGAGCAGGTCGACGGTGACGACCCCGCGGGCGGAGTGGGTCAGGTCGTAGGGAAACACTCGGGGAAGAAAGACCGCCACGTCGGGCACCATCGAGCCGATGGCCAGCGCCCCCACCGGCAGGCCGAGCCGGCGAAGCGGAATCGCCACGACGGCATGAGCGGGGGTGATCGGCACCGTTCGATCGTAGGTGCGCGACCACAATTGAGATGTCGAACCGAGCCCGTTGGGGCAGCATGGCGAGATGCCGCTGCGCCCCCTCGTCTTCACCGCCACCTCCGACCCCCGCGAGGCCAAGGCCTGGTTCACACCGCTGATCGAGCGGGAGCCGCTGGCCCTGAGTGTCATCGCCAGTGTGACCGACTCCCTCGTGGCCGACCCGGGCCGTTACGCCGACCCCCGGTGGTGGGCCGGCCGGGAGGGCGGCGGCCAGGGTGCGGACGGCCCCGTCGTGGCCGCCTTCATGCACACCCCCCCGCGTGCGTTGCACGTCGGCCGGGCCACCGCGGATCAGGCCCGAGCGTTCGCCCGGGCCGCGGCGCCCGAGCTCGAGATCTGCGGCGTCGGCGGTGACCGGCAAGGCGCGACGGCCTTCGCGGCGCAGTGGGTCGCCGCCCGCGGAGGGCGGTCACTGACCCGCATGGAGCTTGGCGTCTTCGACCTCCCCGGCCAAGCGGTGCTCCCCTTCGAGGTGACCGGCGGCGCCCGGCTGGCTGGGCCAGACGACGTCGAGCTGGTCAACGCCTGGATGCGGTCGTTTCAGCGAGAGGCCGAGGGAGGCAGTGCCAACCCGTCCGCTGCGGACGCGCCGGACCTCGCGCCCGTGGTCCGCGATGGACGCCTGCTGCTCTGGCAGACCGATGGTGCGCCGGTGTCGATGGCCTACGCTTCTCCACCCAACGGCGACGTGGTGCGCATCTCGGGGGTCTGGACCCCCGTGGAGCACCGCCGCCACGGATACGCCAGCGCTGTCGTGGCCGGGCTCAGCCGGTTGCAGGCGGGGGCGGGCCACCGGTGCTTGCTCTTCACCGACCTGGCGAACCCGACCTCGAACGCGATCTATCAGGCCATCGGGTACCGCCGCATCGGCGACCAGGTCGCCATCGACTTCCAGTGACCGCATCCCCGACCTGGCGCGTCACCGTCAGCGCCGGACCCCTGCAGCTCGCAGCGCCGTGCGAATCATCGGCCACTGCAACGGCAGGCGCACGACGGTGGCCGCGAGGTAGCCCCGTCTCAGGGCATTGCGACGGTCGCGGTCGAAGCGACGTCTGGCCTGACCGGCCATGGTCACGTTCGCTGGAAAGATCGCCACGAGCAGGACCGCCGAGGCGAGTCCGGCGACCCGGCGCGTCGCCCTGTTGAGCAACCCCAGCCCGCAGGCGATCTCAGCGGCGCCCGAGACGTAGACGAGCAGTCGCCGGGCGGGGATGGAGTTCGGAACCATCGCCTGGAAGACCTCCGGCCGCACGCAGTGCATCACCCCCGACGTCACGAACACGGCCGCCAGCGCCATCCCGTCCTTGCCGAGCCCCTCGGATGCCGTTCGCTTCGACTGCCCCATGCCGAGCAGCCTAGGCTGCTCGGCTTCAGAGCAGCACGGTGGTGAAGGTACCGACCTCGGCGAACCCGCACCGGTCGTAGGTGGACCGGGCCGCGGTGTTGAAGTCGTTGACGTAGAGCGAGACCTCGTCGGCGAGCCCGTCGAGCACGAGCTCGACCACGGCGGCCATCGCGGGCACCGACCGCCCCTGCCCGCGCAGGCGAGGGTGCAGCCAGACCCCCTGGATCTGCGCGCACCCGAGCGCGAGCGAGCCCACGTCGGCCTTGAAGACCACCTCACCGTGCTCGACCTTGACGAAGGTGTGGCCCTGGCGGATCAGCGACGTGATGCCGGCGCGGTAGCCGCGGTCTGATCCGAAGTAGGGCGGGTAGCCGATCTCTTCGGTGAACATGTGCGCTGCGGCGGGCAGCACGATCTCCACCTCGTCGGGTCGCGCCGCCCGCACCTCGGGGTCGAGGTCGAGGCCGAGTCGCGACGGCTTTGTGGCGGTCGTCATGAGCGGCTGGCGCGCGCGGATGGTCCGCGCCGGCCCCCAGGTGGGGCTGAGCCGGTCCCAGAGCCCGTTGACCTGATCGTCCGGGCCGAAGATCGAGGCGCACTGACGGCGCAACCGGGAGATCTTCGCCGCGATGGCTGTGAGCCCGTCACCGTCGAGCTCGACCGGAACCACGTTGGCGCTCACCCACGCCAAGCCGGTGAGGTCGCCGTCGCGGTAGTGACCGAGCACCGACCCCGGGCTGCTGCGCAGGGCACCCTCGTGGATGCGGGCGGCGGCGAACACGTTCGACACCCGATCGCGAGCACAGATGGCCAGTGCGGCGTCGCGGTCGGAGACTGACAGCGGCCGCACCGGAGAACGGGTGCGCAGCATGGGATCAGCCTAGGGCCATGCTGGGGTTCATGAGCCGGGTGGACGTCTGGATCGCTGCGGCGGGCGCGAGCGTAGGGCAGCCGCCCGAGACGGGAGTGCTCGACGAGATAGAGAGGGAACGCTTCGACGAGCTCACCAACGCCGCCACCGCGGCCGCGTACGTCACTCTGCACACCCTCGCTCGGCAGGTGATCGGGAGCATCATCGGTGTTCCGGCCCGGGCCGTGCGGTTCGACCGTAACTGCCCTGTGTGCGGGGGTCCGCACGGCCGTCCCACGGTCAGCGACCATCCGGGGCTGCACCTCTCCCTCACCCGCACGACCGCTCTGGTCGGGGTGGCGGTCACCACCGCCGGTCCGGTCGGGATCGATGTCGAGGAGGTTGCGGCCGCGGCGTTCGACGGCTTCGACGAGGTGGCCCTGCACCCGGGCGAGCGTCGGCCGGGCGGTCTCCTGACCGGGCGGGGCGGCCGGAGCAAGGCAACGGCGTGGGTGCGCAAGGAGGCGGCCCTCAAAGCGCTCGGCACCGGGCTGCGCACCGACCCGGCCACCGTTCGCACCCCACCCACCGGCATCCTGACCGTGGTCGTTCCAGGCAGGCAACCACTGACCGTCACCGACCTCGTGCTCCGCGGTCGGGCCGCCCGCACCCACGTCGCAGCGGTGGCCGTGGCGGGGACCGCTGCCGAGGTCGTCATGCAGGATGCGAGATCATCACGCTGACGGTTCAGGCGCGCGTCGCGACCGGCAGCCGGGGCAACGGCATCCCCCACAACCAGGTGTCGAGCAGCGCGCGCACCGACGGGCGGTCGTCGTGGGCGAGGACGAGGTCGACGAAGCCGGCCGTCGACACCGAACCGTGCTCGCCGGCTGCGACCCACGCCTGTACCAGCGCGAAGAACGGGTAGTCGCCGAGGTGCCGTCGCAGGGCGTGCAGAGTCAGCGCCCCCCTCTTGTAGACGCGGTCGTCGAACATCAAGCGGGGGCCGGGGTCGGCCAGCACGAGGTTCTGCGGCAGCGCCGCGAGCTGCGAGTGGTGCAGGGTGGCGAGGGTGTCGGCGGTCGCCGCGCCGGCCGCCTCCGACCACAGCCACTCGGCGTAGCAGGCGAACCCCTCGTTGAGCCAGATGTCGCTCCACGCCGTGATGGTCAGGCTGTTGCCGAACCACTGGTGGGCCAGCTCGTGCGCGACGAGCCGCTCCTCGGCGCCCCGCCCCTGCAGCCAGTTCGGTCCGAACGTCGCCATCCCCTGGGCCTCGAGCGGGATCTCGAGATCATCGGCCGTCACGACCACCGTGTAGTCCTCGAACGGGTAGCGGCCGAACACCTGGGTGAAGAAGCTCATCATTCGCGGCTGGCGCCCCAGGTCGGTCAGCGCCTGAGCCTTGACCGCCGCCGGAAGCACCACGCGCTGGGGCACCGGCCCCTCGGCGAGAGTCACCTGCTCGTACTGCCCTGCATGCACGGCCACCAGGTAGGTCGCCATGGGACGGCGCTGCTCGAAGACACGTCGGGTGCGGCTGCCCCGGACCCGCTTGGTGGTGAGAGTGCCGGTGGCGACCACCTCGTAGGGCGAGTCGCACTCGATGGCGATGCGATAGGTGGCCTTGCTGCGCGGGTGGTCGTTGCACGGGAACCACGTGGGCGCCCCGGTCGGCTGGCTTGCGACGAGCACGCCGTCGTCGAGCTCCTCCCAGCCGACCTCGCCCCAGGGTGAGCGAACGGGGGCGGGGGTGCCGGCATACGTGATGGCGACCGACACCCGGGCGTCGACGACGAGTCGGCGCGGAAGGGTGACGGTGAGCCGTTGGTCGCGATGGACCCACTTGACCGGGGTGGCGTCGACGCTGACCTTGGAGACGCGCAGGCCCGCGAGGTCGAGGTGCAGCTTGGCGACCGGGGACAGCGCGACGACATCGAGCACGGCCTTGCCGCTGAGGCGGTTGCTCGACATCTTGTAGTCGAGGTCGAGGTCGTAGTGGGTGACCTCGAAGGCCACGTCACCGCGGCCAGGAACGTAGCGATCACCAGACGGCACGGGTCGAGAGTATGCCGCACCCGTCACTGGCGTTCGCTCGCGGTGCCGGATGCCGTCCCTGCCGTCCCTGCCGTCGCTGCCGTACCTGCTCTTGCTGGAGTCCAGGGGGCGATCGGGTTGCCGGTCCACCGGCTGCCGCTCGGCACCGACTCGCCCCGCAGCACCAGTGAACCAGGCCCGACCGTGGCGCCCTGCTCGATCGAGGCCGCAGGCAGGATGACGCTGTTCGGACCGAGCGTGGCGCCGGCGCCCAGTGTGACCGTGTCCATCGACATGATGCGGTCGTGGAACAGGTGGGTCTGAAGCACACACCCCCGGCCCACCGTGGCTCCCTCGCCGAGCGTGACGAGGTCGGCCTCCGGCAGCCAGTAGGTCTCGCACCAGACGCCGTGCCCGATGCGGGCGCCGAGCGTGCGCAACCAGACGTTGATCGCGGGGGTGCCGGTGGCGGTCCAGGCGAACCACGGGCCGGCCACCATCTCGACGAAAGTGTCGACGACCTCGTTGCGCCAGACGAACGGGCTCCAGAGCGGGTGCTCGACGGCTCGGATCGGGCCGACGATGGCCCACTTGGCCACGGTGGTGACCGCCGCGGCGACCGCGCCGGCGACGGCCAGCACGAGGCCCGAGAGGGCGGCGGCCTGGCCCACCCCGAACCGGTCGACGAGCCAGGCGAGCGTCACGAGAACGGTGATGCCGAGGGCGACCGTGACCATGACGGGCACGATGCGGCACAGCTCGACCAGGCCCCGAACGACCTTCAGCCGCATCGGCGGCGCGAAAGTGCGTTCGGAGTCGGCCTCGCTCGAGGCGCGCCTCAACCGCACCGGTGGGCTGCCGAGCCAGCTCGAGCCCGCCTTCGACTTCTCCGGGGCGGCCGACAGCACGGCGACGAGCCCGTTCTTGGGCACCCGGCGCCCCGGGGCCGTCATGCCGGAGTTGCCGAGGAAGGCGCGTTTGCCCACCTTGGCCGGGGCGATCCGCATCCAGCCACGGCGAAGCTCGTAGCCGGCGACCATTGTGTCGTCGGCGAGGAAGGCGCCGTCAGCCACCGTCGTCATCTTCGGCAGCAGCAGCACGGTGGAGGCCTCGACGCCCGTTCCGATGCGGGCACCGAGGGCCCGTAGCCACCACGGGGTGAGCAGGCTGGCGTAGATCGGGAACAGCAGGGTGCGGGCCTGGTCGAGCAGCCGCTCGGTCATCCACACCTGCCAGCCGACCCGGCTGCGCACCGGGTGGAAGCCCTCGGTGAGACCGACACCGAGCAGCCGCACGATGGCGATGGTCAGTAGCCCCAGACCGAGCATGGCCAGCACGGTCGCGACGGGGACGGCCGCGTAGGCCGTACGACCGGCCTCCCCGTAGGAGGTGACATCGCGGAGCATCGCGGCCAGCACGAGCAGCCCCGGCAGCAGGGCGAACAGAGGCACGATGGCCAGGACGATCGATGACACCCCGTAGACCGGGACCCATCGCGCTGCCCGGGGTGGACGGGCCGGCGGCCAGGTCGTCGAGGTGCCCGGAGCCACGACCGCGGCCGGAGAACCGGCGACCGTCGTGTGCTGGTCGACGTGACCCAGCACGGTCGAACCCGCCTCCACGACGCTGGCCCGACCGATGTGCACGTCGGGCCCGATGGTGCTGCGGGCCCCGATCGTGGCCTCGGAGGCGATGTGGATCTCACCGACGTGGATGACGTCACCGTCCATCCAGTAGCCCGACAGGTCGACCTCCGGTTCGACACTGGCCCCGTCGCCGATCGTCAGCATCCCCGTGACCGGGGGAACGCTGTGCAGGTCGACGCCGGTGCCGACCTTGGCCCCGAGGGCCCGCGCGTAGATGAGGATCCACGGGGCTCCAGCGAGCGAGATCGCCCCCATCGCCTCGGTGAAGCGTTCGGCCGCCCAGAGCCGTAGCTGCACGTGGCCGCCGCGAGGGTAGGTTCCCGGCCGCACGCCGAGCAGGAGCAGGCGGGCGCCGAGGGCCGACAGGCCCATCCGGCCGACGGGAGTGACGAACAGGGCCCAGCCCACGGCCAGCACCCACCACGACACCGGCCGGGCCCAGGGCGCCAGGTCGAGCGCCCGGAGCAGCTCGGTGGCCGTCACGAGGGCGACCACCCACTGCATCCCCTTGACGGTGAGCAGCACGAGGGAGATGACGGTCTGCAGCAGCTGGATGCGGCGCGGGATGCGGCGCACCTGCCGCGTCGGGGCCTGCGCCCCAGCCGGTGCGAGCGACTCGAGCAAGGTGGCCTGAGCCCCGAGACGGGGGTGGGCGTAGAGGTCGGCGACCGTCACGGTGGGGGTGCGCTCTCGCAGCAGCGAGACCAGCCTGGCGGCCGGAAGACTGCCGCCGCCGTTCGCGAAGAAGTCGGCGTCGAGGGAGCCGATCGGGGCGCCGAGCACCGTGGTCCACTGCTCGGCGAGCCAGCGCGGAAGCCCGGTCAGCTCGTTGACACCGTCAGCGAGCAGCTCAGCGGGCAGGGGCCACGGCAGGGCGGCCCGGTCGACCTTGCCGGACGTGCGGGTCGGCAGGTCGTCGACGACGACGACCATCGGCACGAGGGCCGCGGGGAGCTCGGCTCGCAGGCGGTCGACGGCGCCGTCGTGGTCGAACGTCGCAGGATCGGCCGGTACGACATAGCCCACCAGCACCTGGCTGCCGGCCGGGGTGGACTGCACCGCGGCCGCCGCACCCGTCACCCCGGCGAGCCCCTGCAGCGCGGCATCGACCTCACCGAGCTCGATGCGCCGGCCCCCGAGCTTGACCTGCTCGTCGGCCCGCCCCACGAACACCAGGCCCTCGGGGTCGTTGACGACGAGGTCGCCTGATCGGTACGCCCGCTGCCAGCCCAGCGTCGCCATCGGGGCGAACTTCTCGGCATCCTTGTCGGGGTCGAGGTATCGGGCCAGGCCCACCCCGCCGATGATCAGCTGGCCCGTCTCGCCGGGGGCCACCCGGGCTTCGGCGCCGTCGACGACGGCCAGGTCCCAACCGTCGAGGGGCAAGCCGATGCGTACCGGGCCGATGCCGTCCATGAGCGCTCCGCACGCCACGACGGTCGCCTCGGTGGGGCCGTAGGTGTTCCACACCTCACGCTCCGGGGAGACGAGACGAGACACGAGGTCGAGAGGGCAGGCCTCGCCGCCGAAGATGAGCAGACGCACCGGCTCGAGTGCCTCCGCGGGCCAGAGCGCGGCCAGGGTCGGCACGGTCGACACGACGGTGATGTGCTGGGCCACCAACCAGGGGCCGAGGTCGATGCCCGTGCGCACCAGAGACCGGGGCGCGGGCACGAGGCACGCCCCGTGCCGCCACGCCAGCCACATCTCCTCACACGAAGCGTCGAAGGCCACGGACAGGCCCGCCAGCACCCGATCGCCGGGCCGGATCGGCTGTTCTTGCAGGAACATCCGCGCCTCGGCGTCGACGAAGGCAGCGGCTGACCGATGGGTGACAGCGACCCCCTTGGGGCGGCCGGTCGAACCGGAGGTGAAGATCACCCAGGCGTCGTGGTCGACCGTCACGACCGGCTCTGGCGCGGGCACGACACCGTTGACCCCCGCCCCCTTCGCCGCCGGCCCGTACTTGGTGGACCTGGTCGTCTCGATACGACGGCCGTCCCCGACCACGGCCGCGACGTCGGCCTCGGAGAACACGAGGTCGGCGCGCTCCTGCGGGTCGTCGGCATCGACCGGCACGTAGGCTGCTCCGGCCCACAGGATGCCGAGGATCGCCACGTAGAGGTCGTGGGTGCCCGACGGCGCCCGCACCCCGACCCGGTCGCCCGGTCGCACCCCCGCTGTCGCGAGGTGCGCCGCCATCTCGCGAACCTCACCAGCCAGCTCGCGGTAGGTCAGCACCGACCGCGTGTCGTCGATGGCCGGCGCGTCAGGATGCCGGGCCACGGTGGCCGCCAGCACGTCGAGCAACGTGCGAGGGGCGCAGGCCCGGTCACCGGCCAGCATCGGGTCGGACAATCTCACCCTCCTCGGGCCGCGAGCGTGCTCGCTCTGGGCGGATACCGGCAGTGTAGTGAGGGCGGGTGAACGGCAGGTGACCTCGAACCCCGACGCGCCGCAGGTGTCGCGCACTACGGTGGGGAATCCCACGCCGCTGACCAGCGTGCGCCTCCCAGCCCCGAAAGGCCCACCATGACCGAGTTGCGTGTCGTCGCCGAGATCGTCGCCAAACCGGGGTCGGAGGACGGCATCCGGGCGGCCCTGTCGAGCTTGGCCGTGGCCACCCGCGACGAGGCCGGCTGCGTCGCCTACGAGGTGTTCGAGTCGGACGCCGCGGCCGGCACCTTCTTCACCATCGAGACGTGGCGCTCCCCCGAGGACATGGCTGCGCACCTACAGACCGAGCACCTGGCCGCCGCGTTCGCGGCAGCCGACGGGCACGTCAGTGCGCCGCCGGCGATCCACCCGCTGAACCCGGTGGGGTGAGCGAGGAGGTGAGTAGCGGGCGGTCGAGATCGGTGTTGTCGAACACCCACGTCGCCCGCTCGCGTGGACGTGCCTGCGCGAGATAGAGCCGCTGGCCCTCGACATAGCGACGGTTGGTGACCGCCTCCGGGTCGGGGTCGTGGTGCCCGTCGAAGCGGGCGTTGCCGCGCGGCACCGTCACGGCGAAGGGCGCGTCAACGAACACGACGGCATCCCACTGGCCGGCCAGCTCTGGGCGCTGCAGGAAGATCCCGTCGACCAGCAGCAGGGTGCCCTCGGCCGTGGGGACAGGTGTCGGGGTCACCATGACGTCGGCCTCCACGTCGAAGGCGGCCGGGGTCAGCGGTCGTCCGGCCCGGAAGGGCGTCAGGACGCAGCGTCGAAACGCGTCATAGTCGTAGGAGTCGGCGTAGAACGTGTCGGGACCGGTGCCGTGGGCGTAGCGGCGCGCCCGGGCGTGATGGAACCCGTCGACCCCGACCCGCGCGACCGGCCGTCCGCTCGGCGACAGGCTCCGGATGACGTCGCCCAGCTGGTCGGCCAGCATGGTCTTGCCGGCACCGTCGACACCGTCGACGGCCACCGCGACCCGCTCACCCGGACGCAGCGCGACGACACGGTGGGCGAGGTCGTCCAGAACGGCATCCCGCTCCATCGAGCGAACGGGAGCCCGCATCTCAACCGACGGTGACCGAGGGAGTACCGGCGGCGGCGGCGTCGACCGGTTCGCCCATCTCTTCGGCGAGGCGCATGGCCTCCTCGATGAGGGTCTCGACGATCTGGCTCTCGGGAACGGTCTTGATGACCTCGCCCTTGACGAAGATCTGGCCCTTGCCGTTGCCGGAGGCCACCCCGAGGTCGGCCTCGCGGGCCTCGCCCGGACCGTTGACGACGCAGCCCATGACGGCCACGCGCAGCGGAACGGTCATGCCCTCGAGCCCGGCCGTGACCGCGTCGGCGAGCGTGTAGACGTCAACCTGGGCCCGCCCGCACGACGGACACGAGACGATCTCGAGCTTGCGCGGCTTGAGGTTCAGGCTCTGCAGGATCTGGTTGCCGACCTTGACCTCCTCGACCGGAGGCGCCGACAGCGAGACCCGGATCGTGTCACCGATGCCCTGCGAGAGCAGGGCCCCGAAGGCCGTCGCCGACTTGATCGTGCCCTGGAAGGCCGGACCGGCCTCGGTCACCCCGAGGTGGAGCGGCCAGTCGCCGGCCTGCGCGAGCAGCTCGTAGGCACGCACCATGATGACCGGGTCGTTGTGCTTGACCGAGATCTTGAAGTCGTGAAAGTCGTGCTCTTCGAACAGGCCGGCCTCCCAGACGGCCGACTCCACGAGCGCCTCGGGGGTCGCCTTGCCGTACTTCTCCATGATCCGCTGGTCGAGGCTGCCGGCGTTGACGCCGATGCGGATGGAGACGCCGGCGTCTTTGGCCGCCCGGGCGATCGCCTTGACCTGGTCGTCGAACTTGCGGATGTTGCCCGGGTTGACGCGAACGGCGGCACAACCGGCGTCGATCGCGGCGAAGACGTACTTCGGCTGGAAGTGGATGTCGGCGATGACCGGGATCTGGCTCTTGCGGGCGATGGCCGGCAGGGCGTCGGCGTCGTCCTGGCTCGGGCACGCGACCCGTACGATGTCGCATCCGGTCGCGGTGAGCTCGGCGATCTGCTGGAGCGTGCCGTTGATGTCGGTGGTCGGCGTCGTGGTCATCGACTGCACCGAGATCGTCGAGTCGCTGCCCACCCCTACCTTCCCGACCTTGATCTGGCGGGTCTTGCGCCGCGGGGCGAGAACGGGAGGTGGCGCCGACGGCATGCCGAGCGAGATCGTCATGCTCCCATTATGTCCCGCGTCGGGACCTCACGTTGACGCTCGGGGGGGCGACGCTGTGTGACGTCGATCAGCCGAAGAGGTTGATCGGCTTGACGATGTCGGCGTAGATGAGCAGAACCGACATGGTGATGAGCACCAGCGACATGCCGTACGCGATCGGTAGACCCTTGGCGACGTCGACGTAGCCCGGGTCGGGGCGGTTACGCACTCGCGCCACCGCTCGCTTGATCGACTCCCAGATCGCCCCGGCCACGTGCCCGCCGTCGAGCGGCAGCAGGGGCACGAGGTTGAAGACGAAGAGTGCCAGGTTGAGCGAGGCGATGAGCAGCACGAGCTGAATGAGCTTGAGCCAGTTGCCGCCCTCGTCGGCCGGGATGTCGGCGGCGGCCACCTCTCCGCCGATGCGGCCCACCCCGACGACCGAGATCGGGCCGTTCGGGTCGCGTTCGCCCGAGCCGAAGGCCGCCTGCATGACGCCGGCCATCTTCTGCGGGATCTTCACGACCACCGAGGCTGTCTGGATGGTCTGCTTCCAGACGAACTGAGGAGCGTCCCAGATCCGGGTCCGGACGAGTTCCTGCCCCGGCGTCACGCCGAGGAAGCCGGTCGTGGCCAGCACGAGCTTGCCGTCCTTGGTGACGGGGTTGCCCTCGGCGTCGTAGGTGGCTCGCACGAGGGCGGTGGGAGTGACCGTGATCGGAACCTGCTGGTCGCCGCGTTGCACGACCATGGCCAGGGGTTTGCCGGCGCTGTCGCGGATCGCCGCGGTCACCTGGTCCCAGGTGGTGATCGGTGAGCCGGCTACCGCGACGATGCGGTCGTTGACCTTGAGGCCGCTGGCCACGCTCGGAGCCTGTGGGTCGCCCGTCGTGCACTTGGGCTGGGGCAGCGCCAGCGTCGGCGCCGCCGTCGGTACACAAGACGCCAGCAGTCCGACCTTGGGGGCGACCTGGGGCAACCCGTAGAGCGTCACCACCCCGGTCAACAGCACGGCGGCGATGACGAGGTTCATCATCGGGCCGCCCATCATGATGACGATCTTCTTGAACGGGTGCAGCTTGTAGAAGACGCGGTCCTCGTCGCCGGGGGCCACCTCCTCGAGGGAGTCGGCCCGGGCCTGGTCGACCATCTGGCTGAACCGGCCGGTCGAGAGGGTGCGCAGCTCGCCGGGCTTGTCACCCGGTCGCGGCGGGAGCATGCCGATCATCCGCACGTAGCCGCCGAGCGGGATCGCCTTGATGCCGTACTCGGTCTCTCCGCGCTTGCGCGACCAGACCGTCGGACCGAAGCCGACCATGTACTGGGTGACCTTGACGCCGAACTTCTTCGCGGGCAGCAGGTGGCCGATCTCGTGCAGCGCAATGCTCAGCGCCACACCGATGACGATGACCAGAACCCCGAGGATGAACAGCACACTCCATTGTCACACCCGCCCCCTGTGAAACCCACCTGACGGAGGAAGTGGCCGCCTGGGGCCGATCAGGGGTTACCGGTCAGGGGCTCCCCGTCAGTGGGCGACGAGCGAGGATGTCGCGCTGCGGGCCCAGGCGTCGGCAGCGAGCACCTGCTCGAGGGTCAGCTCGGCGTCGCCGGCCCGCGAGGCTGCCGGCTCTGCGGCGAACCGCTCGACGACCTTGGCCACGGTGTCGACGATGTCGACGAATCGCAGGTCGCCGTCGAAGAACGCCTGCACGCACACCTCGTTGGCGGCGTTGTAGACGGCTGGCCAGGTGCTGCCCGCCCCGCCCACCCGCTTGGCGAGCTCGACCGCAGGAAAGGCGTCGTGGTCGAGCGGTTCGAAGGTCCACGAGGCGGCGCGCGTCCAGTCGATCGACGGACCCGCGTCAGGCACGCGGTCGGGCCAAGCCATGCCCAGGGCGATGGGAACGAGCATCGACGGGGGGCCGGCCTGCGCCATGGTGGAACCATCGGTGAACTCGACCATCGAATGGATGAGCTGCTGCGGGTGCACCACCACCTCGATGCGGTCGAACGGCACGTCGAAGAGCAGGTGGGCCTCGATCACCTCGAGCCCCTTGTTGACCAGCGTCGCCGAGTTCGTGCTGATCACGGGGCCCATCGCGAAGTTCGGGTGAGCCAGCGCCTGTTCGACCGTGACCGACTCGAGCTCGGCCCGACTGCGGCCCCGAAACGGCCCACCGCTGGCGGTGATCACGAGCTTGCGCACCTCATCGGGAGTGCCGCCGCGCAGGCACTGGGCGATCGCCGAGTGCTCGCTGTCGACGGGCACGAGCTGGCCGGGCCGGGCCGCGCGTTTGACGAGAGGGCCGCCGATGATGAGCGACTCCTTGTTGGCCAGGGCCAAGGTGGTGCCGGCGCGAAGAGTGGCGAGCGTCGGAGCCAGGCCGATGGCTCCGGTGATGCCGTTGACGACGACGTCAGCCTCCCGAGCGGCCAGGGTGGTGCTGGCATCGGGACCGGTGAGCAGCTCGGGGTCGTAACCGGTGACCGATGGGCCGTCTACCGCGTGGTCAGCGGCGTGAGCGATCGCGGCGGCGAGGTCGTCGGCTGTGCCGGCTGCCGCAGCCACCATGGGGACCCGCAGGGCGACGGCCTGCCTCGCCAGCAACTCAAGGTTGGTGCCCGCCGAGAGGCCGATGATCTCGAACCGGTCGGGGTTGCGTTGGGCGATGTCGAGGGCCTGGGTACCGATCGACCCGGTTGAGCCGAGCAGGATGACACGGCGACGGCGGAGCTGTTGGTGGGCGGGTGTGCTCATGCTCTGCATCCTCCCTCACTGGGGCGCCGACCTGCTCAGCCGGCGATCCGTTCGGCGAGATGGCGCTCGAAGGCACTGAGAGGCGCAGCGGCCTCGACTGCCAGAGCTGCGGATGTTCGAGCGGTTGGAACCAGGGGTGGTGGGTGGGAGCGGTAGGTGTGCCCGGTCGGTGTGGTGGTCAGGATGGTGGTCAGGACGGTGGGCAGGGTGGTGTGCTGAGTGCTGTCCTGGGCGGTGAGAGCGCGGGCCTGCCAGTCGGGAAGGTTCTTGGTGTGGTTGCAGCGTGCGCAGAGGCCTTGCCCGTTCGCTGCGCTCGTGGGCCCCCCGTCGGCAAAGTCTCGGATGTGGTCGAGGTGACGGATGGGAGCATCGCACCAGAGCGTGCGGCAGGTGGCGGCGTCGCGCGCGATGAGGAACCGGCGCAGGTTGCCGTCGACGGCGCGGCGGGTGGAGTCCATCGCGACGAGCTGCCCGGTCTTCGGGTGGGCGTACATCCGCCGCAACCAGACACGAGCGCGTTCTGTGATCTTCTCGTTCCCCCAGGCTGCGTGGCCAGCACCTGCGTCGCCAGCACCATCGTCGCCAGCACCATCGCGGGATCGCCTTTTCGTTGCGGTACGACCGGTGGGAGGTGGCACGGGGAACGGCCGTGGCAATGGCCAGGTGTCACTGCCGCTGTTCAGAAAGCCGCCGAACTCGTCCTCGCCCGTGGCAGGCCCGCCGTACGCATCGAGCATCTCGGCGTCCGCGTCGCCGGGCGGGTCACTGCTGTGGCTCCCCGGGCGCGCACTCGCGATGGCGACAGGCTGGTCGTGGTGGGGGTCGGTGTCGTGGGTGAGGAAGTCTCGAGCCCACGCTGCGGGCACGGTGCCGTAGCCGGGGACCTGAGCCGGGGTGTCTCCGACGTCGAACAACGAATCGGGTGTGATCACCAGCTGCATCTCGATCGGTACCACGTCGGCGCGCTCCTGCCCGGTGACGCGTTCCACGAGAGTGTCGGCCATCAGTTGCCCTTTGCGCCGGGGGTCACCACCCGCGCGAGCGGTGTCAGCGGACGCAGTCAGCGCCGCGTGCGCGGCCAGGGCCTGGGCCAGCGGCAGGTGCGCGGTCAAGCGACACATCGCGTCGGCGGCGTGGCGCAGCTCGACCCGACGCTCCAGGGCCGCTTTCGCGCACCGCTCCGCCGCTGCCCCAGGGTCGGCCCGGTAGGCCAGCGCCCGTACGCGCCGGGTCAGCTCCCGGTCACCGAGCGATCCCAGCCCATCACCAGCGGCTGGTTCGTCTGTGTCGCTGGCATCGGGGCGGGTGATCACGACCAGCTCGGCGTCCAGGGCTCTGCGCTGCTCGCCACTCAGATGCGCACATTCGCGGACGATGGTCTCGGCCCGGGCCTCACTCAGCAGCCCCGAGTTCAATGCCGCGAACGTGTTCGGCATCTCGTGCACCAACGCGAGCGCGAGCTTCACGTGCTGAGACCCTCTGGCGGGCGACTCCCGCCGGTCCAGCGCGACCTGCCCCGCGATCCCCCGACCCAGATGCCCCCGCCGCATCATCGACCCCCCTAGCCCTGCAGCGACATCCGAGCGTTCCGCGCCGTCTTCTGAACCTCGGCCGCGTCGACGCTCGGCCGGCACCTGTTCCTGCGAGGCCACGAACGCAGCGGTGACCGCGGCCTGCGCGGCCGCGCACGCCTCCTTGACCCGCTCCAAGGCCGCAAGCTGATCGACCCGCTCGGCATCTGACGCGAAAGGATCGACCTGCGCGAGAGCGTCGACCACGGCCAGCAGACCCTGCCTCGACACGCTTCTTGTGGATTCGATCATGTGTTCGATTGTACCCGTACCGAGGACGCAGGCCTACCCCCGCCGACATGACCTTCCGGCGGCGCAGCTCCCTCACCGACATCCTGCGTGGAACGGAAACTGTTCGTGACTCACGACCTCAGGTCGGCCCGCTCAGGTGGTCACGTGCCTGGAGGCAAGCAGTCGATCGCGGTGGGCGGCGTAGGCGATGACCCAGCTCATCTTCAGGCGGTACATCCGGATGTCGTCGCCCCACGACCAGGGGCTGCTGCCGTAGTGGGCGCTCCAGTGGGCATCGACCTCGTCGCGCTCAGGCCCGGGCGGCACCAACACGGCCGTGCCGTGGCTGAACAGGGCCAGCTCCTCGCCGTCGATGTGAGCCACG